>JADZEO010000113.1 GCA_020850475.1 Bdellovibrionales bacterium | reverse complement strand
AGCTGGAGGACATACCGAGCTTCTTGGCAGCTTCCTTAAGCCTAAGTTCCTGCTTTAAGCGAACGTGCTTCAGCACGGCACCATCAAAGGTGCGGTCTACGCGCTCCAAGTTTAGCTGGTTTGAAATCCATGTTCTGAACATGTCGCGATGTTTGTCGCCGTTTAGAAGCCCGATGACTCGCTCGAATTCTTCACGGTCAATAGTGCTTCGGCCACGGCTATTTTCAACCTCACTCAGCCAGCCAGCACTGCGGTTTAACTTCTCTGCTGCTTGTTGAAGGGATAGTCCTTGTGTCTTTCGCAAGTGCCGAAGGACAAGTCCCGGGTGTTTCAGCCTCTCCATAATTCGCCTCTCTTTCTCTGCGTTTAGGCTTTGAAATTTGAAGCGGAGGAAATTTTTCCCGAGATTCAAAAAATTTGAACTTTGGGAAATTTTTCCGGAAGAAAACTGCGGTGGCAGGGTAATGGCAGGGAACCAGGGATTCCCAAGGGGGCTCAGGGGGGCATGGGTTCAAGAATCTAAAATGGACCTTCAGTGTTTTTAGGTATTTAAGACTTCTTGGTTTTTTACGTTTTCGCTACTTCATCGACTTGTGAATTGGAGCGGGAAACGGGACTCAAACCCGCGACCTTCGCCTTGGCAAGGCGACGCTCTATCAACTGAGCTATTCCCGCGTTTAGACAAGAGAAGCTCATTTTTACTCGGACAACCAGAGGCTTGTCAATCACCTAAAACAAAATTAACTGCTCGAGATTGCAGAGTTTTCTGCGTTTTTATGAGGAGCCCGGGGTACCAGGAGGGACCCCACTGCTGGGTGGCGGGGTTGTTTTGTCCGACCCCGGTCTTTTTTCGCCGAGTAAAATCAACTGCATGACTTCCTCGCCCGAGTCTTTGTCTTTAGTCGTGATGGAAACCACAAAGTCAGTACCGGAAATCATGATCTCCGAGGCCAAACGCCCTTCCAAACTCATCCGGTCGACAATTTGTCCTCTCTCGGGGTTGTAAATACACAGGCGATTGTCACCACAAGGTGCCACAATCACCCAGCCCTTGTACTGCCACTTCATCGAGTGTTCTTCGATCCAGCGACCCTTCAAGCGAATGGCGACGGTGTTGTGGTGAGAGGACGAGTTGTGAGTGAGAAACTTCCACTTTCGTTCCCCCGTTTTAATATCGATGGTCTGTAAGTAGCCGTTGTTGGTCATGACGGCCAAGTAATTATAATCAGGAATAAAGGTGGGAGTGCTGTCGGAAGGCGACTCGAGATCAGTTTCCCACGCGAGCGTCCCGGTTTTGGCATCGACGGCAACGAGCTTCCCGTCCATGGTGGAGAAGATCGCCTTTTTGTCGGCAAGGACGACGGCTGAAAGAATTTTATCCGAAGTCGAGGTCTTAAACAGGAGTTTTCCGGTTTCGTAATTAAAAGCGAATAAGTTGCCCGCTTCGCTGGCGACATAAAGGCTTTTGAGTTCCTCGTTAATTGTAGGCGGATAATTGGTGATCGGGCCGACATCATCAGTTCCGAGTCGTTCGATGTTTCCCGTCTCGGCATACGCAGCAAAGAGTTTGTTGACCTTATTGAGGTCCGCGGTTTCCTCAGTGGCAAAAAAGAGGACGCGTTGGCCAACCAGAACTGGGGAACCACGTGATCCGACTCCAGCTCGTACGGTCCAGAGGACCCGGCCATGGTCTTTGTCGATCGCGAACAGCCGGCCATCCGTCGTTAAGGCAAAGACTCGGGTTTTCGTGATCAGCGGCTGCGCCGCAAAGGTAGAATTGGGATCACTCAACTTTAGTTTCCAGCGGAGCAGTCCCGAGGTATCCGTGGCGGCCAACGCGGCTCCGGACCCATACAAATAGTAACCGCTCTCGTCAAAAACCCAGAGGCTGGACTTGAAAATCGCGTCTCCGTCGAGCAACAGGTGACGGGACCAAATTTTTTCGTACTTATAATTAAAAGTGGTAGCGGGATTGTAAAACGCCGAGCGATTTTGGTTCATCCGCCAAACAAAAGCGCTCGTCAGGTCACCGGCTTTAAGATCACCAACTTTGACTTGAGGGACCGGATGAATCTCATCGCTTTGCTTTTTGTGAAACATGCTTTTGAGTGTTTCGGTGGAATAGAGATAGGGATTGTTCTTAAATACAAAGAACAAACAACCCATCAAATAAATAAAGAAGAGCGGCTTACTCAGCCAACTCAATCGGCTTTTGTCCGATTCCATCCCACTTGCTCCAAATTGCGATAGTTCACTTTCTTGTTACATAAGTCGTCCGACTCAAAAATGCGCCGATAGTCCTTGTCATTCAGGGTGCGAAGTGAAAAGGAGCTGGCGACGTTTTGGAAGCCAGACTCTTCAGCGAGCTTGCGGCACAAATTTTTGACATCCAAAAACCGCATAAACGGATCACACTGCAAACGCTCGGGTCGACCTTTAGGATCGCCCAAATCCACTTCACGGACTTCATTGGCAAAAATGGCGAACGTGGTTTGCTGACAATCTTGATGGGTGGGATGGCCTTCCAGGGCCAGGTTTTGACTCACGCTCGCCATGGCCGGGTTGACATGTTTGGCAAACGGTAGGGCCTGCAGAGTCCAGAAGGCGAGAATGACGATCGGAAGCCAGGCCTGGCTGGCTGCGGGTCGAATGTAGCTCTGGTACAGGTACTCCATTTCATTTCGCCGCTGCTCAAAATAATAAAACGGATAAAATAGCACAAAGAGCACTTGAACGGCCGGACCAATGGAATCCGAAATAAACCAATAGCCAATCGATAACCCCAGAAGTCCGAGAAAGCCCACGACGATATTTTGGGATTTTCGCGAGACCAGCATCCACGGCAAGATCAACTCTGCAAGGGCGGTTAAGGCCGCCACCCATTCAGCAAACTTGGGATGAAAACCCGTGTGCTGAGTGAGCCAAACGCCCGACATCCATTCGGTGTTGAGCTTGAGAATTCCGGAAGCGACAAAAAACGAAACCAGCAAATACTTGAGGATCGACTTCTTCTGTGGCGCGAACAAAAAAACCGCATGAGCCAAAAAGAGGAGGTAATGGGCGTTGTGACTGAGACGAGCGTCGTTAAAATAAAGCAGCGACTTAAAAAAGAATGCCAGGGTCAAAAAGAACCAGCCGACGCCATAAAGTCGGTTGGACACGAACATAATGGTCGCGATGGCGGCAAGCACCGGGTAGGTATAGTAAACAAGGGTCATCTGGCCCAAAGAAAGGACCCTCAGGCTCGCGCAGTCTTCAAAAAAGCTCCAACAAAGAGGAGCGGAGTCAGCATAATATCCGAGCGGTGGGTGTCCGGTACTGGCCCAAGTAAAAAAAGTGAGCAAATGCGAAAGCCCGAGCAAAAACCCGAACCACTTGAGTGCGCTTGATTGTTTTATTTCCCAAAAGGTTGCTTTGAGCCAATCCATGTGTGGCAAAATCCTATGTGGGATTGGGCCTCTTGTCACGATTTTGCTGAACGACTTTTTCGTCCTAAGTTGCGGAGCGTCCTTTGAAGTATCCGAGGCTGTACTGAACAGCTGATCCCAAACTTAGGAAGACGCTGACCCAGAGGGCCCAGTAGCCAATTTCTAAGGCGGGAAGGCCGAATGGAGAAGTGTTGATGAGCAGCAGTGGGATTGCCACCATTTGCAGAGCCGTCTTTACTTTACCAAAAGGTTTGGCGGCAATGATGACGTTATTGGCGGCCGCCACCGAGCGCAGTCCGCCAATGTAAATGTCGCGAGAAAGAAAAATCAGCACCATGAGCGGGTCGACCCGGCCCACATCGAGCAGCATAATGAGCGCACCGAGGACCAACAATTTGTCGGCTATGGGGTCCATAAACTTACCCATGACCGATTCGGCGCCGAACTTGCGGGCCCAATATCCATCCAACCAATCGGTAATCGAGGCAACAATAAACAAGGCCGCGGCGACCCAACCCATCCAGGTGGCTTTAAAGTAGAAAGTGGCAACGATAAAAGGCGTGAGTCCAATACGGGTATAGGTTGCCGCCATGGGCAGTTGTTTTTTCCATTCCGCCGAGGAATTCATTGATGCGCCCCTTTACTCGTTTTGCTAAAGTCTTATAGAGTTTCCGCCAAAGAGGGACAAGTGAGGAGTCATATCAGGGAATTTATTTTTGCTACCGGGTGCGCCCTTTTGATCGGGCCTTCCTCTGTGAGCCAGGCGGATGCAGCAAAAACCGCGACGGGTTCCCTCCCAGCGGCCTCTAACGCAAAGCATTCTGTCGTGACCATGCCACCTCCGGGGCCGGAATGGATTGATATTGCACCCTTAGGATTTCCTAACGTTTGGGTCGAAAAAACTCCTTGGTGGAGAACTAAACCTAAGGCGGTCGACCGCCTCACCCAAGGGCGGGCGGTGTTGGTTTCGGTAGTGGCGGAGGAAAAAAACGCCACCCATCCCCTTAATCGGTTGCGGATGAGCGGAGCTGGCAACCTCAAAGCCTCGGCCCGGTTTGCCTTTGATCGGGTGCGCGAGTTTCATCGACTGAAAGATTTAAGTGAATACGTCAAAGAAGCCACTTTCACAGAGAGTAAGAGCCAGTTGTTTCTGCACGTCGCAGCCTTTAAGTATCACGCCCGAATGCTGATGCAGATCGCGTTCACTAATGGCCAGACTCAACACCAAATTCTTTTTCATGTTATTGGCGGGACCATGAAGGGAATGAGGGGAGTGGTGCGACTTGAAGACATTGAGCGTCGGGGGGCGGAAATCTCCATGACAGCCTTTTACGATTACGAGAAACTTCCGATTCCGCAGTTTTTTGTCGAGTTTGGGCTGGAGATCGTACTACAAAAAATTGCCGAAGCTTTGCGCGACAATATCGAAACGCTATGGGAAAAGAATCAAAATCCGCCACGGCTGGTGCCGGGGCCGGGAGCCCCCGGGGGGCAATAGGGCAGAGGGGCCATGGCCAAAACCAAAACCAGTTTCGATGACAGTCAACTCTCCCCCCAGGAGCGACGTCAGTGCCCGCGCCTTTATTTTGATTTTCAACAAGGAAGTCTGCGGGAGATTTTGGGGGCTCGGATTTTGTGGCCCAATGAATCGACCACCGAAGTCTTTGATATGAGCTATTCCGGAGCCGCGCTACGAGTGCCCAAAAAAGCGGCTTTAAAGGCGGGTGAAATTCACCATCTCCATATTCAGTTGGGTGACCAACCGGCGGTTCCGGTGGATGCCGAAATCATTTGGGTGCGCGAACAAATGACGGGCGTTCGGTGGACCAAGGTGACGCCCGAAACTCGCTCCGCCTTTGGCCGGTTTCTCGTCGACAAACTCGTGGGCGCCTCATTGACCCCCATTCATCCGCAGTTTTTCAGCGAGGCGATGACCTTTGATTATTGGTTTCATGGCCCCAAGGATACCAATTTGTACTTGTGGATGGAACGGGATGAGCGAGGCCAGGCCACGCAACGGGTGGAACGAGCGGTGGTGGAGATTGACGACCAAACCCTCGTTTACGAGTATGGATCATTGAGTTGTGGCAAACGCTCCCCCGAGTGGGATTTGCAACGGGACTATGGCGGAGTCGATGAGCTCGGTGCCGACTGGGCTTCGGTGAGCCGAGGCTCGCCCTTGGTGCTTCGAACCATGAATTTGTTAAGTCATGTGGGCGAGGTCAAAGCCCCTCTTCAGGCCCTGGTCGAAGAGCTCAGCAGTCAAGGAGCAGAGCGCTGATGGATGGGGTTTACATCTACTCGCGGCGGGTGAATTTTGTCGATACTGATGCCATGGGTGTGGTTCATCACGCCAATTACTTGCATTACTTCGAAGAGGCTCGGGTCGCATGGTTGCGAGACCGGGGACTGATTGGCGAGCATTACCCCTACGCCCCTCTTTGTTTTGCGGTGTTGGAGTCGCGAGTGGAGCATCATCGGGGTCCGCGTTTTGATGACGAGATGAAGATTGCGGTGGTCGCGCGGCGGGAAAGATTGAAAATCCGCTTTCGGTATGCCATTTATAATGCCGCACAAACAAGCCTGCTGGCGACCGGTGAAACGCTGCTGGTGCCGGTGGACCCGCAAATTAAACCGGTGCGAATGAAGGCGGAAATTACTCAACAGTTGGAGAGAGAACCATGGATCGAAACCTGGCCCTCGAGTTTGTAAGGATCACGGAATTTGCAGCTTTGGCGAGTGCGCGCCACATGGGCCGCGGCAATGAAAAGGCAGCCGACCAGGCGGCGGTGGATTCGATGCGCCGGGCTTTTGATTCGGTGAACATCGACGGTACGGTCGTCATTGGTGAAGGCGAACGAGACGAAGCCCCGATGCTTTACATCGGTGAAAAAGTGGGCCGCAAGGGACCCGATGCACCCAAAGTCGATATTGCCTTAGATCCTCTAGAGGGCACCACGATCTGCGCTAAAGGGGGAGTGGGGGCGATCTCGGTGATTGCCATTGCCCAACAGGGGAAGTTTTTGCATGCGCCGGATACCTACATGGACAAAATCGCCTGCGGACCGGCGGCATTTGGAGTGATCGACATCAAACTGAGCGCCACGGAAAACGTTCACCGGGTGGCTGAAGCACTTAAAAAATCACTCGAAGATATGACCGTTGTGATTCTGGATCGCCCTCGCCATGAGGCCCTGATTACCGAAGTGCGCAAGACCGGCGCACGCATTCGTTTGATCGGCGACGGCGACGTCTCGGCCGGAATTGCCCCATGTTGGCCCGACTCGGGAATGGATTTGTTGCTCGGAATTGGAGGGGCGCCGGAAGGGGTCATCACCGCTGCCGCGCTCAAGTGCATGGGCGGGGATTTTCAGGGTCGTTTGGCCTTTCGCAATGAGAAAGAGAAGGAGCGAGCGTCAAAGATGGGAGTCAAAGACCTCCACAAGGCCTACTCTCGCGACGAACTGGCACAAGGCGATGTGATGTTTTGTGCGACGGGAGTTACGGACGGGCCCTTACTGCAAGGTGTGCGGTTTTTGCCGGAGAAGCGAGCCTCGACTCAGTCGATCGTTATGAGATCAGCCACGGGAACCACGCGCATCATTGAAGCGCGCCACGATTTTAGTATTAAGCCACTCTGGTAACCGGCGGCTCGTCATATATGGCAGTGTTTAAGCTCAAGTGTTTTAAGTGCGGAGTTGAAACGGAATTTTCTGACTCCGTTGGGATTCGGGATGAGTGCCAGAATTGCGGGGAAGATTCCCATTGCTGTCGCAACTGCCGCTTTTATGATCCTAAAGTCTACAATGAATGTAAGGAAACCTCGGCCGATGTGGTGCGCGAAAAGGACCGCTCGAATTTTTGTGACTACTATCAGCCTTCCACCGGCGACGGTGGCACCGGTCCCACTCGCGACCAGTTAAAAAATGCGGCGGAAGCGCTGTTTAAGAAAAAATCCTAACTCCCGAATCCTTTGCAACTCCCTTTGAGGGGAAGTTTGTTGACCCGTGGGCTTGCTTAGTGTGTGCTTATTTTATGAGAATTGCACTGATTGTTGCCCCAGCCTGGTCGACGCTCACCGCACCCTTAGGTGTGGCCAGTATGGCGGGCGCCTATAAGGCCGCCGGGCATGAGGTGAAGGTTTTCGATTTCAATATTCGCTTGTGGAATATGTTTCGTCATCTCCCTGATGATATGTGGTCCTATTCCAACTTTAGAGCTTGGGCGAACGAAGAAGAATTTGAGCGCCTAACTCTCCCACACCTGGCCCCTAAAATTCCTTCTCTGGTGCAAGAGGTCTTGGCCTGGGGCCCAGAGCTTGTGGGCTTTTCTTTGTATGACACTTCGATTCACTGCGGTCGGGTGATGGCGTTGCAACTCAAGGCCCAACGACCTGAGTTGCCGGTCATCTACGGTGGACCGGGAGCGAGTCCTTGGAATGTCCGTCGCGGGCGCGATTTTGAACGAGGCGCAGTCGATGCCGTCGTCGTGGGTGAGGGCGAGCTCTCAGGTCTTGAGGCCGTGGAGCGGTTGAGTCGGCAGAGTGATCTAGAAGGTTGTCTCGGCACTCTCCATCGCGGCACTGACGGCCAGGTCAAGCAAGAGCGGGCGCGAGACAATATTCATCTTAATGAACTGCCGCTTCCCTACTTTAACGATTTTGATTTTGCACAGTATCGAGAACAGTCCTTGCCGATCATGATGAGCCGCGGTTGCGTGGCCAAATGTACTTTTTGTTCTGAAACTCGCTATTGGAATAAGTTTCGCTTTCGCGAAGCCGATCATATTGTTCGCGAAATGGCTCAAAACATGGCGCAGGGACGGCCCAGCCACTACCTGGTTGCGGATTCGCTGGTAAACGGAAACTTTCGCGTGCTAGGCGAGTTGGCGAAAAAAATCGTTGATGAGGGTCTTCGGCTCACCTGGGGCGGATACGCCCGCATTGACCGGCGGATGACTCCTGAACTGCTCAAGTCCATGCGGCAGTCGGGCTGTTCTTATTTGTCCTTCGGACTTGAGACGGGGTCACAGGCCGTGATGGATTTAATGGAAAAGCACACGCAAGTGGATGTCGCAAAGCAGGTGATTCGTGACACCTATTTTGCGGGGATCGAAGTCCATCTCAACATCGTCGTGGGTTTTCCCAATGAAGGAGAAAAGGAATTTCAGGAGACCTTGGATTTCCTCACCGAATGTCGAGCCTTTATCTCTATCATCAACACGGGCGAAACCTGCGCCATTCCCGAAAACACCCCAATGTGGAGCGATCCTGCGCGCTTTGGGATTACCACCAATGAGCGGGGAGAGATTGTCTATGGCGTGAACGGGGAATGGGAGTCAATGGGCGGTGCTAATAATGCCCTGGTAAGACGCGATCGTTTGCTCCGTTTGCGCGCTTTGCTTGACAGTTGGGACGATGTCATCTGGTACCCCCGCGGGCCCCGCCCGCAACAGAGAATTCGACGTTTCTTGCCGGAGTTTCACCCCTAAAGCGGCCGTCGGGGCACTTTGGTATTTGCGCTGGCAGTAAAAAGCCCCACCCCCTTGAGGTCTTAAGAGGGCAGGGCGGACAGGACTATTGCTTTGTGCTGACGTTAATCTTGCGTGATCCTTTGACGACCTCATCGGCCTTCGCCAAAGACACGGTCAAGATTCCGCGGTCAAAATGAGCGGAGATTTTTTCCTCGTTGATGCGAGTCGCGAAGGGGATGGTGCGCTGAAAGCGCCCATAGCTACGCTCGATGCGGTGGAAGTTTTCTTGCTTCTCTTCCTCCTGAAATTTTCTCTCGCCCTTTAAATATAAAGTGTTGTCTTGAAAATTCACTTCGACATGATCTTGATCCACGCCGGGAATTTCAGCGCGAACTTTGTATTCCTTTTCGGTTTCACTCACGTCCACCTTGGGAGCCCAGGTCGCCAAAGTCGAAGAAGACTCGGGGAGAGTCAGCCAATGGTTACGGCCCCAGAAGTTTTCCATCAGGCGATTCATCTCCTCTTGGAATTGGGAAAAAGGGTCGGAAGTTGTTGGTGATGGTGTCGGTGTTTTTCGAGTGAGAATGGACATTTTAACCTCCATGGTGGGACATAATTTCCGCCAGTCTTTGGTGGTCTGCAATTAACCGCAGGCCTGGCTTGTTGTTCATCAACTGCAGGCTTGAAATTGCATCGATTGTGCCGACTCTGTGATGACGAGCGACAAAATTGGGCCCGCATTTTTGGTCATAATGAAAAGGGCCTGATCAGGCCGAATCCATCAATTTCTCTTATACTACCTATAAATAATTCAAAACGCTTTAAATTCAAATAGTTAACTAGCCATCAAGTGGTGGGTAGCGTGGCTTATTCTGTGCATTAAGTGGCCTAGTTACCGCTCATTAATTGGATTGTCTCCCCTCGGGGAAGGAGTTCACGTGTCATACCGCACTTCTCAAAGACCAGTTGGAATTCTCAAATTGTGGGTGAACCTGGTGCTGCTTCTGGTGGTCAGTAGTTGCTCCGGTCGCGGATTACTTAACGGCAAAATGTTTAAAGAGCGTGCGGCAGAAACTCCGCCCCCTTCCGAAGAGCGCATCGAGAAAAGCTTTTTCGTTGATGCCAGTGGTAAGCCCAAAACCTTCCTCTGTGCATGGGCTCCAGAGATGGGTCGCGGTTGGGTGGGCAAGTACATCACCCTCATGGTGAACGAAGCCATGCACTGTAACATTGAGTTCGAGGTCACCGAGAACTACTTGGTCGGAAAAGTGATTCATCCCAGTTTTCCTGATGATCGTTCGCGCTGGCAAGAGGCGCTGAAAATCCCCATCACCAAACACTTTTACTTTGAGAAAAACAAAGACTCTTACGGCCGCGAAACCAACGAGTGGATCGAAAACACCAGTCGCTCGCACTGGACTGCACGCCCGATGATCAGCTTGAATCTCTCGGGAATTGAGATCCACGACTTTTTGTGGGATGGCCCTCACCGGGTGACCTCGACTGAAGACATCGAATGGGATCACAAGAATAATTTCTTAGGTTTTTCCATCAACACCGTGAGTGCGGGTTGGTGGGGCGGCGAGATGCAGGCCAAGATCCGAGTTAATTTCCTTAAGTTTGATCACGACCCCTCCTTTAAACGAGTTCCGTACCATCAAGAAAATGCCAAGTACCTCAACATTCTGCACGTCATGGGTAAACGAATCGAAGGTGTCGAGCCCGATTTGTATGTGGCTCACTGGGATGTGCGCAAAACGCAGAAGCTCTATCTCAATGGTGTTCCCAAGGAGCACGAGAAGACGATCATCGGCGTCGTTGAAGAGTGGAACAAGACTTTTCAGGATGTGGGTGCCGTGGCTAAGGGCTTCAAGGTCTTTGAACCAGTGGTGGCCAACTTTAAACACCCCTTTGACCTTCGCTATCCCTCGATCACTTGGATCAGTGACAAGGCCATTTCAATGTATTCTCCGCTTGGAATCGGCATGGCTCATGCCGACGTCCGAAACGGTAAAATCATTTGGGGTGGAGTCACTCTCTACGGTGGAATGCTCGAAAAGTACATTAATGCTTATGCGCCCACTTCTTCATCGTCGTCGATGGAAGTGGAGAATTTGACCAAACAGTTTCCTCTAGGGATGGGCACTCCGCCGATTCCGCAACGCCTGCCGGACATTCCGGGATTGCAGGCGGTTAATTTGGCGGTCAAACCCACCATGGTGAGCGGACTCTCGCAAAATCACTTGGAGCAAATTAATCAAGAGATCACGCGCTTGAGTCGCCTGGCCCCACGCTCGAATGAAGAAAAGATCAACTTGCAGCGCGAAATTGAAGGGCTGAAATTTCATTTAGCAAAAATGCAGGAAAACCGAAGCGACTTGGGTCGGATTGCTGCCGATGCGGTTAAAACAGCCCAGGCAGAAATTGAGGGCAATGCCCAGTACTTTTCGCAGAAGAGTATTTTGAACCAGTTCGGGTATCAGCGCCAGAGCCAGGCTCAGTCGATCGAGAACTTCTTCCGAACGGATGACCGTAAGAAAATCAAGGGCATCATTGGTGAAAGTAATCGCGCCAAGCGCGCAGACTTACTTGCTCACTTCACTCCCACGGCATCAGCCTTCTTTGTCGAAGAAGGACGTACGATCGAAAACATGGTGGGCGCGTGGAACCAAAGCGAAGCCCGTTCGGTTCGGAGCTATCCGGAGATGCTCGAGTCAGTAGTAAAAGACTTGGCTCTGCACGAAGTGGGTCACATGTTAGGAATGGGCCACCAGTTTAAAGAGAACATTGTGCCCAAAGAGGGGACCGTGCCGTCTCGATACGTCAAAGCCCTCAGTGAAAGGGCCACTCGCAAAGCCGGCTTTACTAATATGTCGTCGGTGATGGGATATCGCAACGGCCGCACCGAAATGATTTTGCCGGCGCAAGACCTCCACCCCATGATCCACGACGAGTTGGTTTTGCGATATCTATATAAAGGTGAATACCCGCTCTATCATCAGGCTAAGGACGAGTTCCGCTTTGCCGCACTTCCGGCGAACGGCAAAATCCGCAGCTTCACCGAGGTCAAAAAAGCCGATGGCACGGTCGAAAGCCGTTTGCCGGTGGCCTATTTCCCGGCGTGTAACGACTATGAAGCTTCCCTTGCCGCAGATCCATTCTGCAATCGCTGGGACCGCGGCAGTAAGGCCGAGGATATCGTCGCTTCGTATTTTGAGGGAATCTCCGACAACTTAGTGGCCAGTCTCTACTCTCTTGTAGGTGGAGGGGCGGATGAGTGGTCAGCGGAAAACCGCTTGTGGTGGGTTTCTCTTAGTACTTTCTCGCGGGTGAGACTGTTTTACGATGAAATGCGCCGAAAGTTGCGAAGCGATGAGCAGCTCAAGGCTTTATGGGACCAACTGCGCATGGATCAAGATGCGCTGTTTGAATTTGCCCAAGCTTGCCAAAAGGACAATCCCACCGACGGCAGCCAAGTGACGAGCAGCACTCTGCGAGAGATTTTTAAGGATCCAGAGATGGTGGATTTGTGTCGCGCCAATAACCTGGCGCTTCGTGAATTTAAATTCTTTGTCAATCTCCCAGAAGGAGACTTTTCCAAAATCGATCACAGCGCTCGCTATATCAGCGGAGGCTATTTGGTCGGTGACTCAAGTCGCAACTGGGGCCACATTTTTGGTTCCTGGTATCAGTTAAGTAACTTGCCTCTCAAGATGTCTTCGCTCTTTACCTTGACCACGGCCAATCCTTACCTGCTGTTCTGGGGTGGGTTTGCTTGGAATCCTTTTTATGATTACCACGAGAACAAGTTCCTTTACCGTACGCTTTATCCACGCGAGTACACCAAGCTGGTAGCCGATGCGGTTAAATACAACTTGCGTTTTGCGGCAACCGGACGCGACAACATGACCTCAATGGGACGCTCGGTGCTGGCGACAGGTTGGATGGTGCCCTGGCAACGTTACTACAGTAACGACTCGGCCAAGCTCCCTCGAGCTTACAATGAGACGCTCAATCAGCAGAACGAATTCAACTTAAGTCTGGTGGCAGTGATTATTTCCGCCACCCAGCCCGATGCCAACTCGGGCACAGCGGCCGACCACTACAAAAAGTTCACGGCCACGGTCTACGACTTTTTTACCGACAAGAGTTCAACGGCGCGCGACGTCTTTATTTTGCCTCAAGGTAACATTTTTGTACGCGCCAACGGGATGTTCCTCTATCCGATCACCAAAATGAAGTTTTGGAGCGGGACGAGTTCCTATGTCATTGCCTATAAAGTGGATTATGACTTTGAAGTGGGCGACCTATTGCTTGAAGACAGTGTTAAGTTTTCACTTCGGGAGCTACATGACTCGATCACCGATACTTGTGTCGATGGTTTTAACGGCAGCGGGCTTGCGAGCTACTTTGACAACGGCAACCCAGACTTTAAAGGCTTTTACATTCCGCCTGGACTTGCGGAAGAAACCAACAAAGAGAAACTTGGCCAGTTCTACGATTCGATCCGTACCGAGTTTGGCAAGTACGAGACCAAAGTCTCCGGCAAGATTCCGCCCAACTTCTCGGGCCGGACGATGCAGGCGATTTGTGATGAATCAACACGAGGAACGGGTCAGATTCTATCGGCGGCAGCTGTCGTCAATGGATACTGGCTGCGAATTGCTGAAGAGTTCTTGGTAAAATAGGGAGCGCTCAATGAAGAAATACACTTTACTCGTTATTGCGACCCTGATCTCCTTCTTGGCTCTTCAGAGCTGTTCGCCAAAAGCGAAGCCGCGCTATGAGCATGAGCCCAAACGGGAGTGGACGCCCACGGCGGCCCCGGCGGAGGTGGCGGCGTCTTCGCAGGAGTTTAATAGCTTTGATATTGATCGGGCCTACCAAATCCTGCGTCATCCGGAGAAGTCAAAGGCCGGAATGTGGACTGAGATCGTGAAGCCCCTTTCGCGAATTGTTTTGAACGCCAATTACACTGAAAACCCGGCTTATCGGACCACGCGCCTCAGTCAAATGGTCACAGTCTTCAACCATGCTTTGCTGACGATTTTACGAGAGAAGCCAGCTTATGTGAGTGCTCAAGATTTGGCCAAGCTCAAGCGTGACTATGTGAACACTTTGTTTTCTGGCTGTAGCCGAGATTTGCGACGCGATTGCATGGCCGAAGAAGTCTTTCAGGACAATCGGACTGCGCCGATTCTGGTTTTAATCGCCGGTGACAGTGACAGCGCAATTGAGGCAGAACTCAAAAAGTCTCAGTCGCCACGAAGCTGTGTTGAGACGAGTGAAACCTGCCGTACTCTCGTCGAGGATCGTTATCGCTTATTGGCCATGGCTCATCGAGCCAGCAAGGCCAATCGAACCAAGGACGACGACTATGCCTTTGCGTATTTAAAATATTCTCGGCTCTATGCGTTTTTGATGGATTATTGGCGACGTCAGCCCCAAGCGGGCGGACGGGGACGGGCGGAGCCCACCAGCCTGATGACGGGTTACCTGAGCGAGGTGCATGGGGGTATTTTTGAGACCCTGATTGCGCAGTACAAGCCCAAGAGTTTTTCGGATCCTGAGTTTAGGGCCTTTGTCGAAAATTTTAATCCTTGGGTTTACTCCAACAAACAGGCGGATCTCTTTCGCTATGGAACACGGATTATGTTCGAGATGGCAGCTCAGTGTTGCCTCTATGAAGACGCGGCACGCACCAAGCTCAACGACTCGGTTAAAGTTGCCATCGCTGAGGCTCAGGAAAAGGGTGATGATTTTGGTCTCTCGTTTAGTCAAATTATCCGCGACATCAAAAAGGACGGCAATGAGCAGGTGTTTAAGAATCTGCGAATTGAAGACGTTCTTAAGAAGCTCGAGCAAGACGAGGGCCGTCGCAAAAACGGCGGCAATCCTGAGTTTTTTAACGAGTACTTCTTTATTATTGATCGATTGTTCCGCGAGCATCTGGAATCTTCTGAAGTTAAAATGGTTCTCGACAACACCAACCAAGAGCGCGCTCTCAAACAGTTGCCGGCGATTATCCAGACCTACGTCAAGGTGTATTTGGCCTACATGATTGTTGAGACCAATCGCTTTATGAGTTCGATCTATCACTCCGATTCGATTGGCAGTGACGAGATCTTTCAAGAGGCCATCCTCAAGTCGCGCGATATCTCTGGGCGTTGGCTCAAGATTCAAAACCGCATCGAGATGCTCGATAAGTTCTTAGGTAGTTACTTTAAGGGGCGCAACCTCTTGTCAGAAGAGTACAACGAGACCACGCGGCTCTTAAAGTCAGTCAATCGTAACGTCCACTATCTCTCGGTTTACCCAAACATGATGGTGATGACGTACTATTTGGCCAAAATGAAGGGCAAGATTACCGTCCGCACTTGGTGGGGAGCGGCCTTTGAAATTCCCGCGGATACTATTTTAGATGTCTTTTTTGACGGTGGAATTCAGAGCGTATGGTTTCGCTTTGGTAATGATCCGGTCTTACTGAGTCGAGAAATGATCCTTTATGCTCTCCACTACATGTTGAGCACCAATACGCTACAAACCTTCGTCGCCAAAGATGACAAGGGCGAAGGAACCAACCGAAGTAAATTCTTTGACCTGATCTTCACCAAGTATTTGGACGAAAACATTCGTCAATTGGGAGACAAGATCCTGGAGTATGAACGTGCGACCATTGGCCATCCGGGATTTGCCAACGTGGATACCTTGTGCGCTTATGAAACCTTCCGTCCCGGCGCCGGTTTGCCGCCAAAGGTGCAAATTAGTCTCTTAGAGCTTGATCGCTACACCTATAGTGGTGCGGGCGCCAATAGCGTCAACTTAGAGTTGGGTAATTTGTTGGGGCAATCCTCAACCGCGGCAGAGATGATTCGCAATGAGATCGACGATCGCATCACTTATGTGCATGCGATGGTCGATATCATCGAGGCGGACCTCTTGCGCACCGGCCAGATTAAGGCCAAAGGCGATGCTCACCCCGACCTCAAAACGGTCCGGGCTCACTTGGGCACTCTTGAGGATCTCAAACGGTCGCTGGCCAAGCTCTACATTCGCCACCACAAGCGGTACTTCGATTGCTTGATGGATCTTAAGGAAATTGAGCAGCGACGCATGAATCGCCTCTACGAAGAAGAACGCGCACATCTTGGCAAGATCTATGATTTGATGGAGCCCCTCAGTAAGATTCAAGATGAGGCGGCCTTAGGCCAGAAGGTCAACGAGATCAATACGGGCTACTTTCGCAAAGAGGGCAGTGGCTATCGCTTTGACCGTTTAGATGGACGCACTTATCGAATGTCGAAGTTTGACCTCTTGATGCGGATGAAGGCACGGGTTGAGGCGGACATCTTTATGCAGCCGACAGACCGCGAAAAGACCGTGTATGGGCAAGATCTCGCGCGCTTGCAACGGCAACGTCGCGTCAGTGTGTTTTCGCCTCCGGGATTGGAGCGCGATCCCATCGTGGAAACCGCGCAGGATGCCGAAGTCTACCTCCGTGACAGCAAAGAGGAGTTCATCAAACAAGGCATGACCTTGCTCAATGGCAAGACCAACTCCTTTGTCCAGTGGCACGGGCAAGTGACCTCCGAAACCGACCTATCCGCCTATCTGGCCACCTTGCGCGAGTACTTTTTGATGGGCCCGGTGCGCGTTCCCAAAGAGGACTGCCGGACTCAACCTTGTGAATCAGAGGTTTTAGAAGTTTCGGCTCGAGACTTAATTGACGCCTACATTCGGGCCGTGGCGAGCTTGTCCTTAGATGAATTTGACGTCCAGAACGCCCGCGAGTTTGGAGTCGATGGTAAAAAGGGCAAGGCCTACTTCGAAGAACTTCTGTTTGAGAAGGACTCCTACACCCGGCAGCCCTTGTTCTTCAGTTTGATGAAGAGCACGGTGTCCGATGCTAAGATCAAACTGGATCAGGCCGGCCCGATGCAGGAAGCCTTGGAGTTCGCCCAGACTATTAACAATCTTGGTGTGTTCCTGTTTGAACCTTGGCCTGAAGTGAAAGAAGCAATTCGGCAGCGTTATGGGAGTCGTGCTCACCGCGTTTTGAACCGCATCAACCAGTTGTTTGTGACGATGAAAGAAGCCGAAGACGGCACCAAGCGCGTTGAAGATTTGAGCCCTCGATTGAAATTGCCATTTTATCTACAAGATGGACAACCGGTGTACTGGCTGGAATCGGGTGTTCCTCCTATGGTCGACCGGCAAACCATCGAAGATTTGCGCATCCGCTGGGATAATTTTGTTCAACGCACAGGCAACTTCTACGGCACTCGCCCTCCAAGTGGACGATGAGAAAGTGAATAAGGCGCAATTGTGAAGAGACGTGGATTTAACAAGCTGATCTCACCGCGAAGGGGTGCTGCCCTTTTGCTGGCGGCGCTTTTGGTGCCGGTCGGGGCTTTGGCCCGACCTCCGGAGCTTAAGCCCCCTCATTCCACTCGCGTGAAGAAGGGCGAGGAGGAAAATCCTCTCTCGGCCACTGTGAGCTATGGAGTGTCCACCGACTATGCAGACAACCGCACGCCCCGCGCCTACACTCACGCGGTGAGCGGAGGATTGTCTTACGAATTGACTCCCGAATGGAATGTCTCAGGAAGTCTTTCGGTTGGGGCCAATACCGTCGGTGGCCAAATCTATAAGGATCAAAAACAATCCTATGATGAGACCCTGAGCCCCAGCCTTGGGGCCACGGTGACTTACAAACAGATGTTTTGGGGAATGAGTTCGTGGAAAGCCTTTGCCGGCGGTGAGGCGCTGCTGGACGAAGCCAGTCGGCGCGAGGGCTACAAAGGAATTTTGAGTGCAGGAACCGGGGTGGGATTGGCTTTTTCGAACATCGGTTACATGATGGGTCACATGATTTCGGTTTCCGGGATGTTAAATACCTTTGAGTACAGTGCCGACAAAACGGCGAACCCGAATTACTTTTACACCTATGCGTTTAGTAACACCTTTAAGTTCTACAAAGAGCTGCGCTTGGCCTACACCTTTGTGATTAAGGCCACCCGCTATTTGGATGACTATGTCGGATACTCTCATCTTAACAAGTACGGAGTTTCCTACAGCTGGGGTGATTGGTCAGCGGCATTGACCTATGAAAATGGCGGCTTTACAGACGAAGGCATCGTCGACTTCTGGTATCTTGATCAGTATCGGCGATTGGTGCGCTTAACAGCATCTTATACTTTTTGAGGAAGTGAAATGCGACGGATAGCGGGAATTTTTATGATTGCGGCCTCACTCTTCTCCTGCACGGAAAAGGGTAAGCCCATTCACCAGCATGCCGCCGACCAGCGGCCGACGGTCCAGGACTCCGCGACTCGTCCCGACCTCACCGAGGTGGTGACACCTGAGGTTCGCGCCCTTCAGCAACAAGCCTCCCAGTCGACTCAACCGGAGCGCGAGATTTTGCGTCCCCTATCAGAAATTGTTTTAAGTCCCGCCCGAGTGCGGGCCCAGGAATCTTTGACCGTGCGGACCGTGCGCGAGGAATTGACCGTTTTTAACCAAGCTTTGCAGCGTGAGTGGCAGCAGGGTGGCGAGCGCGCCAAAGCAACTTTGCCCTACCTTGAAAGGTATGTCCGCGCCGTGAGTCTGGACTGCGAGAAGATAGCGGACAGCTGTCCGGGGCTGGCCTATTTTGGACTGGTTCCGAGTTCGGCGCAGATTATGAAATTGGCGGCCAAGAATGCGCCTGCCGCGGCCGAATTCTATCGACGCCTCTATTTTGTTTTGCACTTAAAAAATGAAGCCTTTGATCGTGAATTACTTGAAATGTTCGTTCTGCGATTCGAAGAAGGAAAAAAACAGGCCCAAACTCCCGAGGCCAAGGCGCTCTTGTCGTCAGTGGTGGAAACCGTCATTTTGAGTTTGAAGAAGGCAGACCTGCCAGCCGCAGAAGAGCGAAAGTTCCTCGAGCAGCTGAAAGCGTGGACCTTTATTTTTGGGGAAGGCGACAAACTGAGTGAGAGTTCCCGTAACGCGCTGTTTGCGATGATGGCCAAGACCCACTTGATCTACGATCCCCAGGGAGCCATCAATCCTCAGGTGGCCCGGATGATCACCGATTCTCAGACGGTGGCCGGGAGTTTTTCTGATCGCCAGCGACGGCTGCGCGAACAAAAACTTTTTTATCCGCAAGCCGTCGGAGTGAAGTACGTCGATGGCCGTGATGAGTATTTCTTTTTAGTTGATCGGGTTTTTTATGGTGAGCTAACCGCGGATCAAGGGGCTCAGATCTTTTTTGGCACCCGACGGGAGCGAGAGCGACTGAAGGCGATGATTATGGACTACGCACGAATTCAGTTTATCTTCGCTCTGTTTCGCTCGACCCAATTGGCCAAGGACGAGCTGTTTGAGTCCAATGTCGCAACTGATGGATTGTTGTGGCATGCCTTGCGCAAAAGTGCGGTGGTTAAGCAAGTGTGGGGTGAGTTGCGCTCCCGCTTTGAACCATTGCAGAAGTTTGCGGTTCTGGCCCTGCGCACTCCCGTGGGCGATGACGAAATGACGAAAGAAGTCCGTTCAGCCTTCAATAACTTGGAAAAGACGGTGAAGTACTCGGCCGTTTATCCTCACATGATGATTTTGTTTCATATTCTGTCGCAAAAAAAGTTTGAAATGCGTTTTCCTTTTTCGAGCCGAGCCTTTGATTCGGCCCTCTTGATGACTCTCCTGTACCGGGGAGAAATTCCGCCATTGTTTCAGTACTCGGACGACGAAGTTCCCTTGAATGTGATCGAACTCTTTTATGCCTTTGACTTTGCCGTGCGCACCAACCTTTTCGGAGTGATGGGCATCGACCCGGACTTTTTTATTGCCGACGCCGTTCGCCGGATGAGCGAAAATCAAGTTAAATTCATTCGCGATAACATGCACCAGCGGACCTTGCGTTTTAACCAAAGCCCCATTTACCAGACATGGAAACGGATGTGCTCTGAATTCAACGGCCACCGACCCGAAGTGTGGAGCTACTACCTGCGTGAAGTCCGGCAGTCACCCTATTATGGGGCGACGATTGAAACGGCTTTTACGAACATTTCAGACCTGAGTAGCCGCTCGGCCTCCAGTCCGGGCGGGCTCACCGAAATGACTCAGGGTTTGAATTACATTGATGGTGAGTTTGCTGAGTCGGTGGAAAAAGTTCGTGTGGACATGGCTCAGTTTGTGCGAATGGCCGAGGCGATGAAGACCTCCTACGTGAGTTACCTGAAGCGCGCTCACCAACTGAACGACGCTGACATCGCGAAGAAGACGACTAAGACCGACGACCTTCTTCAGGAAATCCGCCAGTTGCGTAAGTCTTATGTCGAAGAGGCCTTGACTCGCCATCAAGAAATCGGTCGTTGTTTTGCCAAATCGATGCTCCGGGACTACGAAGTTCAGCAAAAGATGGTGGAGACGGAGCAAGCTTATCTCCGGCAGGTCTACCGTGATATGACGAAACTTCGCCAGGGGAATCTCAAGCCCGAAGAAGTAGCGGCGATCAAGGAGAAGTATGTCTTAAAGGGCTTGCCTGACAACTTTGCGGGGCATGACCAAATCGATGGCGACGGTTATCGATATAACCAAATTGACTTGTGGATTCGCATGGCCCGCTACCTCGGTGTAGGCCTAACGACTGAAGCGGGTCAAGTTGCGCCCATTGCGCCGCATGTTCGGGTCGAAATGGGCGATTCGCTGGATCTGGACGTTGGGGTCATTAAAGAGTCGCGGGGTCATTCAATACCCTATACCAAGACCGAAGATGAGTTTGTCGCTGAGGCAATGAAGCTGCTGTTTGCAGGCAAAGACCCTTACTTGGTTTGGTTTTCTTATCCCACGGGACGCGTGATTCGTTGGGAAGCTCGACAGGTGAGCTTGACCAGTTTGTTTCGCCTTGAGCCTGGCATTATCGATCAACGATTTGCCATTAAGGCCGAAGAGCTGATCGACGAACAATTCGACTTAATGAAAATAATGCGAATTAGCCCGGTCGAACGCATGCTCTTTGGACAGGTGCGGATGAAGGAAAAGTTTGAGCCACTTTATTTTATGAATCGCTTTGTGTCTTACAGTCTCATCCGCCATCGGATTCGCGATACATGGGGATTGTTTGATTTGCCCGCGCGACTCATGACTGAACCGCTGTTAGGCTACACCTACGACCTCATGAAACACCTGCGCGATCCTGAGCTCATTGATCCTGCCGCCGTGGGCATGGCCAGGGCGGTAATGCCCAAGCGCGATGGCTTTATTAATTTAGGCGAGGAGTATTACACCTCGAGATCCAACGCCATCCGCGGAAAGCTCTTGATCCCATTTAATGCAGACTTGGATCGCGGTTTGGATCGCAACATTACGGCTTGGATTCAGTGGGAGCAACAGTCCCTGGGCGTGTTTAAAGCGGCTTTGCAGCGTCGTTTTGACGAGTATCGAAAGTTACCCGCCGAAGACCAGCCACGCATCGACATCAGTGTGCGGGAATCGATCTCCGATCCTTGGCTCACGCCTAACATTTTGGCCGACTTTGAAGTGTCGCTAAAACGATTTCACCGGCGCACGGAGTCCTGCTACCTGCAGAATTCTTCCTGCCCCGCCTTCGCCCCCACCCCCGCCCAGTAGGCGAGCCCGCGGGCGATGACTCTGTGGAAAGATTTCCTGTCACCCCTATGAACAGGAATAATTTTTAAGTCCCCTTTGCGAGTACCGAATTGTGCCTTAGAGTGGCACTGAGCTTCACAATACTTCACACGATAAGGGAGGAGGTCGTTAGTAGTGTGAATGGGCCTCGGCATGGGCGCTGCAACTCTACGCTTTTGGGTAGAATTGTTCGTTCGTTGTAAGGGGCACTGGAGGAGCGTGGTATGAATTATTTATCTAAATCGAGTTCTTGGGGGATTTCCTGCGGATTGGCGCTGGTCACGGCGCTGTTGGTAACGGGCCCGACCGGCCATGCGGCAGAAGGCGGAACTCACCTTGAGCCTTTCATGAAATCAATTGAAAAGTCTTTGGGGGCAAAAAACCTACGTCCGGCCTTAGCCCCAGATTTTTTTGCCGAAGAGTTAGCTGGTGTTCGACTGGCCTATTGGAATTCCACTCGGCAAATGAAATCAGCGCGGGTGCCCACTGAAATTGGTCCACTTTGCATCCACGAGTTTAAAGATGTGCCAAAGGGTAACGGGCAAGCCGAGTTTTGCATATTGCGCCGCTGGATGATTCTCACCGACGGCATCAGTGCCGAGGAGGCCGCTCGGCGCAGTACAATCTCTGATATGTTGCCTCACGATAACACCATGTTCGCCGACTTTGCCGCGCGCCTTGTGAATCCTAGTAATTGTGTTCAAAGTCCAGTGCCGACGACACGACAAGAGCAAGAACGGCTCGAATATTTGGCCAACTGGGCGGTGACGGGCGCGAGTGATCCGGCCAATGGAAATCCCTTTTGGACCGTACAGATTATGACCTCGCCGTTGACCGGTGAGAGAGTAAGCATGGCATACAATTCTTCGAGTCGAATGGACGACGGCACGATTTTGCTAACTGAGGTGCAAGGGAAAGCCTCTTGTGGCTATGCGGACAACGCATATTCCAGCCGGACTTCGACGACGATGGTGGTACCAGGGCGCAAGAATCATTTGGTGTATGCTCTATCGGCGAGTTGTCTGAATCCGAACAATGGAAGTGCCGAAGAAGTGAAACGCGAAGTCGACCAGATTCGACAATTCAAAGGCAAGATTCACTCGATGTATTGCGAAGATGGGGATGGGAAGTTTCAGATTCTCAGAAAGTCGCTAGAGAACAGAAAGTAGTTGTTCGCCTTACATCGATGGATAAGCCTGGGATCCCGCACTTCGGGGGAGTCCCTCGCGATAGGCCGAAGGGGTCGTCCCCATGTGCTTCTTAAAAGCGGCATTAAAGGTTGATTTGGAATTAAAACCCACGCCGTAAGCAATCTCAATTATTGTTTGGTGGTCGAAGCTTTGATCATTAAGGCGTTTGACGACTTCCTTAATACGATACTGATTGAGCAAATCATAAAAACTGCGTTGCAGTCCGAGACTCAGCACTTGGCTTAAGTGATGTTTCGGAATCGCCAGGGCTTGGGCGAGGCGGCTCAATTTAAAATTGGGGTCCAGATAATCCTTGGAGCTTTCAAAAAAACTGATGGCATTCGTCGCAATTTGCGTGATCTGCTCGGCTGACAAAGTCGAGTACTCATATTTAGCTGTAATCATTTTGTTGGCGAGAGCCTGAATCAGAGCCTCTCGCTGCCAAACAATGATCGAGCCAAAGGCAAACGCCACCCAGGGGCCAAGAAACGCGGCGGCGACTTCAACTTCCCGTTGCAGGCCAAGGTCTGTCCACGGCGTGCCATGCAGGAGTCGAGTTAAAATCAATCCGAGATTGACCGCCAAAGAGCCGACCAGCCCGTAGGCAAAAAAAGACTGGCGAGAAGCAAAGAGCGAAAAAACCATGAACACCACAGGAACCCAGCGCAAGAGCAGCGGATTGGGAAAGAAAGTGGCAACGGTGAGAAAGGCCGAGCCGAGCGAAAACTTAAAAAGAAAACTCACCACTTGGATTTGCCCCCTAGAGCAAAAAAACAGGGCGATGAGATGGGCCGTAAGGAGGTAAAGATTCGCCCAAAAAACCGGCCAAATGTAGTTTTCTGAGATCCACATCACCCCTATCTGGAGTGAGGCGAGTGCCGAGATGAGAGGAATCATCCACTTGAAAATGCAAAGCTGTGACGCTTCATATTGCTTCTCAAATTCCATTTACTGAGTCCTTAAGCAATTCGAACTCTCATGAGGGCTGGCAAAATTGGCCTGGACGCCGAAATCCCCATTTTGAGCTGAAATGGTAGTGTGGATTGGAGGCCGATTATGGGTCAATTTAAGAATTTATTTATTGTCGAGCCCATCGCCGAACTCAACGAAGCCTATCGTGCCGCCTTTGAATCCTATGGGGTCCAGGTGCAGGGTTTTGCAACCCTTGCAGCACTTCTGGCCGCCTTGGAAGAAGTGCTTCCCGACGCGGTGGTGATCGACCATGCAGCCATTGTGGACGGTCCAACTCTCCAGGCCTTACTGCAGTTTCGCAGTCGCTATCCCCAACTGCCGGTGTACCTGACAACAACCTCAGACATTCGCCCCGAAGAGGCTTGGGAGTGGTCCGTGAACGGCGTTTTTTATAAACCCTTTCGCATTAACCAAGTGCTCACTCAGCTCATCCTGGACCTAAACGCGGGCGCAATGAATTCCTAATATTCTCGGCAGCGACCTAGCTGCTGATGGTGCCTTCGAAGGCAACCGCTCAGTGCGAAGTGCCCTCGGAGAGACGGGTTTTGTTGAAGACGTTGTATTTTCCAGAGGGTTTGCGCATGGGGAGGCGTTTGACGATCTTAAGAGTGTGAGCATCGTAAACTAGCAATTCGCCCGGGTCTTCCCAAATACTTAACAGCGCATATTTGCCATAGCGATCGAACTCAACGTGACCTGACACTTTTCCTGGTACGGGCTTAAGGGTCTTAGCGATCTTGAGTGTCCGTTTGTCGATCAAATGCATCAAGTCTTTGTTGGGTCCACTAAACACATCTGCCCAGGCGTAGGGTGACTTTTCATGCGAGCGAAGAAAAAAACCGGGACCTTGCGTGGGGAGATCGCGGAGCATTTCCCAAGAGTTGGTGTCGAGAATCGTGATTTTGTTCTCTTGCAGATTGGGGGCTGCCATGATTCGGTGACCCTTGTAGAGCCAAGAGATGCCAGCGCCGAGGTGGGGCATTCCCGACAAGGGAATCTGCTTAATCGGGCGACCGACGATAAGATTAACCACCCACGCTTGCCCACCGCGGGAGGAACCAATTAAGTGGTCATATTTTTGGTCAAAAAAGAAATCATCAACCGGGCTTTCGAGCCGAATGCGCCGAATGGGAAAGGGCACACGCTCACGGGGGAGCTCTTCACCGGATTCAGAGCGAAAGTCGTGCACGAGTCCCGTGTAGGGCGCAACGGCATCGTCGCGAGTGCTGATCTCCCAGAGCTCGGGAACATCCTTTAGGGCCACGATGAAACTTTCCCGCGGAGGAGCGGTGTAAACTGCGCTCACTCGTGAGGATTCTTGTTTGACGGTCTCAGCTTTGATTACCTTAAGGGGTTCGAGCTCAGGTGCTTTAAGAATGACCAAAGTGTGGGGCAAGTAATTGCCCGCGGCGACATAGCGACCATCAGCGGAAACGGCGATATTGCGATTATTCAAACCCACGCGGACTTCCGCCACCATTTTTAGATTGTAAATGTCAAAGGCCGAGATCCACCCGTCGCGAGAAGCAAAGTAGGCGTAGCGCCCGTCGGGTGAGTACTTCACTCCACCGTGCAAAGCAAAGCGGGTCGGAAACCGCAGCAGGGGTTTCAAACGATCACCATCCAGAACCGTGATGTGATGATCGCCGGACTCAACCACCATAAAGATATTCAAGGGATCGGCTTTAAAAACCGGGCGCGCGGGCCACTCCTTCCAACCGCTCGTCACTTGGCGCGACGCTTGGATTTCCCTCTCATTCCAAGTCGGCTCAACAGGCGGGGGCTGAAAAATCAGTTTGGTGAGGGCGCTCATTTGCTCGACCGTGAGTTGGTCCTTAAAGGCCGGCATTTGGGTCGCGGGGCTGCCGTTGGTGATAATTTGGTTCGCCTTTTCGGGGGCCAGTCGCCCCAAGCTCACAGGCAAAAGCGCGGGCCCGATCCCACCCAGACGATTTTCGCCGTGGCAACTGGCACAGTGGGTAACATAAAGCTGGAGGTGTTCAGCGGGGATGGCAGAGGAACCCGCACCGGCGGCTCCCGTCGCGGTGGCGGCTGACGAGGGCGGTGTCTTCTCGTCGCTCCCAGATTGAGATTGCAGCGTGGGCGAGGTGCACCCGCTCAAGGGTAGGAGGAGTAGAAGAAGCAACAGCATCAGTGGGGTGGGAGATCGATCGGCCATCATCATTGGTTACAACCCAATGCGGTGAGCGCGGGCGGACATAAAGATCCCGCTCGGTTTTAGAACTTTCATCTCGGTGAGTTTTTTAAACTGTTGTGGGTCCCACACTTCGACGCGGTCTTCGTCGCGAACGGAGAGCCACAGTTGATCTCCGCGTGGAGTAAACTCCATGTGCAGCACACCCTTGCCGGGTTGCAGGTTTTTGGCGACTTGGAGATTTTTGACATCAATCACCTGGAGATTTTGGTTGTCGGGAAAGGCAAAGTTCACCCAAACTTGTTGGCCATCGGGGCTCGCCATGGCCATGATTGGTTGCCCGACGAGGGGGATGCGCTGGTGGATGGTCCATTGGTCGCGCTTCATGACCAACAGTTCTTTGGCGCCAATCGCCGGTAGAAAGAAGTATTCGCCGGCGGCGGCCCAACCTTGGAGGTGGGGCATTTTGTAAACGGGAAGCTTTTCTTTGCCCTGTCCGTAGCCTGACAAGATTTTGTTCATGCCTTTTTCGGGATACCAAAGGTCAAGAAGAGCCAAACCGTCTTCACCAAACAGCCCGGTAATGTAATAGCGGCCATCACTTGTCAGCAGCGCATCGTAGGGCTGTAAACCTGCCTTGAACTTTTGGATTTTGATGTCTTGTGGGTTGGCTACATCGGCAATCCAGGTTTCTCCGCCATCAAAGAGGCTGAAGATAAAACGCTGGCCGCCGGCATCCATGAGTCCCACCACTTTCGATGGTGTGCCCGTAGGTCCCTTGGCCGCGATGTCGGCAATCTGGGTCAAATCGTCGCTCGCGAAAACTTTAATGCCGCCGGGTTCATAATTTGATACGGCAACCATCGATCCATCTCGAGAAATTGCGCCGCCGATGGAGTTACCCGCTTGCAACACGCGCTTGACGATTTTGCGAGTGAGGAGATCCACCTTGGTGAGGCCCCCATCCCGACCAAAGATAAAGGCAAAGCGACCATCGCGCGAATAAACGGCTGAGGCATGGGAGAGATCACCGAGACCAGGAATGGAGCCGAGCAGTTGGGGCCTGCTGGTTTCTAAAATCGCCACCCGGCCATCGGCGCGCTCAATGATCAGCCCTAAATCACCGGTTCCCCGCAGAGTCGTGCAAGAACAGAAAATAAAGAGTCCCATCAGGGGCAAACCAAAAAAGCGCGGGTTCATTCTTTCACTCCAGTCTTAAGTGTTTCAACCAGCCATTCCGTTTCTTGTTGGGTGAGGAACTGCTTCCAAGGCGGCATGGCGGTTCCCTGGCGCCCTTCGCGAATGGTTTCAACTAAAAAGGCCGAGGGTTTGTCTTTTAAAACTTCCGGCAGCAGCGACGACCCAAGGCCCCCTTTAAGAGTCATTCCATGACAGGAGCCGCAGTCTTGGCGCAAAAGATAAAGAATCTCCTTTTGACGAGCGGGCTCAAGCGACCCGTCCTTAGCGAGGGCCACGGCGGAGAAGGGCAAGGGGCTTAGGGTCGTGATGGCCGCGACCAGCGAAGCGAAAAGCGGGGCAATAAGGATTGTCATTTTAGCGACTGTCATGAGCGAGGCTCACTTTCATAAGGCCCGCGAGATTAATGGCGAATGAGGCCCAGATCAAGCCCTCACCCGGTCGGAGCCTTGGGGCTAGGGTTTTACTATATACGATGAGTCAAAATGTCTCTCAGCAAATCTAGGAATTGCCTTGGCCGCGCTGGTGAGTAAATTGGGTTCCTATGACGAGGCAGGGACGGGTTTATTTGGTGGGTGCCGGACCGGGCGACCCCGAATTGTTGACACTCAAGGCAGCGCGCTTACTTCGCGAGGCCGACGTTTTGCTTTACGATCATTTGGTCAATGCCGAACTCTTGAAAATGGTCCGTCCTGATTGCCAACTGGTGCCCGTTGGTAAGCGCTGCGGAAGTCACCCGGTTCCGCAGGAGCAAATCAACGATTTGTTGGTGCACTATGGTTTGCAGCCCCTCCGAGTGGTGCGCCTTAAAGGTGGCGATCCCTTTGTGTTTGGTCGGGGAGGGGAAGAGCTGCAGAGTTTGGTCGATGCCGGCATTGCCTTTGAAGTGGTGCCGGGTGTGAGTTCGGCCTTGGCGGCGCCTGCCTATGCCGGAATTCCCGTCACCCATCGGCAGTTGGCGGCCTCCTTTGCCGTCGTCACCGGCCACGAAGCGACTGAAAAATCCGAGTATGTCGATTGGAGCGCCTTTGCCAAAGTTGATACCTTGGTGGTCCTGATGGGAGTTAAGAATCGTCAATCAATTGCCCGCGAGCTCATGAGTTTGGGTCGGCCGGAAGAAATGCCGGTGGCTTTTATTCAGGAGGCCACTTTGGGCGAGCAAAAGGTGGTTTTGACGAACCTCAATGAGCTGGCGACCAACCCTCCGGCGGTGTCCTCACCCAGCGTGATGGTGATCGGTGAAGTGGCCCGTTTTCATCAGCAGTTTAATTGGTTTGTTTCTGAGGAGCACCACTCGAGTGGATTTACTCCGGTGCGGGAACTGACGGCGGAGACACCTCGGAACTTGAGTTTTCCTGCGGGCCAAAGCTCTTCGGCTGAAGCTTGATTCCAGTCAAAAGTTTTTTCGCGAATTCGATCACTTTTTGACCTCGTTCGGCGGCCGTCTTGAGTTGGGCGACCTCGGCCGACCGACGAAAACTTTCCACCTGGTGGATGATCTCGTCGAACTCGACCGGGAGGGTTTGCTCAATCCATTGGCGAAGGGTCGAAGCCAAAAAGGGGGCCTTACCGCCGGTGGAAATCGCAATCACCAGATTTTTTCGCTGAACCAGTGCGGGAAAAATCCACGAACAGTACTCCGGGACATCCACGCAATTGCATAAAATCCGCTGAGCTTGGCAATACTCAAAAACCTGGCGTTGCAGTTCCAGGTCGTCGACGGCCATAATGACCATCTCAATCCCACTTAAATCCTCAAAGCGAAATTCCCTGAGTTCGAGCGTCAAGTGGCCTTGAGCTGCCCAGTCACTAAATTGAGGCAGGGCCTGCCGAGCAATGACTCGCAGTTGCGGCTTAAAAGGCAGGAGTTTTTGCGCCTTCCCGAGCGCCACGGGGCCGGCACCCACCAACAAAACGGGGCGATTTTGCACAGGGATAAAGACGGGAAAAAACATATTTCAAACTCCAGGCATTCGTTATACACATGAGGTCATGGAAATCCAAAGAGAATTCAGCTGGCCCCAACGAGGAACTCCCCAGTGGCGTTTGCTCAATGATTTTCAACGGGAATTTCCACTGTCGGTCACTCCGTTTTTTGATTTGGGTCGCGAGCTCCATCTCCCGGAAGCCCAAATCATCAGTCAGTTAAAAGAGTGGTCCGAGCAAGGCGTTGTCACCCGCTTGGGTGCTGTGTTTCGCCCTCAGGCCTTGGGCCCCAGCACACTGGCTGCGGTGCGGGTCTCCCCCGCGCAGGTGGAAAAAGTCGCGGGTTTTATTAATTCCTTCGAGGAAGTCAATCACAACTACGAACGTGAAGGCGAACTCAATCTTTGGTTTGTGGTGACCGCGCCCAGCGAAGCTCGCCTTCAGGAAATATTACTCGCCATTGGCGAGCGGGCAGGGAACCCAGTCGTCGACTGCCGCTTGGTTTACGAGTATCGCATCGACTTAGGCTTTGATCTCTCGGGACCCGCTGGTGAGTCAGTGACGTTTGTTGAAGGTGTGGCCCAAGGCCCGGCCGAGTTGTCAGCAGTTGAACGAGCTTTGTGCGAACGCCTTGAGCCAGGTTTACCTTTGAACTCGCGCCCCTTCGATCGCTGGGCTGACGAGCTGGGGATCACAGCTGAAGAAGTGAGTGTCATTTTGCAGGGCCTTTTGACTCGCGGGGTGATCCGTCGGATGGGAGTGATCGTCCGTCATCGTCCGTTGGGCTATCAAGCCAATGCGATGGTTGTGTGGCAGTGTCCCTTGGCACGCACCCGCGAATTGGGTCGAGCCCTGGCACGTCAACCATTTGTGACCCTTTGTTACGAGCGGCAGACGTCGCCAGAGTGGCCCTACAATTTGTATTGCATGATTCACGGCCGCTCCCGATCGGAAGTGTTGTTGCAAGTCGAGTCGCTGGTAAGCGAGTTCAATTTGACCGGACTTTCGCAGCGAGTGTTGTTTTCGACCCGGGCGTTTAAGCAACGGGGCTCGCGGTATTTGGCAACCCGACCGCCATCGGCAGAGATGCCAGCGTCCGCGGCCTCTGCGCCTCAAGCGACAACTTCACCCGACTCAAAGGCGGTCGACACCGTACTCATTCAAGAATTGCAAAAAGGTTTAGCGGTGATTGACCGGCCGTTTTTTGATTTGGCGACTCGGCTGGGGATGACGGAAGAGGCAGTTTGCCAGCGATTGACTGAGCTGCGCGCTGAAGGTTTGCTCACGCGCTTTGGTCCCATGTACAACATCGAAAAGTTGGGCGGAACTTTTAGCTTATTGGCAATGGAAGTTCCCCGGGATCGCTGGGAAGAAGTCGTGGACCTGGTCAATCGTTTTCCCGAAGTGGCTCACAACTACGAGCGTGAACACCGTTTGAATATGTGGATGGTCGTCGCGGCGTTACCGGCTTCGCAGCTGGCCGAGGTCTTGAACAAAATCGAACAAGCCACGGGTTTAAAACCCTATTCGATGCCTAAGCTCAAAGAGTTCTACTTGAATTTGCAGTTGGAGGTCAGCGGTGACTGATCCGACGGAGGTTTTCCTCGATGATCTCGACTTGCGCTTGATTGAAGCCACCCAGCAAGGCCTTCCACTCGTTGCCAAGCCCTATCATGCGGTGGCCGAGCAATTAGGATTGCCGGTCGAAGAAGTCAAAGTGCGCCTTCAACGCTGGCTGGACTCAGGTGCAGTTCGCCGAATCGCTGCGGTCCCCAATCATTATCGGCTCGGCTATCGCGCCAATGGCATGACTGTGTGGGATGTGCCCGATGAACTCGCCGAAGAGCTGGGAACTCGGGTCGGAGCTTTACCGTTTGTCAGTCATTGTTATTTGCGCCCGCGCCACTCAGGGGTATGGCCATACAATCTTTTTGCGATGGTTCACGCCAAAACCCGGGACGAGGCGCTGGCGCAGGTCGAAGAAATTCGTCAGGTGCTCGCAGGTCACGTGCGGTCTTCGGATGTTTTGTTTAGCCGTAAGATTTTAAAGAAAACAGGATTTCGTTTGGTACGGGAAGGGTAACGAGTATGTTTCGCATGACACATTTGCTGCGCGAGTTGCAAAATCCCACGCCGGTGCGTCCCCGCCGTCGGCCACCGGGGCCGGTGGTGATTTGGAATTTGATCCGTCGCTGTAATTTACTCTGCCAGCACTGCTACACCAATTCCGCCGACCGTGATTTTAAGGGTGAGCTCACCACTGAAGAGGCCCTGGCGGTGATGGAAGATTTGCGGCAGTTTCGCGTGCCGGTTTTGATCTTGTCGGGCGGTGAGCCACTTTTGCGTCCCGATATCTTTGCGCTTTCTCGGCGTGCCAAGGAGCTGGGCTTTTACGTCGGTCTCTCCACCAACGGCACTCTGATTACTGAGGAAAATATCGGAGTCATTGTGGAATCGGGCTACGACTATGTTGGGATTAGTCTGGATGGGATTGGCGAGGTCCATGATTTTTTCCGCGGCAAAAAGGGTGCTTTCGCGGACTCGCTCAAGGGAATTCGCCTCTGCCGCGACCACGGACTCAAGGTGGGTTTGCGTTTCACTCTCACTGAGCAGAATAAGCAGGATCTCGATGCTTTACTTGATTTTATGCGCACCGAGAAGCTCGACAAGTTTTACATGTCCCACCTAAATTACTCTGGCCGCGGGCGGGTCAACCGGGAAAAAGACGCTCAGCATGGGGCCACTCGTGAAGCCATGGAGAAGCTTTTTGCCGAGGCTTGGCGCAACGTCGTCGAGGATACGGGTCGGGAGTTTGTGACCGGCAACAACGATGCCGATGGAGTCTTTTTCTTAACTTGGGTGCAACGTCATTTTCCCGATAAGGCCGATCACATTCGCGGCAAACTTGAAGAGTGGGGCGGTAACTCAACCGGGGTTGGCATTGCCAACATTGATAACTTGGGCAACGTCCATCCTGATTCCTTTTGGTGGGATTATCACTTGGGCAATGTGCGCGAGCGCAAATTTTCGGAAATTTGGCAGGACTTGAGCGATCCCTTGATGAAGGGTCTTAAAGGCGGCACCGTTCGCCCCCTGGAAGGGCGTTGCGGGCGTTGTGGAGAATTTCAGATTTGTAACGGCAATGCCCGCGTGCGTGCCTACCAGACCACTGGTAACTTTTGGGCAGAAGATCCCGGCTGTTATCTCTCAGATCAGGAGATTAAACTCAAACCCGCGAGTGTGGAGGCGGAACTCAAAGGAGATCTCGGGTGGAATTGAGGACTCACTCAATTGTCGAGGGACTGGATTACGTTGGCACAGGCAAAAAGGGCAGTGAGACCTGTCCCGTCGAGTTGATTGAGCGTATTTTGTCCGACGCGAGGATCAATCCTCCGCCGAAACCCACCTTAGGAGCTTTTTTTGGCGGGCTGTGGATGAAGGGCGTTGCCCCCGAAGAGCGCGCTTTTGCTGCCTTACTCGGCCCCTCGGCCGACGTCGCCTCTGGCGCCGACTCCGGCTCTGACGCCCTGGCGAGTGAGTCCTCTCTCTTGAAGTATTTTTCCGAGGGGGTTAATCCTCGAATTGTGGAGCTTGCTCGGCAACTTTTGGGCGGAAAGATTTTGTCTTACGCCGAGGCGCGCGAGCTGGGTGACTTTTGGTTTGCTCCGGGGACTGATCCAGTCCCGACTGCGGGCGACGGCCTGCGCACCTTGACGGCGACTATTATGCGGGTGCGCTACGCCAACCCCGACGAGTATGCAGGAATTTTGTCAGCGCTTGAAGCGCATTTCCCGCCGGAATTTTGTGAGCCGACGCCACCAGGTGCGCCCATCATTCAGCTGGCCGAACCCTTTGATGGGGTGGAACGCTCTCACATCATTACTCCGCTAATAATGAAAGAATTGGGCTCGATGGGTTTTCGAGTGGTGGCGGTCTGCGGAAGAAATCCTGGTCCTAAGCGCGGACACAATCTTTTGGATCTTGCCGAAGCCTTGGGCGGACGATTTTTGGGCTCCAATCTTGATCTCGCAGAAGAACCGTCGCCCAGCGGTTGGTACTTGCGACAAGCCGAGGTGGCGCCTGCACTTGATCGTTGGGTTGAGTTGCGTCGCCAAATGGTCAAGCGGCCAGGCCTTGCAACCCTCGAAAAATATGTCTCGCCCTTTCGGGCTGATTTTTTTATTGGCTCGGCCTTCCATCATAATTTTAATGAAAAGATGATCGAAATTGGCGAGCGAGTCGGATTCAAAAATGTGGTGGTGACTTTTAAGACGGTCGAGGGTTCGCTGGCCCCATCGCTGGCCCGACCGACCAAGATTTCCTACAGTAAAGAAGGAAGTCTGATTGAAGCCACCTTCGCGCCAGCCGACTTTGGTTTGCCGTCGATGCCTGATCCCAAACCCGCGCTCGCCACCAATATTCCTCTTGCCTCCAACACCAATGCGGCGCTTGCCGAAAATGTGGCTCTCGTCGAACGTTATGCTCGCACCGGCTCAAGTGGCGACGCTTATTTTGATGCCCGGGTAAAGATGGCCGTAAGCATGTATCGCGCCATTTTATTTCGATGAATATCGTTAATTGACCTTGAGGAATCGGTTCTAAAGAGCGATCTCGCCAGCAAGGTCGGCGAGTGCCAATGAGAAAACCTATTGAACCTCAAATGGTGCGACGGTAGGCTGATTTTAAACCAAGTACTTCGTGAGGTGAAAAATCATGCGATTTATACTCTTATTACTTTGGCTGGTGCCCAATTTCGCTCATGCTGCGGTGCCGGTGATGGTGTGCCAAAAACTTGTTATTGAAGACACAGAGTATGTTTTGAGTTTTTTTGCGGGCCCTGAAGTAGTCGATCTTGGGCCCTCGGAAGTTCGGCGCGAGCTTCGCATCACGAATCGTTTGCCCTCGGGTAATAGAATGGGAATTTGCTTTGGCTACAAAGGAACTCAACTGCCTGAACGAGTGGTTTTAGAGCTCAGTTCCTGGGAGGCGATGGATTTCGATTTTGGAACCTTTACTTGTGACGAAAGCAACTCGAATCAGGCCCAGCTCCTAAAGCGAGAGTGGAAGGATGCGGGTCCTGGTGAGTCAATGAATCTGAGCACTCCCGATCCGTTTATCCAGCAACTCTGGATGTACATCCTGACCGCGGCAGAATACAGTGAGTATCTCGAAATCGATCCGGAGGATTTTGACGCGATTTTCGAATTCACTGAGCGGATCTGTCGAGAGCAGAAGCCTTAAGCGAGGAGCAGATTCCACGCATTAGTTGCAACTGGCCCAACGGGTGGCAGGTGCGCGGATGGAACGCTCGAGATCGACCACCCCGGCGCGGAAACCACCGAGGGCGGTTTGGATGGAGAGCATTCCAATATAATTAAATTTCAAATCCCAGAACGGATAAGCACCAAAGGCTCCGGGGCTCGAGAGGCGCTCGGCAGGGGCGCAATCAAAGCTGGCACTTTGGCATTCATGCCAATAGCCGAGTCCATAATGCCAGTCTTCGCCGATCCCTTTAAGAGCTGGCGAATTGCCGATCGTAACAGGCGAGGCGGTGTGGTCCCTTAAGTACTCGTTCATCAGCTCTGGCGACAATAGACGATGGGCTTTGAGTTGGCGCAAAAAATCCAAATACTCACGACCGGTCCAGTGCATTCCTCCGGCCAGGCGCGGATTTTGGGCGGACGGCAGATCATACCGACCTGTCGGGAACAAACCTGTCGATGTTTGAAAATCCGCAAACACCTCTTGCCACGAATTTTGGTGGCTGGCTTTGATGGCCATGAGTCCGGCGATTTGCATATGAGTGCCGGAGTAGTAAAACTCGCTACCGGGAACTTTCAAATTGCCGGCGTTGGTGGTGGCGATTTTGTAAGCGCACTCTTCAAGAGTGGACGTCGGTGAATTTACACATGAGGGTTCTCTGGTTAAGCCCGAGCGAAAACTGAGTAAGTGCTCAAGAGTCATCGAGCGGAGGGAATCGGATTCGGCAATGGGCCAGTCTTCGAGGTAGTCCTGTGGTTGGTCGCTCAGGTGAAGGACTCCTTGATCGACGAGTCGTAAAATAATCATCGCCGTGATCATCTTGGAAGTGGAAGCCGACTCGTACACCTTATCGGGCGATGAGTCGCCGTGATTATAGGTGTAGACGCGGCCATCGGCGCGCTCCATTTGATAGGTAAATTCATATCCACCCGCGACCGAGTCGAGGGTGGCCGTCATTTGCCTTTCGAGCTCCTCCGTGTCGGCGGGGCAGGCCACTGGGGTTGGCTCCGGTGGAGGCTCGGGCGGAAGCGATTGGGAGTTACCACTGATAGCCGTCTCCCAGGGGAGGGCGGTAAACGCGCCGTTATCGCAGGCATTTTGGGCAAGCGTAAGTCCAAACAGACCCAGTACGATCAACCAGCGCGTTGCTGAACTCATGTGACACCCCCATCTCTATAGATAACCCTTCATGGGGACTTTAGTTGCGCCCCCTTTTTGAAATAAATTATCTAATAAAATCAATTATTTATGAAATCATCAGAAACTCGTTTTGAGCTCGCTCGGGGTGATGAAATTTTTACCCGTTCCCGGGCCGTTTGGGATCAGTTTGTTCCCAAAAGACTTGCGACAGAGGGAATAATGCATTAAGTCATAGGCCTATGAAGAACCCATCCACTGCCAGACTCTGGCTTCAGGAAGAATTCAATCGCCGGCGCGAGCGCAATCCGGCCTTTTCGCTGCGGGCCTTTGCCCAGCTCCTGGAGATTCCGCCCGGGCGGCTCTCTGAGATCCTCAATCAAAAGCGCCCTATGACGGTCGCTCTCGTTTCCCGCCTGGCAGAGCGCTTGGCACTTGACCCTCGCCAAAGGCGCCAACTCCTGGAGCGACTCACTCTTGAAAGACAAGCCATGCGCCCAGGCCGAAACACAGTTTCAGCACAGAAGGATTTGGTGCCAGGAGTCGATCGTCCTTCGGGAGCGGGCGACGGGCAGTCTTCCTCGCCCCTTGATTTTGAACAACTCTCTCTTGATCAGTTCCGCGTGGTCGCTGATTGGTATCACTTTGCGATTTTAAGTTTAATGGAAGTGGCTGACTTTCAGCCGCGCATCTCGTGGATTGCCAAGCGCCTGGGGATTTCCACTATTCAAGCCACGAGCGCAATTGAGCGACTCGATCGACTGGGACTCATTCAACGTTCCGATAAAAATTGGACGCCCACTCATCGTGATTTGGCGACCCCGTCGGACATTTCCTCGAGTGCACTACGCCGCTCGCACCAACAAAGTTTAGAACAAGCCATCAATTCTCTGGCCGAGGTGCCGGTGGAATTGCGGGACATAACTTCAATTACCATGGCGATTGATCTTAAAAAAATTCCGCAGGCCAAAGAACTGATCCGGGAGTTTCGCCGTCGCCTCGGGGCCTTGCTTGAAACCGACGATAGAACCGAAGTTTACAATTTAAATATCCAACTGGTGCCCGTCACACGGCCAATAAAGAAAGTCCGTACAAGGAGAGAATCATGACGCCATTATCAAAAACACCATTCACCATTCGATCCGTGTTCTTCTGGGCCTTTTTGATTTTGCCTATATCGATCCAGGCTGAGCCAGGTGCTGCGAGTAAAGGACTGAAAGGAAAGCCAGACAAGGTAGTCGTACCCATCGAACTCCCAAAGGATGGGGCGCAGGCGATTGGGTCTGGGCAGGCAAGATCAGTCAGCGATCAATCCCATAGAGGTAATGCTAGAATGGTCATGGGCAACGAGCGAGGTAATGGTGGAGATGCCTTCGTCGGACCCACTGGCTCCGTGCGTTTTTTGGACCTCGTGCGTGAACCGAGGGCGGAAATTCTGGACCCTGATGTGGAAGGTCTGACGGTGGGTTTGACTCAGGAAATGAGTCGGCATATTGGGCTCAGGGCGGCCACGTTTCTTTCGCCATCCCCCGACTTACCAATTAGCAGTTCATCCGTTGCGCATGCGATCAGGAGTGCGCTCGATCGACTGACGTTTTATCTGGTTCCAGGCCCTATCCCAGAGGTGCTTGATCGAGGAGTTGTTTTGCTGCCCTGGAATTTGAATGGTGTGATCGTGCGTCTCGCTTTGCAGGATCGCCAGACGGGGAATGTTGTGGTTGATCGCGGGCTCTACGAAAAGCTGCCGCTTCGCGATCGCGTCGCATTCATGATGCATGAGACATTGATTCGATTGTTCAACGAAGATTCTACCAACTCCGAGTTGGCATCCACGGAGAAGATCGCAAGTTTTGTAAATGTGCTGTTCAATCGGACCGATCATATGCCAGAAGGACTGTCGGCAAAAACGGTCGCCCGGTATTTATGCGACGTGGGCTATTTGATTTCTGACCGAATTGATAGAGAAGCAGCTCCATGGAAGAGGTCAAGCGGATATTTGACTCCTGGTCATGCCTACTTTCCCAACAAGAACGTCATTGTCTTTAGACAGAGCGGTCGATGTTTTTCCGCCCTTCTTCGTATCGATGGACCACTTACCGGCAGCTGGGTTTCGAGGAGAGGGCGCGATTCAGTGAGACTTTACAATTACGAGTTTAGAGAGATCGGTAAGGACGGAGTGGAATACTATGCTTATGTCATGTTGCGCTTTGAGAAAACCGGCGGTGCAAGCAGTGGTTACAGCATCGATGAGCTCAGTTTTCAGTCTGACAACCCCGAAACACCATTGATCATGGCTGACCTGAAGGAATTGTCGCAATTCCGATTTACAGTAATTGGCTATTGATTGTCCGTTCACCAAATTGAAAGAGAAATGAAGGAGTTTGAAATGAAACACAACATAATTAAATTTGCATTACCCCAAAGTTTGATGGTGATGGCGCTGGTGAGCATGAGTTCATTGGCATTGGCAAAAGAAGCTCGCCCCCAGGCGCCCATCACCAAAGCTCCGGCCAAACCGATGCGTCTCATGCGACAGACGGGCGAAATCCTCAAAGTTGGAGCCCCTCTTTCAGAAGGCGAGCGCCGGGACGGGAGCGAGTCGGGAGACGGCAAACAACTGGGCAATGAACGCGGCAATGGTGGTGATGTGGTCGTAGGCCCCAACGGGGCGGTGCGCTTTCTCGATTTAGTGCGCGAACCACGCTCTGAGATTTTTGATCCCGAGCTCGAAGGACTGACCCAGCTGTTGGATCAAGAAATGCGCAAACATATTGGGCTTACGGTTTCATCGTTTGTTCCAGCTGGACCAGACGCCCGACCGACAACAATCGCCAGAGCAATTCTCGGGGCCCTCGGACGGCTGACGTTTTACTTGGTGTCGGGCCCTATCCCAGAGGTCAATGACCGAGGGGTAGTGGTGTTACCTTGGAATCTCCGAGGCAAGGTGGTTCGTTTGGCCTTGCAAGAACGTGCAAGTGGCAATGTGGTAGTGGATCGTCATTTTTATGCCCAGCTTCCCATACGCGATCGTGTGGCTTTTTTTATGCACGAAGCTCTCATTCGCCTCTGGAATGAAGACTACCAGAATGAGCCTCTCACCTCGACAGACAAGATCGCCAACTGTGTACACATTTTATTTAATCGTACCAGTCATATGCCGGAGGGCATGACTGAGAAAATCGCCACTCGCTATCTCTGCGATGCGGGCTACTTGGTTTCAGAGCGGAGTCTGGCGGGACTAAAAAAGCTCGTTGGGATAATGGCGGCCGGAAGTGCGTACTTCCCTAACAACAACTTCCTGGTGTTTCGTCAAAGCGGTAAATGTTATACGGTGCACTTGCGACTCAAGGGACCAGCTCATGGAAGCTTGGATCCGAATCGCCCGATCTGGCCCTTTACCGGTATGCATCGCTACGTATTTGAAGAAATCAATACGGATTCGCATTCGAACTTCGCTGCCGGGATTGTCCTCCTCCTCCTCGGGCATTCAGGGGTTGAAGAGTTTTGGTTTGAGTCGGCAAATCCCGAAACACCCATGATCTTTGGCGCGAAATACGGAACCTTGACTCAGCTACGCGTGACCGTTGTCGGTGATTGAAATAAAAAACCCCTTCGCAATTAACGAAGGGGTTTTTTACGGCGCGGGCTTGCGTCGGAATATAAAATAGCCGATCAAGGCGGCGAGTAGGGCGGGGGCCATAAGAATTAGGATTCCCCAGTCAAGACGAAGAGTGCCAGTCTTGGGATCAATTTTAAAACAGCGAAAAATCGTGTCTTTGCCGGGCACTGCCAAAAAGGGCACGAACACCCCTTTGACTTCGTAGATGAGATCGCGCATCCGCGCATGAGGAATTTCAGTACCGACTAGGACTCGGACAATCTTGCCATCGCGAATGGCGGCAATCATCGAGGGGTGATCAAACTGCTCTTGGTCGGTCGGGATCTTTTTAAACCAAAAACCAATGGTGTCGGCAATCTTGGCAATACTTGCGGCATCGGCCACAGCAAAGTGCCAGTCGGGCGATTGGTCCAACTTAAAAGTGGCAGCGGACTGTTGGAGGTCTTCAAGGGTGTCACGCGGGTCAAAACTTAAAGCGACAACTTGATAAAAATCACCGAGTCCGCCGGAGTCTTCCACAGCTGACTTAAGATTCATCAAGAATGGACTACAAGAGCCACTGCACCGGCGATAAAAAAGTGTAAGCAGAACCGGCTTGTCTTTCCAGAAAGAGGAGAGGGGTTGGGTTTGTCCATTGGCGATTTGTACGGGAATGTCAGGAAGTGATTTGTAAAGGCCTTTGGCCTCGGTCCGCATAATCTCATCGGCGATCGCCGCAGTTGTCGGTATCGCCAACAACCACGGCAGCAAGATACCTACGAGGCGTTTAACCGCGAACATTCAGCCAGCGCTTTCCAGTCTCGATGGCATAAAGAAGTAAACCCATGAAAAACACGGTGGCAAAAACCGCCGCGAAACCCGAGTAAGAGGCACCGTGTGCTACTTCTGCAGGGTAGGTCGCGAAACGTCGAGGGACTGAATTCGCACCTGAGATATAAAACATCATCAGAAAGCCGTAGCCGCCGACGACAATCATACTCAAGATGACTTTATGAAAGCCCCAGCTCTCGGGGAGTTTCGCGTTCTCTTGAACGAAATGATAGTAGTAGCCAAGCACCATCAGTACCAGGCCTTCTAACATATAGGTGTGAAAGTGAGCTGGCACCCAAAGGGTGTTGTGAAACTTTGAGTTTACGGCAATCGTGGAGTCGATGACTGCACCAACGCCGCCGATCGCCCAGCCCATGAGAGCTAAGTAAAACAAGGCGGAGGTAAGAGTCCAGCGCATCTTAGCATGGAACACCAGTGCCAAGGCGCCAAAGATCGTGACCACAGCGGCGGGAAGTGAACTCATGTAAGATGCGATTTGTCCCAGATATTGAAAGGTCGTCGGCTGCACAAAGTCCATATAGAGGTGATGGAAGTAAGCCATAAAAACAATCGCGAGTACGCTATTCCAAGAAATCGCGACAATCTTATTCGCTTTCCACGGACGATCACAATATTGAGGGAGAACATCGTAAATGACTGCCACACCCAAATAGAGACTCAAGTTCACCAGGACGTGACCAAAAAAGAAGGTCAAGTTCTTCACCAACAAGGCGTCATTGCGGACTCCTGCGATGAGTTCGGCGTCAAAGAGCACGAGCACGGTGACGCCGGCCAAAAGACAGGCGACACAGGCGAGAAGGCTGACAGTTGAAATGATAATTGCCGGAGGTACATCAGGTTCGGTGGCGCCTCCGATGTAGTGCCAACCCAGAGCTTTGGAGATGGAGTACTTTTGTGCGATCGCGCGCAAAAGATCTAAGCTCCAAATGAGCCAAGTGGCACCGAGAACCGTGATTGAAAGTAAAAAGGTAGTCGCTGCCCAAACCGGCCAGTTACCCTTGAAGGGGAGTGGGTAAAGGAAGTACCAACCTGCCGCAAACTTGCCAATGAGCACGCAAACCAACAGCAGCACCACGCCGATAGTGGTGCCCACAATTGCAAAGGTTGAAATCGCGGCACTGGGTTTGGTGTACTTGGCGATAATGCGTTCGGCACAAGCCATCGCACCCACATACCAAACACCAACCATGCCGACTCCGTGAAGAGTCATAAAGGGGTAAAACCACTCCTGAGCCGCACTAAGCCCATTGGCCTGTACGGTCCGCATGAGAATTCCGAGTAACAAAAGGATGGGGAACAGAATGAGTGTAATTGCAATCCAGGCGAGGGTATTCTTTTTTGCTAAATCCATTTTTCTTAAACCTTTCCGTTCATTTTACGACGAGTGAGGTACGCATCATGTGATGAGCGGCCCCGCAATATTCCAAACAAAGCACCGGGTAGACACCAGGTTCAGAAAAACGCACCCGCAGTCGATTGGTGTACCCCGGCATAGCTTGAGTTTGGGCAAAGACCACGCCTTGTTGATTGTAAATGGCAAAGCCATGAGTGGCGTCGAGACTGGTGACCCGAAATTCAACCAAAGTGTCTCGTGGAATTTCAAGCGAGCTGATGGGCGATACCGTTGAGAGCTCTTGCGCGCTGCTCACTGGCTCATTCGAGAAAGTGAAGCTAAACTGCATGGCAGTGGCATAGATCACATTGTCGGGAGTGGTGAGGGCATCAGCATAAGGTGTCTTGGACATGGTGATGGCCAAGATCCCCATCGCAACGAATGATCCCGAAATGAAAAACACTTTGCGTAACTTGTAAGCGGCTTTCATATCGATGGTTTGAGGATTCGAAGTTGTGCTACCCACCCAAAAGAACACCAGAACAATGACCAGCGCGATAAACAAAAACGAGAAGAAGGCGATGTTTTGAGTTCGACCCCTCGTCGCAAAAGTTGGAGCTTGATCATGCGCTTGACTGCTTCCCCCCGGGGAGGTAGCCTCACTCGTAGTTCCGGCTGCGGTATTGGCATCGCCAGAAGCAGCGGCTTCTGCGGTTGGATTCGCCAGGTAAGCCAGAATTTGATCGGCTTGCTCAGGGGTGATTGCCATGTTGGGCATTGGGACTTGGTTGTACTCTTTTAAGAGTGCTGTTGCCGTCGGATCATTTTCTGCGAGCATTTTATCGGGCTCGCGGATCCAACGGTGTAACCAAGCCTGTTCCCGTCGCTGGGTAACGCCTTGAAGGTCAGGGCCAACGCCCTTGCCTTTTCCGACGGTGTGACAGGAGATACAACGCTGTTGAAAGAGTTTTTGTCCGTCTGATACATCTGCAAAAGCGGCGATTGAGACCAACTGACTAAACACCGTCCAAATAAGCATCATCTTTCGCATGGTGCGCCTTTCTAATTGAGACATTTTGCTCATTGTCTTTTTACTATTTGTCTCAAACTTGATATGCACAGGCAAACAGAACAACACATGGGGCTATTCTATATATCAAGGCGTCATAGACAGCGTTGCGGAGTCAGCTCGATCCAAAGCGGGACTTTTTAAAAAAAACCTATCGGGATATCTCCTGCATGCGGCGATGGCTGGGGCTTACGTCGGTTTGGGTATTATTCTGATTTTTGTACTCGGCGCCCCTCTTTATGAAGCAAATTCCCCTTTAGTGCCCCTGGTGATGGGTACCAGTTTTGGTATCGCCCTGAGTTTGGTGATTCTCGCGGGCTCAGATCTCTTTACCGGCAACACCATGGTTTTACCGGTGGGAGCACTGAAGGGCGCAATTTCTTGGCAAACCGTTGGCAAGTTGTTTGCCGTCAATTACCTCGGGAACTTTTTAGGATCCTTGCTCTTGGCTTGGATGGTGTCGGAAGCCGGGATTTTTTCAAACGAGGCGGGTCTTCATTTTCTTTCGGTGGTGGCGACTAAGAAAATGGGGTTAAGTTTTTGGAAACTATTCTTGCGAGGTATTTTGTGTAACTGGTTGGTCGTCCTCGCGGTGTGGAGTTGCTATCGCCTCAAAACAGAGTCTGGAAAACTCATCATGATCTTTTGGTGTTTGTTTGGCTTTATCGGTTCAGGCTACGAACACAGTGTTGCCAATATGACTTTGCTCACTCTCGCCGCCATGGTGGTTCCCAGTGAAACGGTTTCGTGGGCCGGAGTTGCTCACAACCTGATTCCGGTCACGCTCGGAAATATCTTTAGCGGCTTTCTTTTTATGGGTGCGGCTTATTGGTGGATCTCGCGCGGTGAAGTTACCAGCACTGAGGCCAAAAAATAAAACCCCCTACTAGAGGGGGTTTTATTAATCTGTCAATACCAGCGACCCCCAACGAGGTCGCTGTCTGGTGGGTGTACCCCCCATTCAATTCTAGTAAATGTCCTTCATGGTGTTTAAGACATTAAACTTACCTGTGGGAGTCACTAAACGAGCATCTTTGATGACCGCTTTAAGCTTGCGAGTTTTGTCATCAAGGACCACGAGGGCCGAGGTTTGGTTGGCGTTATTCCATACCGAGAACCACACCTCGTCTCCGGCTTCGTTGTACTCAGGTTGAACCACGCGTTTGGGACCGTCGCCCAATTGTGCCATGGTGGCGATATCGACGCGTTCAAAACCCTTATCAAGGTTACCAATGTCGTAAACGGCCACTGATTGGCTGAGTTTTTCATCAGGATTCAGAGTGGTGTCGATCCAAAGGTTTTTTGATTTCGGGTGAGTCTTAATGAATAAAGAACCGCCGCCCTGACCTTTGAGAGTGCGAACCACCGACCAAGCACTCTTGCCTTCAGTTGAGATCAAAGAAACCGAGTCATCGCCGAGGTGGCTAGTTGCCCACACCCAACCATGCTTCGGGTCCTTAAAGTTAGCACCGCGGCCGGGATGGGGGATTTGACCCACATCAACCAACTTCGCCAGCTTGCGCTCTTTGGAATCGATAACGGCAATCTTATTCGACTTGTTAGCCGCCGACATAAAATAACGGTGCGTGTGATCCCAGCCACCGTCATGAAGGAATTCAGCGGTGCCGATGTTGGTGATCTTAAGATTGTCGATATCAGAGTAATCCACCAACATGACCTTGCCAGTTTCCTTCACGTTCACGATGAACTCAGGATGCTGGTGAGAGGCGACGATAGCGGCAACTCGCGGCTCGGGGTGGTACTCTTGCTTACTCACAGTCATCCCGCGAGTCGCAACAATCTTAAGGGGCTCCAAGGTGTCGCCCTTCATGATTACAAATTGAGGGGGCCAGTAAGAGCCTGCCACCGCATACTTGTCTTCGTAGCCTTTGTACTTGGAGGTTTCAACTGAACGAGCCTCAAGGCCAACTTTGATTTCCGCTACGTTGTCAGGAGTTTCCATCCACAAGTCGATCAAATTGATCTTGGCATCGCGACCGATCACGTAGAGATAACGGCCGGAGTTCGACAGGCGAGAAATGTGAACCGCGTATCCGGTCTTAACTACGTTGATGATCTTTTTAGAATCACCGTCAATCAATGCTACCTGACCCACGTCACGCAAAGTAACAGAGAAGAGATTCTTGAGATTATATTTGTTCATTTGTTTCTTGGGGCGTTGATCTGGAGGAATGATCATTTTCCAAGAAGCTTGCATCTCTTTGAGGCCCCACTCGGGAGGAGTCGGCGGCTCATGGAGCAAATATTTAGCCATCAAGTCGATCTGGTCCGCAGTGAGGCTGCCTGAGGTTCCCCAGTTGGGCATACCAGCGGGCGAACCATAAGTGATAAAGTTCTTCAGGTAATCCTTGCCGACTTTACGAGTGATATCGGTCGTCAGTGGTTTACCCGTGGCACCTTTACGAAGAACTCCGTGGCAGCCTGCGCAGCGCTCAAAATAGATTTGCTTAGCTTTATCAAACTGCGCGGCATTCAGACGATCTTTTGGGCCCACCTCCGTCGAAACGGAAACGAAGCCTGGGTCGATACCAGAAGGAGCGCCCTCATATTTGACTTCAGTTTTACTGACAGTTTTTCCACCAGCAGGCGCAGGCGCCGGAGTGCTGAGGCTTGAAAAATGCGCCGCGAGGTTTTCAATGTCGGTGTCACTCAGACCGGCCGCCATGGGACTCATGGTGGGGTCCTTACGTTCACCGGCTTTGAAAGCCTTCATCTGCTTAACGAGGTAAGCGTCTTTTTGGCCGGCGAGGCTGGGGTAAATTGGGTTTAGACTGACTCCGTCTCCACCGTGGCAAGCTGCGCAGGTGGCGGCCTTCTTTTTTCCCTCGCCAGCGTTACCTGCGGCAAAGGCCACAGCAGCGACGAGAGCGGAGCTGAGTAGAGCAACTCCTAGTAAACGCGTCCTCATGATGACTCCTCCTTCTGAGTTCAGCGTTAATCACGATTCGAAAAACAATGATTAAGCATTTAATTTAAGTCCTCAGATTGTAGGGTGATCCCCAGGTAGATGCAAGGATATTGAAAGCGCAGGAATTTTGATTTAGCTAATGAATCCAGGTGGATGGGACGTTTGCGCCCGAACCCAAATTGGCACCACGGGACAATCCTTCTCAAGGGAAATTCGACATTCTGCAGAGTGAATTCTCGCTCCGACGAAATGCCAGAGCGAGGAGGAATTATTTGAGTGTAGAGGTCACAACCTTAAGGCGACGTTCCGCTTCACTCAGCGCAATGAGGACCACTCGACCTTCGATCACTTGAATTGGACCTTCGAATTCGAAGCGCGGAGCGTTGTCATTATCTTCAGGAATGAACGCGACTTTGATCTGATACTCTCCCGGAGTGAGCTCGCGATCAAAACTGACGTCCAGAGGACGGTCGTGTTTGAGCCCGGGTGGTAAGACCAATTGGTCGACGACGACATCGTCACCGATTTGCAGTCGCAAACGGTAGTTGATGTAGGTGACCTTGCATTCACGAGGGCGGCGCATGTGCGCCAATTGTTGGTTGAGTTCTTCTTGGGTGAGATCGCGGCACTCTTCAATTTTTTGACCTGGGAGTCGCCAGCCAAGGCGGAGGGCTCCATGAGAGGGGTCCTCGTTCCAGCGAATCTGACTGCCCCAAGCGACAAAACTGAGCAGTGCCGCGGTGGCGACAATTCCTGAAGCCCATTGTGTGGCCTGCTGAAAACGGCTGGGCGGGCTTAAGGGTTTCCCGTCCATCCAATCCCACAGGGGTTTGGTTTCGGGCTGAGAGCCATTAAACAGAAAAACGTCATCTTGAGGAATGTTTAAGGGTAGGGGTGGTCCGCGCTTACGTTGCCAGCGCTCTTTGAGCCAATCCGGTCCTTCGCGGAACACGCAATTATTTTCGGGGCAACCCGCAATGCCGACGCGGCCATAGGTTTTGGCTCCATAGGTCAGCAAGGCGGAGTGCAGTGAGCCCGTGCAGTCGACGTCATAGTGAAGCCACTTGCGGGCATGGGCTTGGCGCGCGGCAACCGAAGAAAGGTCGCCGTGTTTACAGACAAACAACACGCCCTTAAATGCCGAGCGATCCTGACTGTCACTAAAAGTTTTGAATTTGCGAATCATGTCGCGAGCGGTGTTTTCTGAAGGCCCGATCGCCAATGAAGAGCACGACGCAATACAAATTCCGCAACTCACACACAACTCAGGATTTACCGAGGAGTAAAGAGCGGGCTCACCCGGGACGTTGCGTGCTTCCATGGTGATTGCGTCAAAGGGGCAGTCACTGTAGCACTGTGAGCATCCTTCGCAGCGCTTGACATCAACGCCAGCGGCGACAGCCAAGCGCTGCCGATGCCCCTTCGGCCGCCACCACCAGGGAAAGGACGACAAGAAAATGGTGATGAGTGCGGAAAGTCCCAGCACCATCTGAGGGGAGTACCATTCCAAAAAGGGCATCCAGGCGTTATAGAAAAAATCGGTGGGATAGCCTCCAGGAATGGCGAGCGTGTCCGCACCATCCATGAGCGGAGCCGGCACAAAAATCGAGAACAAAACAAAAGTGGCGGTGAGCCAATAGGTGAGATGCTTTTCCGGGAGCCACTTGGCGCGGGCGAGCTTAAAAGTGTGGAGCCACAAAACCATGATCATGCCAAGAGGAACCGCCACATGGGCAAAGAGATTCATAAAAAAGAAGGAGGGCGGCACCGGCTTTAAGCCGGTAAAAGAGCGTTCAAAACTTTCGGGAAAGATCATCATGAGGTCCAAAATCTTGGCCCCCATCTTGGCGACGGCGAGACCGTGTTCGTCCCACACCATCACGTAGCCTGTCCAGGCGGAGATAAACATCAAGATGGTGAGGAAAACTCCCGTGAGCCACGCCAGCGTGCGCTGGCCCCAAGTTTTACCTTGGATGAGCAGCCGCAAAATATGAAAGACGAGAGCGACCACGGCGGCGTCTGAAACCCAGCGATGCATGGCCCGCATCCATTTGGCTCCCCAGGTTTGGGCTTGAATATCGACGATCGACTCGTAGGGAGTGCCGATGCGGTAAAAAAAGATCAAGTAAAGTCCAGTCCCCATGGCGGCGAACAAACAAAAAACTGCGAGAGTGCCGCTGCGATAGAGCGGATTGTAGCGAGAGGTGTAAACCCGATCGAGGAAGCGATCGATGATGGTGAGCAGTTTTTTTAGCGGGCGAGTAATAAAAGGAAGTTCACTGATATCGTAGAGGCTTTTGTATTCCTGCATGTTTTAGACTCACTCGACGAATTGCCTCAGACAACCAACTGGGATGAGGATTGTTAAACGTATAGATCCATTGTCCTTGCGGATCTATGACGAATACCAAGGCTGGGTGAGTGATGTCACCCGTTTTATCGTCACGAGTGGCTGGCATGTCGAATAAGGGAAAAAGCTCTGACACAATTTTGGGATTTTGATGAGAGAGCACATGGGCAAACTCGGGAAGCTCCCACTCTTTGGCGATTGAAGGCAAAGACCCGGGAGTGTCTCGCCAGGGATCGAGAGTGATGATTAAAAATTCAGCACCATCTTCGGCCTTAATTCCTTGAAGGACCTGATGGATGATGACCGGGCAGACGGTCGCACAGTGAGCAAAGGCAAATGTCAGTACCACGGGTCGGCCTAAAAAAGACTTCTCGGTGATGGTGTTGCCAGTTTGATCGACAAGAGAAAACGCCGGAAGTACCCGGTTAAGCCGTGGGTAGTCTTCGGGTAACTCAGCCTTGGGATCAGGAGCACTAAAGTCAACCATTTCGATTTGAATGGCTTTGTGAACACTTTGTCCGACCCAAACACTGAGAGCTGAAACCACGCCCAGCGTGCAAACCAAAAAGGCCTGACCGGCGCGACGACTGGCTAGCGACTTAAAAGTTTCTTTGAGTTCCTGGGGGCTCCAAATAAAGAGAATAGTAATGGCGAGAGTGATAGGACTGAGCACGAGATTTAACCAGCCGTAGGGTTCGGGCAGCCCATTGGGCATGCGTCCAAAGCATGCCACGCGAGCTGCCTCAAACCATCCGGGGGTCTCAGCTGAAGTCGGCGCGAAGGCGAAGGCCCACCAAAACAGTGTGGCCCCCAACCAAACCAAAATGGCGATGAGCGCCGACTTCCGCATTCTTGCTTAACCGACCTTCCATAGGAAGCTCAAAATCTTCCAGTTGGTGAAGTAGTAAAGCACAAAGCAAACAAAGAAGATTCCGACCAGGACCACGGTACCACGTGCGCCCGTTTCGTGAGCTTTCACCACGTGAGCACCAGTGTGAACCTGAGGTGGAAGCTTTAAGACACCTTGCGGAAGTCCAGAAGCGCCACTCTTAAGATCGGCTTCGGTGACCGTTTTGCCAAAAAATACCGTGACCACGGCGATCAAAATAAACGCCAAGGCTCCGGTGAAGGCAATAATCCCGCCGATGCCCATGACGGCTTGGAAGAACGTCACCGCTGGGTGAAACTCAACGGGGAACAATGCTCCTGAGAAGGTAATATCCCAGTGACGGCGCGGAACTCCGAAGATCCCTTGGAAGATCATCCCCATCCCCATGATCGAAATTCCGATCCCGAAGAGATAAGGCTGAAGCTTCGCCAAGCCCCAAAACGCCACGCGCTTTTGGAAAATGAGTGGCAGAACGTAATAAGTCACTGCCATGAAGGCGAGTGCCGTGCCGCCGACCACCGTCACATGGAAGTGACCAGGAATCCGCAGGGTATTGTGAGCGATGATGTTAATCTGCTCGGTACCGATGGTGACACCGGTAATTCCACCCATGAATCCGAAGATCACAACCGACAAGGCCATTCCAGAAAAGCCGGGGTCACCCCAGGGAGCTTTTCTCAGCCACTCAAACAAGCCGTTGGTGTAACCGCGTAAACGCAGGCCCATCTCCACGCCGGCCGGAACCGTAAAACCGTGGATCATGGATGCGAGAACCGCCAGATACATGGCGTAAGAGGTGTTCCACACTTTCCAAGCCGGACCAAACCCAGGATCCACGAGTAAGTGGTGGGCTGAGGCCATGGAAATAAACAGAATGTAGAGCACATAAGCTGCGCGACTGACTTTTTCACTTAGCACCACGCCACCGCAGGTCAGACCAGCGAGGAGGTACCAAATGGCCACGTGGGCTGCGACGTTGATCTGCTGTGACGAGTGACCCAGACCCCAGAATACCAAGCGGTAAATTTGGGGATCCATGTTCATCAAACCCAACGACCAGAGGAAGGCGGGGATGAAGATGAGGGCACCGTGCAGAAGAGTGATGATCGCAATGATGTTGGCCGTAAGAGCGCCAAACACCACCAGCGGGATCGACCCCTCATAGGTTTTTTCTTTCTTGGCCACGACGAGCGTTGCCATGAATTGAAAGGTCACCAAGAGGGCACCCACGGCAAACAAGATAATGCCGAGATAGTACATGGGATCGGCCATCAACGGCGGATAGCTGGTGAAGGTCACATCGGCTTTGCCGGTGTACACCATCGTATTCACCATGATCATACCGATGACCATCAACCCGAAGTTCACCCATCCCAGCTTAGGGGCGGGTAATCGGCAGTTGAGCAAGACGGGGCCGGCAAAATAAAGGACCGCCATCTCGAAGAAAATAATAAAGAAAATAAGCATATTGAGACCGTGACTGGTCAACAAGCGATAGTACCACTCAGCCGGTAGCAGGTGCACTGCTTGCCATCGAGTTAATACAATCAGAAGCGCTGCCACCGCGCCCAGCAGAAGGCACACCACCGCGACCACCGCATTTACCTTGATCAGGTTTTCGGCAGTGCGATCGACCTTAAGACCAGTGACGGGGCAAGTGCGAAACTTAGCTGCAAGATTTGAAATGGAATTCATGTTTTACCCCTCTTACTCTTCGACGATGACTTTGCCCACCATCAAGTGGTGGCCAATGCCGCAAAACTCGTTGCAGATAATACTAAATTCACCCGCTTTGCTCGGCGTGACCTTCAGGCCGTAATCATAGCCAGGAACCACTTGGAAGTTGATGTTCACCGGATAGAGAGAAAAGCCGTGATTGAGGTCCACAGACGACAAGTGCAGAGTGTATTCGGTATCTTTTTTAAGTTTTAAAATGGGAGACCAAGACCACATCCGGCCGAGCAGATAAACATCGCTGCCGGGAGGCGGTGCTACAATCGGCACACCTTTGTCTTCGCCCACTTTATGTTCTTCAATAAAGCGATTCACCCGCGCTTCGTAATCGGCGGCTGATACTTTCGCACGAATACCTGACGGGTTTTGTCCCCCGCGCAAGTGCCACAAAGGCATCATCGCAAACAAAATCATACACCAAATGAAGGCGACGATGACCCATTTTCTCTCTTGAGGAGCGGCAGGTACCCACCAGATTCCCTTTGGAGAGACAATGCCAGAATGCATGGAATTGTCAGACATAGTTGCAATCCTTTCTGTATCTCACACCTTAAGGCAAGGTGGCTTGGGGGAGGTTGAGCACTTCGATCAATCCCCAAATTGTGTAAAACGCGAACATAACGACAATACCTGCGATGAGCAGGAGAAATGGGCTGTCACATAGACGCTGGCCCAACGGAACCTCTTGATTGGTACTCATAGGACTCCTCATAGATGTTAATGTTTCGATAAATGAACAACTCAAGTATATACAAAGGCTTGATGCGTGGAAGCCAGACTTTTGTTGGCATCACGTCTTTGCGCGACTGCATTAAACGCAAGCCGTTAAGTGATTGGAATGTGCTGTTTCAGATTTCACTCCCGGGAGGGAGATTTTGGCTTTGGAGACATACGCGTGGGGGGTTTCTGAAGATCTTGGGTGGATATGTCCCATCGCCGTTCAAAAAAAATGGTGGCCTTCACGACGAAGGCCACCGGATCCTGAGGATGTGTTGTTGGATCACAATATCGAAATGTTCGCGGCGAGTGAGTCAGTTCCTCGCTTACCGACAACTGCGACGAGAGATGACTTCTTCTTGGCGATCACAGCGAACGATGCGGCAACCGTAGAGTCGATCCCACTGGCAATTGCGTTGGGCGTTGTCGCGCGCTTCCCACTCGGTTTCACCCGAGCCATCAGTGGTGTAACGACGACCGTGTCCATCGTCACCTTCCGCGGTGCAGACGTGAAAGGATTGACTGCAGGTCTCGGTACAATTTCCGTGCTCGCGCAAACAACTAAAGCAACTGTCGTGGCCACGCCAATGTTCTTCCCAACCGTTATCTTGAGCCGAGCAAGTGACGCCATAGCGAGGTGGATAAGGACGATCACCGGGACCAGGGTAACGTGGCGGGCGCGGGCGCTCGCGATCATTGTTGCCGATGAGATCAATAATACTAATGATGTCCCGACCGTTGAGTGCGTGACTGACGGGTGCAGATGACACCAGCACCAGTGCGGATAAGACAAAAAGTAACCACTTGTTCATGTAAATTCCCCCTCTAATTAATTGTCGTTCTTCTGACGGAGTCGACGTGACACCATCTCCTGGAGTCGCGACCCGTGAATTACAAGTCCTGTGCCATGAGCCTCAAAGTGAGACGGAATCTTTCCGGTAATGCCCAACTGGTAAACGCTGGAACTGTGCAGAGTATCAAAATTACTTGTGAAATCTCATGGATTCGAGGTGGCGCAATTTTTTTTTGCCGATAAGAAATGGCGGTAAAATGAAACCATCACCAAGTGGTTCGTGGTGGGTTGGGGTGGCGATCGCATCCAAAAAGTGGTTCGTGGGAGGGGATGTGTCTTTACAATCAAAGATCTTTTTACTTTTGGCCGAAGTGTTGATCTGTGTCCAGGTCGCAGTCTACGTGGGAGTCAATCGGGCCCACGATCAATATTCAAAATCGATATTGGGGAAAGACTTAGGCGTGGCGGTTGAGCGCTTTCAGGAATTCCTGAGTAGCAATGAAGACCCGCTTCGTCACAATGACTACTTGCGAGATTTGCAGAGTCAAATGGGACTTAATCTCCTGGTTTTTGAAGCAGACACGGGGAAGCTCGTATGGGGCCGGTGGCCGACGACTTCCTCCAACACTCGCGATGACCTATACAGCTTAGTACTGGAAAAATCCGACGATCGACGTCGGCACTTGGTGAAAGCCAACGACCAGGTTTGGATGGCCGAGACCTTGGTATTTCAACTGCCAAGCAACGATCGCTTTAAGGTTTTGTTTTTTCAGGAGACCAAAGGGGTCTTGCAGTCCATCCAGAGTGTCGATTGGTTGTTGAAATTAATTTTTCTCTTGGGACTGAGTCTGGCTGCCACCGTGACCTACTTTGTGGTTCGTCGCGTGATTAAACCCTTGCAGTCACTCAGTCAGCTGGCTCTGCGCGTGGCGGGAGGGGAGTACGGAGTTAAAATTGCGAGTGACGGCAAGGACGAGATCGGTCAGCTCAGCAACTCCCTGGCTCGCATGAAAGAATCCCTGGTTCAATCGCTCAATGACAACCAACGCGTCACCGACGACCTGGCTGAGCGCAACGCCAAAATGGCGGTCATGAACGAGCAGCTGGAGCGCAAACTCCAAGAAACCAAGATCTTGCTACAGATTTCACAGGCCATGTCGATGCGCCTGCAAGGACAATCGGTTATTGAGATCGCCCTCAGCCAGCTCAAAGAATACTTTAATGCCGACATGGTGGCCTTGTTTGGATACCAATATATGAGCGTGGAGTGCGAAATCAAAAACCATGTGGGCCGAGTCTTTCCGGTCGATGGTGATAATGGTGACCGTCAAAATCTCAAGGTGGTGATGAACCTCGTCAACCCGCTGCTGACCCGGGTCCAACAAATGAAGCAGCCGGTGGTCTTTAGCGATTTTCTGACTCCGGAGACGGGCGGCATGATCACCAAAGATGACCTCCTCACGACCGCGCTCTTTCCGCTCAAAAAGAATAGCAAAGTCATTGGGGCGCTCGGGCTGTTTTCAATGAATAATGACTACAAACTCACCCAGGAAGACATTCAGTTTATCTCGACGGTTGCTTCCAATATAACGGTCCTCCTCGAAAATGAGTACCTGCATGAAGAAACCACCCGCGACAACCTCACTCAGCTCAACAATCGGGCGTACTTTCAAGAGCAGTTGGCGGAAGGGATCGCGGCGGGTCCGACTCAGGAATTTCCCGTGTCGCTCATCTTGTTTGATATCGATCACTTCAAGTCGTTCAACGACAACCACGGGCATTTGGTCGGCGATGCCATCTTGAAGCAGATTGGTTACATTCTAAAACGCATTTTGCGCAAAAACGAAGACGTCTTATGCCGGGTGGGTGGTGAAGAGTTTGGCGTGGTCCTCAATGGCGTACCCCTCCACCGGGTGGCCGAGATTGCCGAGCGCTTACGCAAGAGCGTGGACAGCCATCAGTTTTTGTATAATGGCCGGGAGTTTCATGTAACGATTAGTATCGGGTATGCGTGTTTGCCCAACCATGCGACCACGGTCGATGAGTTGATCGAAGCGGCCGACCAAGCGATGTACACCAGCAAAAACCGGGGCCGCAATCGTGTGACCCCGTTTATTACGCAGAATCTAAGACCGGCCGCCTAAGCAAGAAGACTCGAGCGGCGGCCGCAAAGGGAGTCCTTACGAGACCTAGCAAAAGGCCTTAGTTCAATTCGCAAACGTAGTCGGTGATGGGACCACTGGTGTTCAGCTTCATGAACAAGTTAATGTCGATGAGAGCCTTTTTCTTGGCCTTGTTGACGTAAAAGTGAGTGTAGCCGGAACGACCATCATTCGCGGTAAAGATGAAGGTGCCGTCGGCGTGGTCAACAAACGCAATCTGGCCACCCAACACAATACTCACCGGGCGGGCGTTCGGGTTAGCGGTGCGCTCTTTTAAGAGCCAAGTGTCGGCAACTTCACCTTGAGCTACCTGCAGGCTGTACACGGGAGCGCCTGGGCGCATAGTTTTCTGGTGACAAGTCAGAACGGTGCGAGCAACGGTTGCCTGAGAAGTGGCAGCAAACAATAAGCCCATGAGGGCGATAGCGAGTTTGGTCATGGAAAGCCTCCGTAAAGGAAAATGGTCAAATACCCCTATTTCAGTAAAGTTATTGCCATGATCGGAGGAGTCTGAGGGACGAGATTCTATTAATTGCAGAAAGTTCGTCCGCACCACAAAGACAAGATTTCCCGGGTGCGGAAGAATTTCACGTCATTGTCCGCCGATGCGGTGGCTGCGATCGGGGCGATTGGGGTCGACATTGGTGAACTTGATATCCACTTTAGCCCCCGGCTGGTGAGGCAGTTGATCAAGGCCCAGAACCGTGACCTTTTTTTGCGCCGAGTTCTTGATCCAACCTGGGACTTCGCCTTCTTTGAGTTCCAAGTTACCGTAGCGAACCACCAAAGAACCCTCCTCGGGGATCCGGTTGAGGTACACGGTGAACTTTTCGAGAGTTTTTTTGCGGATTTCGCGACCCATTTTGGCCAGTTCATTGCCATAGTCTTGGGAGCAAATGTTAAAGACCTTACCCTTGGTTTTGGCCAAAAAGTCTTCCACTTTGGCGGCGGTGCCGGCGGGGTCTTTGGGGCAGGCGGGACTGCTGGCCTGTTTGCTGGGGTGAATGATCCCGTAGGTCGATAAGTTGGCGCCGGAGCGATCGCGCGTGAGATCAAGTAAATACTCGTGAAACCAATTGACCGAGATGGTGGGCGAGCCGTCGTCGGCATCGGTCATGAACACCAAAACCAATTGCGAGCCGGGACGAAAAAATCCTCGGTTAGGGCCGCTGAGGCGTTCGGGTGCACCGAGAGCCGCGACCACGGGGCTAAAAAGTTCTTCAAACTCGGGTCCCATGTATTCGATCTTGGGTTCGCGACCGGCCTTTTTGGCCTCGGCCCGAAGCTCACGGAGTTTGGCTTCGCTGCAACAGTATTGGCGGTAGCCAATCAGGAGAGTTTCTTTGAGGACGGCCAAAAAGTCGCGGCGGTCAGCAAAGGACGAACGGCTTAAAAAACGCTCGGACTTACCCTCGAGCAGGCTGGGGCTTTGGGCCGGTGCCTTGAGAACCTTGAGTTCGCCAATCGGGTCGAAGTTGCGAGCACCGCTGGAATTAAATTCGGGCACGAGACTGCCGTATCGAACTGAGTCCCAGGTCGAAACCACCCCAATGTGGAAATCAATAAAGTCCTCAACTGAAAACGATTCTACGAAGCGAGCAATGTTGGCCGCCAGGCGCTGTTGGTGAGGAGCCATGGAGCCGGAATCATCAATGACAAACAAGATATCAAGTTTTGGGGTGAAACTGTTCTGGCTGGGTTCAGCCACCGCCTGGTTGGCCACATAAACTTCGGGTGGCGGAGGCGGCGGCGGCGGAGTCGGAGGCGCCACCAGGGGCGGGGCTTCGGTTTGGCAGGCCAATAGGGTGCAAATACAAAGACTGGCGAGGGTGCGCGTCACCCAATGAGCAATCGTTTGATTTTGTTTCTGACTGGTTTTCATAACGAAGCCTTTCGCAGACTCGGGCAATCCTTCACCCGGGCTTGGTAACTGTCCAATTCGTCGAGCCACACTTCGCTGGTGTAGGGAAATTTCAATTGGTTCTTGTCATTGCTTTGCGGACCTTGCTGCACCCGAGTGTCGGTTAAATGGACATCCATATGCAAACGCTGAATCACCTCGGCTTCGACGATATGCATCTTCTGCACGATCGAGGAAATCTCGCGTAAATCGCGTTCGGCAAGGTTCTTAAGACGAGCTATGGCCTGAGCGCGAAAGCCCGGACTCTTGGAGGTTCGCCAGTGCAAGATGTGGCGTTGAAAAATCTGATCCCGCCAAAATTGAACGGGAAGTTGGGAAGCACCTGGTCCCACGCTGGTTAAACGAAACGGCGAAACCATCAGCTGGTCGATGGCCTTTTCCGCCGCCGGGCTGGTCCCTGCCTGTGCCAGTTGCTGCAGGGCCGGGATACGACTTTTGAAATTCTCTTTAAAGAGTTGAGTCGTCTCAAAAACCTTCCCGTAATCGCAAATCTGCAGATGAGTGAGTGATTTTAAAAAATACGGCTCCGCTTGAATGATTTGCGAGAACACCGGAGCGAGCACCGTGGCCAATGAGGCAATGGTTTGGTGATGCTGATTCAGACGTAAAGAAGTCCACGCCAACTCTTCTTGGGCCTCGATCCAATAGTCGCTGCTGCTGGGAATTTTTCGGTAGTGGCTCTCGGCTTGTTTGAGATTTGACTTTTGGTAGTAGACGCGGGCCTTAGCCAAATCAATTTGGTCCTGGTCGACGACCGTTTGAACCTGTTCGTCGAGCCAATTGAGAATTTTCAACGCCAGAGTGGTCTGATCGAAGGTGGGCGCCCAAAGTGCGGCTTGCCAGCGGAGCCAGAGGTCAGACTCAGACATGGGGCCACGGCGAAGGGGAGTGGTCGTAACGAAGCGGTTAAACTCTTTGGCAGAGCGGAAGTGAAGGATCGGGCGATTTTGCCATTTGGCCTCTTGGGCCATCTGGCTCGCTTGTTGAGCCTTATCCAGGCTTCCGCCCATTGCCGTAAATGAGAGTCCGCCAAGCAGGGCGATCAGACTGATCGCAAGTTGAGTTTTTACGCACGACAGAGTCATAAATCATCCTTACAACAAAAAGCCAATGCCCGCCGAAACCACCGTGAGGTCGAGTTTGCGTTTGTCGCTGTACACTTGATCTTCGTAGCCCTGATAACGGACTTCAAAGCGAGTCGATACGTGTTGGCTCAACCAAATGCCAATACCAGCTCCAAAAGTGTAGGTGCCGGTGTTGCCCGACTCCAGTTCCATTTGACCGCCACCAGCGAGGGCGTAGATGTCAAATTGGGCGACGGACCAATCAAAAAAATTGAGTTTACCGTAGATCGGATACCAAGTGATGACACCCAGGTAAGATTGAATGGCCGAGTCACTGTCAAAAAACGGTTCGCGACCGGCCCGAGCGGAATCAGCGCGGCGTTGACCTTCGGTACTCAGGCTATTTGAGTATGAATAATATCGAGCCCCCACGGACCAGCGAGGATTGATGTGAAATTCCAGCTGGGCACCGAGGTTGTCGGTATTTAAATAGGGATCGCCACCGGCAATGGAGCCATATTGGGCCGCGAGTTCGAGTCGAAAATTGCGATCGACCAAGCGATTTTGCACGACTTGCAAACGGTTTTTGGGGTCCAAAGCGCGCGCCCGCTTTAAGATGTCTTTGTTGCCGCCTAGGCTTCCGAGATCGTTTTGCAGATCGCCAGCTTGACTGAGTGAGGCGGGAACCACGAAGGCCGCTAAAATGAGAAGTTTAAGGAGTTTCATTTGCCACTTCCTTGATTCATCTTAATGTGAACCGCTTGAGTTGGACTGGTCGAGCTGTGATCCGAAATCGCGCTATTGGCGATGACCACAAACTCAGCATGCACTTCGTCCTTCAGGCCAGCTTTACGAGCTTCCTCGGCCACAATCCAAGGCTTGTAGATGTAAGAAAATCTCCAGCTCCCATTGGGTTGTACCTTCGGCTTTAGATTTTGCGGATCTCGAACCACGGCTTGGTGACCGGGGAAGAGTTTCTTTTCGGCGGTCAAGGTCTCGGGTTCCCAGGTAATGAAAACATCGGGAGCACGCTTGGTGCCGCCGACAGGATCCATAACGTCAACGGTAAAGGGTACGGCTTGCGTCTCGTTGAGTGAGCCTTTGGGAAAGTTGACGGTTAAAATCGGCTGCTGGGAAGTACGACGGACCAAGAGCATCACCGGTACGAGGCGATCTTCGCCCTTAAAGAGCGCAGCTTCAGCGGCCGGAGTTTTGTTGGTAACAACATACTCAATTTGAAAGCGGCCTTCCCAGACGGAAAGGCGGGGACCTACCAGGTCAAAGGGCGGTGCCCAATCCAATATCCAGGTGCCCTTTTGATCGGGAGCCTCCGTCAATCGAGCGCCGGGGGGCAGATCATGAGCCTTCAGAGTGGCTTCGACTCGGTCGACGAAGGTGCGCATCTTCAAGACATGCCGAGAACGCTCGCCAGCTACGAATTGAAGGACCAGCGAGGCTTGAGACTCTTGCTCGGTGCGCACATCAAAGAGCTGCGATTTAAAAACCTGGGTGCGCGGGGGCGGCGGCGCCGCGGTTGGTGCCACAGGTGCCGGAGCTTGTGAGGGCGGAATATAGGTCTTGAGGTCCGGGTACTCTTTAAGTGGATCACTGTCGCGGCGGCCAGGATCATGTCCATTACAGCCAGCCAGTGCAGCTACCAGTAAAATCGAGTTCACTAATCCAAATTGGCGACCCATAAAACACTCCTTTAGACTCATCCTTGACTCAATCGCTTCAACACAAAGGGATATGTCACTTTGACATTGACGCGACCAATGGGTTGGGGAAATGCCCAGCCCCGCAATTTCGTTAAAATACATCCTTCAACTTTGGCATCACGCAAGCTGCTGTTGGCGAGTCCTGCAGTTTTCACCCGACCATTGCCATCGATGGTAAAACGCACGGCCACGCGCCCGCTCAGCTTAGGTTCTGATTGCAAGCCCTTTTCATAACAGTAGATCACCTGACCGAGGTTGCGATTGATGACCGCCGCGATTTGATCGCGGTCCAAGCCACCTTCGATGAGTGCTTCCTCAGAAAGCGGTTGCGAATAGCCATTCGAAGAGCCGGCCATGGTCATTTTGCCGTAGCCCGATCGACCACCGCCTTTACCGCGAGTGCCGTAGCCACCCGCGCCTTCACCTTTGCCACTGCCCACGGGAGCTGAGATCAAGCCGCTGGTCGCCACTTGTTGATAGAGACCGCCGGAACCACCAACCCCGGAGAAACCGGCTCCGGTTCCGGGAGCGGGAGATTTCAAATTGAGACCACGTGAGCCTTTAAAACCACTCGGAGTTCCGCCCAGTGCCCCGAGCGCACCCATGCGGCGGACATTGACGGCGCGGCCAGTGTTGACTTGTTTGAGCGGCTTTCGTGTGGTGTGTTTGGTGGTCACCGTTTTTACCACGCGTTTAACGGGACGATTGACCACACGGGCCTTGAGGTTCTTAGGAAAAACTTTGCGTTGAATCTTTGCCCGAGCCGGTTCGACCACGGCGACAGGGGCCTTAGGCACTTCAATTTTCTCGCGAGGTTTGATCGTGACGACCAACTCCTCGGTCTTGAAGAAGGGCAGAACTATTCCACCGAGTAATAGAATCAGAGCCAGAAGAGCCCCTTGGCCGATCGCGGTTCGTTTCATGATGCGGTAGAACTGGCCGGAATCTTCTTTGGTCAAATCATAGGTGGGACTGGTCTCGGTGATACTGGTCGCAAAGCGCAGAGTGGCGCCGTTGTTGAGGCGCAGAGGATTTTTCTTGATTTCTTCAACTGAAGTCTGAGTGAGGAGTGCGAAATTGATCCCGCGTGATTCGAGCTCCTGAGTGCTGTCGAGCACCTCGACCCGGCCAGTGTCGTGGCGATGAATCAGGAAAATGGGATCTTTGTCCCAGTTCAGTGTTCGTACGACTTGACCCAGTCGATTTTCAATTACTAATTGTCGTTCGCCCATAACTCCACCTTCACTCGGTCCGCTTAGCGTTGACCGGAGTTGGTTTGCAATCGATCTTTAAAATCTAAACGTACACCCAATAAACGATTGAGCATTTTTTCATCTTCAACCGTGGCCGTGGCTTCATCCGCAGTGTTGTATCGGCCGTGAACGGTTGAACCATCAAAAGTAATATCCGTACTCAATGACCCCTGGGCCGAAGCTTGCGGCTGGGGGGCGGTCTTGGCGACGGGCCGGTTGCCTTTGGCACTGGCGATCGCTGCCGAAAGAATCAGAAGAATTCCTAGGAAGGTTTTCATTGTTTCTTCTCCTTCGCGAGTTGCTCGAGGCGTGAGTCAAGGAAGGCGACCATGGTGTCGGACCCGCGCTTTTCTTCGAGCGACTTCAGCTCCAATAACAGACTTTGATTAAACGGATCGCGCTGGAGGTCGGCCTTGAGTTCGCGAATTTCCTGAGCATCCGGGTTGGGGGTCGAAGCCTGAGCGAGTTTTTTGAGCCGTACAGCGAGGTTTGATGTCGGTGCGGCCGAGGCCAAGCGGGCCGCCTCGCTCTGTACCAAGGGACGGAGCTCGCGGCGACCATCTTTGAAGTCGCGTTCCAGTCGTGCGGCCGCGTCCGATTGGTTCCACAGGTCATTAACGCGTCCATCATAATCACGAGCCATGCGAATGTAGGGATCTGCCTGATGGGCCAAAATCGATTGGTATTCTTCCCGCTGTTTTTTGTTGAGGCCCTTGGGAGCTGGCAACGCCAGAAGGTCCCGATAGAACCGGCGATTTTCCGTGGCGAGAACTTTAAGGGTCAAAGCCTGCATGGTCCAGTCACGAGCGCGGATAGCGTCGGCGGCGAGAGCTTCCAGCTGGGCCAAGGCCGTCATCCGTTGGCGAATGCTCTTTTGTAAGCGCGAATCCGAACGGCGATCGAGTTGATGGCGCGAAACACTCTGGGCACGTTGATCCAACGTGCGATAAGCGAGCTGACGGGCCATGACTTGGCCTGAGGGAGTGTTTTCCACTCCCGGAACTCGCACGATCTGCTCTAAGCGGCGTAGGTTTTTTTGGCGCGCCTGGGCTTCGAGCGCAATTTGCGCTAAGAGGGCGGGAGTTCGTTTGAGTTGGCTCAAGTGCTTGTCGAGTTCCCGCCAGGGCTGGCGGCTGCGGCGGATCAGTTGGATCCGGACCAGATTGGCTTGTTGCAAAGAATTGGTCTTCTCTAGATATTGAAAGAAGTGAGGGTTCGGATCGCGCCCAGCCAGCTCGGCAAGCATTGCCAAACGGAGATCAAGGGCATGATTTCGTGCTTGTTTGCCGGCAGCCAATTCGTCGCGCGTGAGCCGGTAGGCGGTGCCGAAGTCCAAATTGAGTTCCGCCACCCAAATGAGATTTTTAAGGGCTTCGTCACGATCGCCGGCTGACACCGATTTGATCTTGAGAAGCTGTTCGGCAGAACCGCGCACCTTCTCCAAATTGCGGGTGCGCACGGCCAGGATCATTTGATTGCGGTAATACGAAGCTCGTTCGGCATCACTCGCACCGGCCAGATTGACGCTGCTTAAACGGTCGAGCGCGCGGGCTTGGTCGGTTTTTGAAGATTTACTATTGTTAATGACCAAGGCCGACTGATTGATCGAAGATTTGCGGGCGATTCGCAGGTACTCAAGTCGCCGATTGCTGTAGTATCCGGCAAATTCCAAGGACCAGCGTTCGAGGTTTTGGTCGTCTTTGAGAATAACCAAAGAGTCGAGAGCAAGGTCTGCCGACTTCTCACCCAATTTGGGGTTGGACAGCCGGGCATCGACGGCCAGGCGCCGAAATTGTTCGGCTGCCTCACGGTGTTGGCCGTCTTCGTAAAGGGTGTGCGCAATTTGATAGCGGATGTCGGCAGCCCGCGCCCCTTGAGGGAGGAGTGCGAGGTAATGGTTGTAGGCGGCGATCTTAATCGGCAATTTTTTAGTTGATTCAGCCGCCTCAACTTCCCCAAGCAAGGAACCGGCGAGCAGTCTTTGTAGAGTGGGTTGATCGAGGTGGCTTTTGCCGGACTTGAGTTCAGCTTGCGCGAGATCGGCGGCCTTGGCGAAAGAACGAACCGCATCTTCAAATTGCTGTTTGGTTTGCCCGATTTGACCCGCCCAAAAGTGCATCTCAACATCCTTGGGAAACACGTCGCCATAGGATTGATAAACCTGGAGCAATTGGGGGGAAGGGTTTTTCTTTTCCAGGCGATTCCAGGTCGTAACAAAGTTGCGCAACCGAATGCGCAGCTCATTGCATTCTTCTTCTTGGCTGCAACCCTGTGTCTTCCAGATTTGCGTGGCCTTTTGGTATTCAGTCACAGCTTGGTTCTTTTGGCCCAGATCAAAATGGAGTTGGGCCAAACGAATTTGGATTTCCAAAGGCTCCAAATTCTGGAGGTTGCCGGTTTTGGTGTAAGTCATCCAAATCAAAATCGCTGAAGACTTCTGTCCCAGACGCTCGGCCTCGGTTGCCAAATAAAACAAGTTGGAGCGGCGAATGGGTTCTGGAGTTAACTTGAGCAGAAGGTTAATGTGATCGGCAGTCATCGGCCGACGCGCCAGAAAGGTGGCAAAATCGCGAGCCACGTCTTCGTTGAAGGAATTGTGCCCCTCAGGGGTCGCGCCGTCACCGAGATTGAGCAGCTCTCGTGAGCTCAGCAGTGTCGTCATTTGTTCAATCGCGGCCTCAAGGTTACCCAAGTTAAAGTTACTCCAAGCCAGGCGATACAGGGCAAATCCCCTTCGCGGAATGGAGCGTTCCTGAAAGGCCCGTCCAAAGTAGTATTTCGCCTGAGTAAATCGGCTGTCGCGATATTCGATTTCACCTAAGGTGTTGTAAGCCATACCCAAGGTTTGGCGGCCATAGCGAGCGGCGCCCGCGTTGATGATTTGATGGAGCAGTTTTGCGGCCTGGTCGGTTTGGCCGATGGACTGATACAAGTGAGACATTTGCAAAAGCAGGCGGCCCTGCTGAGTTTTGTCACTTTGTTGAAACGCCCGCTGATAGATTTGTAACGCCCGCTGACGATCGCTAAGACTGCCAAGGCAGCCATCGGTGCAGCTTTTTTCGGCCTCGGCCATGGCGCGCAGACGGGCACGATCAGCGTAGAGATCAGCCAGTCGGAGCAGTACGGGCAATTGCTGGGCGTCGGTATTTTGGAGATTTCCCGTCACTCCTTCTAACTTATTGATCACCAAGTCATGGGTTTCCAAGTCCATCTTCTTGGCGGCCTGGGCGGCGAGCCCAATCAACAAGCTGAGGGTGAGGAGGAGTCTCATCATGTGCCGGGTTCCTCCGGATAGACCGCAAACTTGATTTTCTTGATTTGAGTCTGAGAACACGCCGTGATTACGGGATTAAGGTCTTCGAATTTTACATTTTGATCGGCCACGATGATGGCTTTACCCGAGCGCTCATCACCTTTATCTACGAGTGCCGAATTGGCTTTCTCCAGAGCATCTCCGAGGATGGTGCTGCGCACCTCTTGGTCGTTGAGGTAATAGCGGTTGTTTTCAATTCGAATGACCAGGCCGGCCTGGAGCACTTCGCTCTGTGAGGCGAAGGGGAGTTGGAGTTGCTTGCTGTCCAGAGGCTCGGTGGCGGCACCGGTGTTAACCAAAAGATAGATGACGAGAATCGAAAAGGCATCAACGAGGGAAGTCAAAATGAGAGTGGTCACCAAGGGGCGGCGGAAGATACTTTTGCGCGGACGTACCGTCGCCTGGTTGCTGATCGGCGAGTTCATCATTTCAGTTTTTAGTGCGCTAAACTTCATGTTCTTTACCTCGCTCGGGAGTTCACTTTACAGAGGAGCAATGCCGATATCCGGGAGCCCTTTTTTCTTCATGCCGTCCATCATTTTGATGAGATCGCGGTAGCGAAACTCAGCGGACGGGAAAATGAGGACCGTTTTTAACTCAGGCACTTTGCTCGTTGCCCGGATCACCGCGCGGTCAAAGGCGTCCCAGTCAATGCCGTCAGTGGTGCGGTCGATGGTGAGAGTGGCGTTGTTCATTTTGGGCGTGTCTTTGATGCTCAAAAGTAATCGCCCGCCTTGATCCATGCGAATTTGTAAGGACGGTGGATTGGGCTTTTGTTCCGCCGTAACCGGCCCCACCGCTTGCGAAACATCCATTGACCCGATCTTAATCCATACCGCCGTCAGCAGCAGAAAGCTGATACACACGGCGAGGATCGAAATCACAGGCAACAGATTGATTTCAAAATTTTCTTCGCGGTTTCGGCTCATCTTCCTCATCTCCGTCTGGTTTTAGGTCAGCTACAGAATCAACCTTTTACGCGACGAGTGCGGTTGGGCATGACGTCGTAGGTAAAACTCAACCAGTTAAATACTCGCAAAGCGCCTTGATTAAGATCGTCACTTAGTTGGTTGGCGCGATTTTGCAGGACTCCGTACATAATCAGGGCTGGAATCGCCATGATCAGACCGTAAGCCGTCGTGTTCATCGCCAAGGCAATACCTTGAGTCAGGAGCGTGGCCTTTTCCAAAGGATTGACGTTTGCCACACTGGAAAATGACTGAATCAAACCGACGATGGTGCCCAAGAGTCCTAACAATGTGCCGGCATTGCCGAGCATCGCCAGAAGACCCGTGCGCTGTTCAAGGCGCGAGTTCTCAGCCAATAGGATTTCGTCCATGCGAGACTGGATTTCTTCGCGACCGCCCATATCGATGGCAGCTTGAGTTCCAGCTTGGACGACGGTGGCGATGGGGTTGCGAAGAGAGAGACCTTTCGCCTTATTGAGAACCCGCTCCAGTTCGCCTTTTTTAATGTCGTTTTCGAACTGTTTGACCATTTGTCCCTGGCCGATCGTTCGCAAAATGTAGAGCTGAAAAAATCGCTCCGCCATAATGGCGATTGAGACGATGTGCACGATCACAATCGACCACATCCAGATTCCACCTTCAGCAAAGGCGATGTAAATGCTTTGAATAAACCCCATGTCCAACTCCATGGTAATGATTGTTAAGTCCTTATCTTCAGGTCGTGGTGACTCAACACCGCTGCCTGGAGAAACACGTCATGGGATGGGGTCAGGCAAGGGGGGTGCCACGGGAGATGGTCGAAAAACGTTGAAGAGTTCGGTATTTAGGGAAGAAAATTCAGGGAGAGCCGCAATTTGACGCTCACGCTGAGCGTT
>JADZEO010000112.1 GCA_020850475.1 Bdellovibrionales bacterium | reverse complement strand
TGTTGCCGGTACTTGCTATCGATGGAAACTCTGACTTCGACCGTATGCGTAGAAGCCGAAACGATTTCAACCGCCCAGGCTTGAGCGTTTCCGCCCGAAGCCGCCCATTTGGCCTTGTAAATCCAGGATTTGACCAGTTCCAAAACGCTTGAATGGCTCATTAAGCTTATTTTCTGACTTAAGCGGTTGACGTAGAAACGGCGTTTCCATATTTGCTGGAGTTGACGGAAAAGTGGCGACAGCAGCGGTTTTGCAGTATATCAAAAGCCAGACTGCGGCCCAGCTGAGGGGACGTTACTGCGGCCCAGCTGAGAAGGTGTTACTGCGGCTCAGCTGAACGGGCGTTGATTAACAGGAGAATGGGATGGATCTCGAGTCAAGCCACGAACAAACCCGACAAGCGGCAGGTTCCCCGATTCCTCGCAGTGGATTTGTGCAGCCCTTTGATGCAACGACCTTAGCTCGTCAGCTCGTGGTTCAACTGCGTGGCGAGCAATCTCAACGCTCGCTCAGTCAACGTCTTGGCTTTAGCTTTAATCAAGTCGGAAAATGGGAGAGCGGGGCGACGCAGATTGCCTGGACCGATCTCCTCGACCTGACCCGGCTGTTAGGGATTGAGGTGGAGTCCGCCTTCCGCCGCTTTTTTTGGACCTTCCAAGACGCCTTCACTCCTCACGCCGTCATCAACTATTTTCTCGCCGACCACCGGTTTGCGAAAGGTTCGGTTTACCGTTCCTCCGAGGTGACCCGTCGCCTTAAGTCAGGTGAGGCCCAAGTCATGCTGGTGGACGTCCTCAATTTGATGTCACTCCAACCGCCTCTGCTGCTCGGATGGCTCGCGCAGCTGACTCCTCCCACGGCCTTGCCCGCCGTGGCCGAAGCTTATCAAATTTTTTCGGAACAAATTGAAATCGTCTTAAACGACCCTCTTGCCGTCTTTGTCGAGACCGCCTTAACTCTGGAAGGCTACCAATCACTGGAAGAACATGACGAGGTCTATCTCGCTCGCCACGCCACGTGCAGCATCAGTGCCTTACGGGCGACTCTAAAAACCCTTTGTGAGCATCAGATTGTCTTTTTTGATGGCAAAAAATATCGTAGCTCGGGCGCCGCTTTTGCCTTCGGAAGTCTCACCAATCCAAAGCTCCGAGGCCTCACCCTCTACGCCACGAGCCTTGCGGCCCAACGCTACTCCTCTTTGCCGATGGCCAACCAACATAACGACCTCATCAATAAGTGTGTGTCTTCAGTGCGAGCCACGGCCGTTTCCAAAGAAGCTGCTGAGCAAATTGGAAATTTGGTGGCGCAGTTTCATCGTGAGGTTACGAAAGTGGTGGCAGCTGACCAGGGTCCAAAAACGAATGTACAGGTTTGTATTCTGCACTCATTTGCCTCAGTCGCGAACGCACCCAACGAGGTTCCCGAGGTTGAGTGAAGTGCAGCGACCCTTAGAACCAACCTTTGATTTCCAGGTAAATGTTGTTGAGGGCTGAGTACAACTCCGAACGACTCTGGTCAGGGCCCGAGAAGGCCTGCACTCCCATGCGTGTTTCAATCCAATCTTGCCATTGGTAGCCCACCATCGCTTCGCCATAGCCCTCAGGACCGTTCAAACCGTAATTAACACTCGCGTTGGCTCGCCAGCCGGTTTCTTCGTTGTCAAAAAACCAGCCAAGAATGGCGTTCGACTGCGAAGCCTCGGTGTAGCCGTGAAGTTGAGAATTCAGACGGGCAATCCCCTGCTGAATTGGATCCGTCGCCGCAAAGCGGGAGAGTGATTGGTAGCCGAGGAAGGTCGTGTAGGCGGCTTGCAACTTAATTCGGTGCCACTCGGCAAATCCCCACTCCAGTCCGGCAATCGCCTCAAAGCTCGAAGGTCGGCGATCCATGCGCTTGCCGTCGGAGTTGGATGTTTGTTTGAACACTCCTTCGGCGGTCAACACCACACTCTCAAAGGCGTGCGAGTAGTCGCCGCCCACGCTCAAAAGCTGCTGATGTTCGGGCTCAAGGCGCAGGCGCACGTCGGTGGGAGAAAAAATTTGCCGAGACTTCTCGACGAAATAGGGTAAGTGCTCTCGCCCATAAAAGAGGAGCCAAGAGGTGTCCCAACCCTCGCCTCGGTAATCCCATTCGACAGCGACTTCGCCATTTTTGAGTGAGTCCTCGTTTGAACTCGAGGAGCCGATGGTCACGCCATTCGGCAACATCGAGGACCGAAAGTCGACTCGACTTGGCTCAAAGCGGGGTATTAACAAAACCTTGAGTGACCAGGGCTCGCGTCGTTCGGTAACGTGACCTTTAACACACCTTCTAAGGCGTCTGATAATTTTGCCGGCCGCATTGCGCTTGATGAGTTTTTTCCACTTACGACAGCGGACATCTCGACGGTGAGGCAAATACTCAAACTGAAGACCCGTCGGCGCCAGCCGCCGCGTCTCCTCATCCGTCGCGAGAAAGGTGTAGTCAAAACTGCTGACCACATCACCAGGATTAAATCCGTCACCCTTGCCCCAAGTAAAAATCCGCCGTCCGGCCGACACGGCCCACTTACTCGTCCGCCAATCCAGGTAGCCTTCGCGAAGGGCCCCATTGAACTCGCCCTCTTCGTCCACCAGCGAAGGATCAAAGTATTGACCAAGAGCCGAAAGGTTGAGCGCCCACGGGCCGTCTGACTCATATTCGCTGTCCACCCAGAGACCGAAAGAGTTTTGCAAGGTTTTGGTGTCGGCATCAGACTGAATGGCTTGAAAGGTATTGAGAAAGACACTGCCGCTGATTTCCGCCTTGCCCCAGCTTGGGAGCAGAAAACCGACGCTGGAAAACCCAAGAATCAGGGCCCACCAAAAACTGCGGGCGATTTTGGGTTTCTGGTGATTCATGGGTTCTCCAGGTTCTCCCGAGTAAAGAGCGATCCCTTGATCCGCTCATCGACTTTTAAATCCAAAATTTGAAACTGGGTCTTGAGTCCATCTTTATCGCGAATTGCCGACATCTCCTGAGCCACGTTGGCTCCGCCCTTGCCGTCGGTCGAGGCGTACTTTCCAAAGTCAACGCGCCGAATGCGTTTGCCCTCTTTGCTGTAGCCCTCGATTCGCATGGTCAGCAGAGTCTTGGTATTGATCCAGGTTTTGGTATAGTCGTAGCCCGATCGCCGTTTAACTTGCGGAGTTTTACCTTCGCCCCGCAACACATAGCACTCGCCCTCGCCCACCGGACAACTCTCGTTGGCCAATAGCTTAAGATTCAAATCGGTGTAGTGCGAGGGAGCGATATCAGCGTAGCTAAACGCCGAGCCCATAAAACTTCCACTTTGATTGGAGTTCTCGACCCGACGAATTTTCTTAAATCGCGGGAGATAAAGTAGGACGTCGCTCGCGTCACCTTCCCGCTCGAGTATGAGCACACCTTCGTCCTTGATGGACGACGGCTTGTGGAAACGAGTCATGGTGTTGTAATTGATTAAGTCCGCCTGCAGCTGGCGCCACATTTTAAATTCTTTGATTTTGCCCTTGTCAGCCGCCGTGGTGGTGGTCAACTTAGCCTCCGCTTGATACCCCTTCACCCGAGTGGCTTCTTCGCTCTGGCGCGCCACTTCTGTGGCGCTCAAGGAGGCCTGGGCTCTTGGGCCAAAGATCAATAGTGCTAACACCAAGCTGCAACACCAAGTAAAACTAGTCATAGCGAAGCGCCTCCGTCGTCGACATTTTAAAAAATGGCCGTGAGGCGATGATGCTCGCAATGACGGCCACCAACAAACCAAATCCCAAGAGCGTCACCAACTCTCCCCATGGCATGTAAAAATCCACCACCCAACCAAGAAGAAGTGGGACTCCGTAATAGATCCACAACACGAACCACGGCAACATCAGCAGAATCCACAGCGCCGAATTGAGCGCGATGAGCGCCCCTTCGACCGCCAACATTTTAAGCATTTGACTCTTGTCCATCCCTATCGCACTCAGTCCCCCCAGTTCTTTGGTGCGAGCGGAAGTGCGCACGATCATGGTACTGAGCAGGCCGATCAAGGCTACGACAATCGAAATACTTTGCAAGGGCCGCAAAAAGTCAAAGCTGGCACTAATCTGACGGCGAATCACCTCAACAAAGGGCGCGTACTCAGTCATGTTGAAGCCCATGTCACGACTCGTTTGACTGTCCAGACGGCGTCGGGCCTCCTCGATTTGAGTGGAATCGCGCAGCTTGACTTCAATTGATGACACCAACTGATCGCGCCAGGTTTTTTTGTAAAGACCGCGTGGCATGAGGATCGCGCCGTCGACGAATTCGTAGTCTCGCACCAAACCCGCAATCAAAAAAGACTCTCGACCAAACGGGGTATCGATCTCCAGCTGGTCGCCCACCGACTTCTTTAGACGCTGAGGGAGAGATTCTGAGATAAAGACCTCGCGAGAATCCGGAGCAAAAAAATGATCAATGCGTTCGCGCGACTGGGACCCTTTGACCGTAAAAATGTGTTGTCGCACCTCACTCGATCCCGGCCGGTCTTGGGCCACCAACTGCACCTGCTGACCGAGGAGAGAAATTTTGATGGTGCGTCGACCAAGGACGCTCTCAGGGTCAACCAAATCGCCAAGGGCCGTCTCGATTTCCCGAACGGCACTGTCGCGCAACGGCTGAATGTCGTGGCTAAAGTAATCTCCGTGTCCACTCACGGCAAAGTCAAACGGCAGCATATTGTCAAGCCAGGTAAACATCGAGGTCTTCATGCTCACGACCGTGACGGCAACAAATAACGAGAAGGACAAAGACAAGCTGAGCATGGCAATTTGTAAACTCACTTCGCCTTGCCGACCAACTAAATTGTTAATGCCCATACTCACCACGGGCACTCGCCAAGACTGGCCCCAGCGGCGTAAAATCCTTAAACCCCAACCGCATACCAGTGACGTCATCAGATTAGTTTTAGTCAGCGCCTGCTCCACAAACCGCATTGCCGAAACGGGGGAAATCATTGCCGCGCGAGCCGCCGGCCACAAGGCCACGGCCATGGAGGTCAAACCGCTGGCCAAAAGTATCATCGTGAGGTCACGAGTTGACCAGTTGATGACAATCGTCTCAAAGGTGGCCTGAAATTGCGTGGCCATCGTCGTCTGAATCGGCGCCGCCAAAAAACCCGCCAATTGCACTCCCACCAAAAACCCGACTCCCCCACCCAATAAGCCTAACAGGGCCCCTTCACCGACGAACAAACCCAAAATCAACTGACGTGAAGCCCCGATAGCGCGCATCATGCCGATTTCGTTGCGACGAAGACCCACCGAAATTGCGACGGCATTACCCACGAGAAAGAGACCCACCAGCCAACCCAAACTCGAAAGAACGACGAGAAATTTCTGAAAGGCTCGCACCGCTCGAGTCATCGAGGCCCGCCGCAGCTCAGATCTTTCGACTTGCACCGCCGGCCCCAGTCGCTCTTGCAGTCGCGCGATAACTTCCTCGGCCTTGGCTTCTGCGCCCACGACCACGTCGATTCGATCGTAACGACCCTCTTTGCCGAAGGTCACTCGAGCCCCGTCGATGTCCATGACTGCCAAAGAGCCCCCGAACGCAAGAGCCGGTCCTGTCGGTACCATCATGCCGCGAACAGTGAAGGTCTTCACTCCGTCAGCGGCGTAAACCGAAAACTGATCCTCGAGCTTTAACTTAAAGCGATCGGCGAAGGATTTGGTAATGATGATACTGTCTTCCTGGTTCATAAACTCGAGAGGATCGTCAATGACATCATCGCCCTCGGACTCATAATCACGAATCTGTTGGTCCTTGAGCAGATCAACCCCGAGGACACTCAGGCGCGAGAACTCCTCACCGATCTTGAGACTCGCGCGTTCCTCAATCAAAGGGGCGGCGTAGCTCACACCCGGGGTGGCAATAACAGTTTCGAGAACCTCTTCCGCCAAACCATCTTGTCCCCTGGAGATCACGATCTCTGCTCGGCCTGCAATTGCATCAATATTTCGATTGAAGTTGTTCAACACCACGCCATTGATCAAATCAATTGACACAAACAGAGCCACGCCAAAGGCAACCCCGAGAACGTTAAAAAAGAAGCGTAAGGGTCTCAGCCACACGTAGCGCAAGATGAAAATGCGGTAGAGGTATGCTCTGGTCACAGCTAGATCTCGCGGGTTGGTGCAAAATAGAGATCCGACTCGACTCGTCCGTCACGCAATTCGATCCGCCGGGTGCCAAATTCCGCGGCCTTGGGGTCGTGGGTAACCATGAGGATGGTCTGCCGCTCCTGGATGGCCAGCGTCCGCAACTGTCCGAGAATGTCACCTGCCATGCTCGAGTCTAAATTGCCAGTGGGTTCATCGGCCAACAACAGCACGGGTCTCGCGATCAAGGCGCGGGCAATTGCCACCCTTTGCATTTGTCCCCCCGACAATTGAGAGGGATAGTGATCACCACGCCCAGCGAGTTGCACTCGCTCTAGCAGGTGACGGGCGGCTGGCTCCACTTCGCTTCTTGGACGCCCATCGAGCAGCAACGGGAGCATGACGTTTTCCAGAGCGGTCATCGTGGGAAGGAGATTGAAAAACTGAAACACAAATCCCAACCGACGACGGCGGAATTGGGTGAGCTCGAGGTCAGAATAATGTTCAATCGGTTTGCCTTCGATTTTAATGGAACCCGACGACGGCCGCTCCAACCCACCGATCAGCTGGAGCAAGGTACTTTTTCCTGAACCGCTGGGGCCCATAATCGCTACAAATTCACCCTGGCCGACGGACAGCGAGACTTGATCTAAGGCGGTGATCGAATGCGAGCCGCGCTGGTACTGGTGAGAAAGATGACTGACTTCAACAACCATAACACATTATAGAAATCGCCCCTTTATCGGACAACCTCCATTCCCCCGACTGGTGCTCACAACCAAAAACTGGATGAACGGCGAGATCAAATTCCCCCAACATTTTCCAAATTTTGACTTTGAGTTCAAAATTAACAGCGTTCCTCAAAAAACCGCTAGGCCGAATGGCAACAATAGATATTATGTTAAGCATGCGCAAGATCTCCACTCGAGCTATTTTGTTTTTCATCTCTCTTTACCTTTGCGCTGTACTCACCGCGAGTACGGGAATCTACTTCTTGAGCGTTTATTTCTTTGGTCAGGTTATCTGGAATGTGTTTTCTCTGCTTGGCTTTCTTCTGTTGTTTTTCCTGATGGCGCTGGTGTTTTATCGAGCTTTCCTGTTTTTTCGACCGCTCACCCCGGGAGAGATTGCGCCCGATAGCGCTCTGCAATTCACTTATGATGTCTATGTGCTTTTCTACCTCATGATCTTCTTCTTTCCTCTCAAGTCCTTCTTCTTGCCCCTTCCGCTCCGCACGCTCCTGGTAAAAGCTCTCGGAGCCCGTCTCGGTGCGAATACCTATCCATCGGGATTTGTATTTGACCCGCCCTTTGTCACAATCGGCAAAAACGCGATCATTGGTTTTCATTCGGTTTTGGTTCCTCATGTTCTTGAAGGCAATCGCTTAGCCCACTATCCCATCTCAATCGGCGACGACGTTACCATTGGTGGCGGTTCCTACATTCTCGCCAACACCCAGATTGGCGATCGCGCGATCGTCGCCGCCAACTCCGTAGTCCCCAAAGGCAGTCGCATCGGCCCAGGCGAAATCTGGGGCGGTACCCCGGCAAAAAAAATCGGCGACGTCACTCCACAAACTTAACCGGTTGCTCTCTCCTCCATTACTCTGATAATAACTCCCGCCAATATTTCAAGTTGGGGCGGCGCCGCGAAGATTCTTTGCGCGGATTCAAGCCCCGCAGCCAATGGGCCTGATCTCTCAAGACATCGTTCGACGGCTTCGCGAATTTGAGTTGGCCTCATCGGTGGCGCCACCATCACGCCGACTTGGCGTTGTTCGGCAATTTTCATATTCAAGATTTGATCGTAGTTACTGGGAATCCCGACCACAGGACAGCCAAACTGAAGAGCGTCAACCATCGAAAGACTTCCGCCATTGGAAACAAACACGTCCGCTCGACGTAACATTTCGGTGGCGTTGAGGAAGGGGGCCAAAAAGAGTCGAGCTCGCCCGACGAGCCGTTCCTCCGCTGGACGCCCGCCCACAATCATCGTCACGTCGAGATGGGCCAAACTTGCGATGATCCGATCAACCAGGCTCGTGTCACCGGAACTTCCGAGTGAGATGTAAATGAGCTTCTCGGATTTATCGATCGCTGACCACCAATCCGGCAGCGGCAAAGAGGAGGTCCAAGAAAAGGGTCCGATCTCCGTGTAATTTCCTGATTGCTTTTGATCTAAACTGAGCCAACCAGGAGGTTCAACAATCAGTATGTGATCGGCCTGGGTATAGGCTGTCAGGAGTCCCACCGCCGGTCTTTTAAGTCCGCTTTGCTTTGACACCGAGTTAAACGGGCGGGCGGCCAAGTGAAAGGCCGCCGGCTGCGCCAGTAGAAATAGACCGCGCGAAATTCCGGCTGGGAGCTTTTGAAAAAACGGCAACGGGGGAACTGGCAGCGGCTCTTGTGACATCGGCGTCCAATAGCCATTGACCAACGACAAATAAGGGGTCCCAAGTTTTCGACAACTGATCGCCAGGCTCAGACGGAAATCTCCGATGACCAAGTCCGGACGAATTTGCTCTATCAGTCGAGAATCCTCAAGGACATAGCGGTTGAGATCGGAACTGGTGTAAGGAAATTTGACTCGATTCACTTGGTTCATGAATTGCCGAGAGGCCACGGTGTACAAAGGGAAGTGTTGAATCCCCGGCGGCAAAAAATCATCGTAACGACCATCGAACGCCGTGAACGTCTGATAGCCCAGTTGCTCGAGCCAACTCTGAAGCTTTTGAATTCGCGCGACGTGCGCAAAGGTCACCGCCTCTGCCATCAAGAGAACTTTCTTGGCCATTTCACCTCCGCTAGCCTTGATTACAAAAGTGGCCCAGGACTTCTATTTTTCGTCGCCACTTGCCCCGTGGCGCCCAGATCGAAAACCTTCTCACCCACTTCCGTCAAGACATTCGTAGCGAACGCAGGACCAGATTGATTTTGCTCTTCATCTCTTACGCCCACTTTCATCTATAATTTGTTGAGGGAGGTGACTATGGGGCGAATTATGATTACCGGCGGTTGCGGTTTTGTTGGACATCACTTGGTTGAGCATTTTCTAAAATGCACCGACTGGGACATTGTTGTAGTCGACAAACTCAGCTATGCCTCCAACGGTCTCGAGCGCCTTCGTGACATCCATGTATTTGATGACCGGCGCGTAAGTGTGATGACTGCGGATTTCACTTTGCCCTTAAGCGAGGGAGTGGCACAGGAGCTCGGCTCGATCGACTACATCTTTCACCTCGGGGCCGAGACCCATGTGGATCGCAGTATCGATCATCCTCAGGACTTCGTCATGGCCAACGTGGTGGGCACCATGCACTTACTTAATTTTGCCCGACAAGTGAAGGGACTTAAGCGCTTGTTTTACTTTTCCACCGATGAGGTGTTTGGTCCGGCTCCCAAGGGAGTTAACTACCGCGAATGGGACCGCTACAACTCGGGCAACCCCTACGCGGCCACCAAGGCCGGCGGCGAGGAGCTCTGTCTCGCCTACAGCAACACCTACAAGCTGCCGGTGACAATCACCCATTGCATGAATATTTTTGGTGAGCGTCAACATCCAGAAAAGTTCATTCCGAAAATTATCCGCGCGGTTCAAGCGGGAGAAAAAATCTACATTCACTCCGACCCGACGCGGTCAATTCCCGGCTCGCGCTTTTGGATTCACGCCCGCAACGTGGCGGCTGCCATTTTGTTTTTGGTCGAGCACGGGGCCAGCAGCGAGAAATACAACATCGTGGGTGAGCGCGAAGTGAATAACTTAGAGATTGCCCAGTTTGTGGCTCAGACGGTTGGCAAACCACTCAATTATGAATTGGTGGACTTTCACTCGAGCCGCCCGGGCCATGACTTGCGTTATGCCCTCGACGGATCGCGCATGCACGCGATGGGATGGCGCTTGCCACTCACCTTCGAGCAGTCCCTGGAAAGGGTCGTGCGCTGGACTCTGGCCAACCCCAAGTGGCTTAAGTCCTAAAGTTAACTCGCGACCCCACTTCCAACCTCAGCGGGTGCAAATTGGCAGTTGTCTGCACCTCAACTTTGTCCTCCCGCGCCTTAACGGCCGCAGGCTCGGCTTTACCGTAATCGCTAGACGCCAAAAAGCAAGGCGACGGCGACGTGAATGATGGCGGTGATGTACATCAGCATGGTGAAGGGAAAATGAAAGGCGTGCCAATAACCCAAAGCTCGCCGAAACGGATCGAGCAATTGAACATCGCGGGCGGAAATTGCCCAAAAGTAGAGATACTTTCTTGTTTCCGGCGGCCAGCCTGAGACGACCTCGGGAATGGCAAAGAACATGGCGCGAAAGTCACTCACGAGTGACCCCCACAGTGCCGTTAGAAAATCAATTTTGACCTCGGGAGTTCCCACAAACCTGAAGAACCGTTGGCGAGTTTCTTCAAACTCGGGTGAGTCACTCGCGATATTGTTACGCTTAAGTGCATCGGTGAGCTTCTTACTCCAGGCTTCACTCTGGTGTTCCAATTGCGCTTTGGTTCGTCCCACCTTGACAAAAAAGTAGCGGCCCACGGCCCCACTGGCGACAGAAATCATCATACTCCAAAAGCTAATTGCAACCAGCCCGCCAACCTTAAAGTCCGAATGAAAGACAATTAACGTCGGCCCAAACAGTCCACAAAAAATATGATAGTCGAGCCAAGCCTCGAGTTTGCCTAGGTTCTGCATCACCGAAAGGCGTTTGCGGAGCACGTAAAAGTTGGTGAGAAGCATAATCGTGAGTCCCGCCCAACCGAGGGCATAACTGATCGTTTTCCCAGGAGCCGTCGTCAAATTGAAATCCTTGAACTCCGGCAGTTGCTGCTGAAGCGAGACCAACAGGCTCAGGCGCGGAATGTAGTTGAGTGCCCAGTACTCCCACCCGAGAGCGACGGTAAGAATCAACCATAGCCAGATTAAACGCTCAAATCTCAATTGTCTTCCTCACTGCTGCACTTACTTGTTGTCTATCCCGTCGAGCGAAGAGCCTCACCAAACTTCTTTTCGATCTTAATACCAAGACTGGACAGTTGGGCGTAGGGTTTGTCGGCACCGGCAAATACGAACAAAAAATCATTGGAAAGGGAGGCCAAGGTGCCCCCCTGATCGATCACCAATCGCTCAGGATGAATCTCTTTAACTTGGGACTCAAACCACACGCTCAGCATTTTGGCTTTGGCCATTTTTTCAATGTCTTCTCGATTTTCGTCATTGGCTCGGTCAATCGCCTTGCCGCGAACTAAAAAAATCACTTCGTTTTCATATTTTGGATGACCGAGCATCTTGGCGGCCTCGAGGGCGACGTTGCCCGCGCCCACCACCACAATTCGCTTGCCGCGATAGTGCTCAGGATCAATCAGCCGGTACGCCACTTTGGGAAGATCTTCGTTGGGTAGTCCGAGACGCCGGGGACTGCCCGAAACTCCCATCGCTAAGATCAGCTTTTGTGTGGTCACTGGCCCCGCACTCGTGCGCACGGTGATAACCCCGTTTTGAGTGGTAAAACCCTCAAACTGAACTTGTTCGCGAATTTGCAAGCCCGTCTTGGCCCGCACGCCCAGCCAATACTGAAGTAACTCTTCTTTGGAAATCTTGTTTTGCACAAACTTCATTTTTCCGATGATCGGTAACTCCGCCGGATGACTCATCACCACTTTTTGACGAGGAAAGTTATTGACCACGCCACCTAAGGTATTTTGGTCGATGCAAATGTAGCGACGGTTGGCCGCAATTGCGGCGAGGGAAGCAGCAAACCCAGCTGGCCCGGCACCGACGATAAAAACATCAGTATCGGTGTCCGGGGAACTTCCTTTGATTTGCGTGCAGGCGTGTTCACCGGCTAAGCGCCCCTGCTTAACCGCGTTGCGGATGAGTCCCATTCCCCCTAACTCACCAGCGATGTAAACTCCCGGCACGTTGGTTTCGTAGTTGACGGTGAGCCGGGGCATATCGAATCCGACTTTTTTGGTGCCAAAAACCAAGGTGATCGCACCATTGGGGCAATTGGCTGCACACTCACCGTGCCCCACACACTTGGAGGGAGACACCAAAGTGGAGACGTGATCGACCAGCCGCAAGATATCACCTTCTGGACAGACCTCGGTGCAACTTCCGCAGCCCAGACACTTGGATTCATCGATCACAGGATGCAAAGTGAAGGGATCTGTCATTCCGGATTTTTTGGCTTTATTTAGAACTTTGACTGCCTCTTCGGAAGCCTTTTGGTCTTTGCGAATACCATAGTAAGCCACCGCGCCAATCACAACAGTTGCAAACAGTCCCATGTGGTTTGAAAGATAGTTCCAGACTGACATGCCCTAGACGTCTCCAAATAGCTCAGCCGATCAAACACTTATCGGAAAAATTACGAGAAATATTCAGTCTTAGCGGTCGGAAATATGCGGGGAGATTCTCAAAATGAGACGTTGCCTCTGTTTACCGGCCCAAAAATTCGGCTGCGCCCTCTAAGGCGTTCGGCAACGACCAATCTCGCGCTCCGGAGACTTGAAACAAAAGTTTTTGATCAGGGCCAAAGACAAAGGTTTCCGGTAAGGCTCGCACGCGAAACCGCGAAGAAACAACGTTTTCTGGGTCCCAAACAATCTTGAAGTTCGGGCGGTGTCCGTCAAAAGAACGCAAAAATCCCGTTACGTCGTCCTTGGCGGAATCGGCGGCAAAGGCAATCATCACCATTTTTTCGGGAAACTCATCAAGCCGACGGATCATGCCGGGAAACTCCTGCAGACAGGGCCCACACCAGCTCGCCCAGAAGTTAACGAGCACGACTCTGCCGGCAAAGTCTTCGAGCCTGATTTTTTCACCCGAGAGCGTAGTGGCGGAAAAGGTCAATCCCGCACTCATTAATTTGCTGTTTTCGGAGACACTTCCGCTTCGTTGATAAGTCCACCAACCCGTGAAACTCCCGACGGCCACTACTAAGGTAATCAATAACAGCCACAGGGCCGTTGAACTCTTCACTTAGTTGGCTCCCGAAAAGGTGAACTGGTTGTGACATTGGGCACAGTCCATAAAATTTGGCATCAGGTGGGGCGGCGAACTCACCGCCGAGGCGTCACTCTGGTGACAGAGATAACAGGTGTTTTTGGTACCTTGGTAAACCCCGCCGGTGTGGCAGTTGGCACAATCGAGTGTACGGTGAACCCCACGCAGCGGAAACGGACTCAAGGAATGCCGAAATTGACTGTCCTCCCAAAAGGATTGGCGGTGGCATTCCTGGCAGGCGGGAAGCGTGGAGTTGTGAACGTCGTCCTTTTGGTGGCAGATCAGACACTGATCACTCAGACCACTGAGCTTGCGTCCTTCTTTATCATGGCACTCGGCACACTGGAGAGTGTAATGAACCCCTTGCAAAGTGTAATTGCGGTGAAAGTCTTTGACGGTCTTCCAGTCATCTTCGCGGTGACAACTGCCGCACTTCTGACCCATTTCGCCCTTGTGTTTGTCATCTTTACTGTGGCAAGCGTTACAGTCTTGATCCATCGGTCGGTAACGAATGACTGCAAACTTTTTGTCTTGGTAGCGAACCCAGTCTTTGCCCGGGAAGTGACACTCTTGACACTTAAGATCCCGGTGTTCGCCAAGGAGCTTATAGCGACTGTCTTGATTATGGTCGAATGAGATCTTTTTCCACTTTTCTTCGCTGTGACAATCACTGCACTTTTTGCTCTTTAACTGCCCCT
>JADZEO010000111.1 GCA_020850475.1 Bdellovibrionales bacterium | reverse complement strand
GCCGATCACGGGAATCAAGGGGAAGACACCCTTTTCCCTTTGGCGCAGCCGCCGCGGATAACCGCGATTGTTCGCTCTGCAGTTCGCTCACCAGACCGACAAACGCCTCATGGTTAATGGACGCCAATGACTTGATGTCCACTCCCTCCATCCGCAATGGCGCTGGCGGCGGCAACGCAAACTGCTGGTCACGCGGACTGCGAGCACAAGAATCAACCATCCGTTCACTTACTAAGATGTCAGGAACGACTCCACGCCCATGCAAGGGGGTTCCGTCCGGCAAATAGTAATAAGAGGAAGTGTACTTCAGGCCACCCAGTTCGCCGTCGAGATTAAACAACTGCTTCACACTGGCCACCGCCTGGATCGAACCTTTGCCGTAGGTGTGTCGACTTCCTACCACAATTGCGCGATGAAAAGTCTGTAACGAGCCGGCAAGGATTTCCGCGGCACTGGCGGAGTTCTCGTTAACCAACACCACTAAGGGTCCAGAAATGCGTTCGGGACCATCGCCCCAATGAGCGCGCACGGAACGATCAAGGCTGTCGACGTCTAACACCAAGGGACGGGTCCCAAGAAAGAGACTTGCAACCTGAAGGGCTCCTCCGAGATCGCCTCCCGGATTGTCACGCAAATCAAGGAGTAAACCCGAGAGGCCCTGACGAACCAGTCCCTGAACTTGGCGAGCAAAATCACCGGCGAGACTTCCACCATAAAAACGTTCAAGCTTAATATAGCCAAATTTTTGCCCCGTTGCCGGCCAGTTGACCAACTCAGTATGAATACTTTCCTGCTTAGTGGCCACTGCCCCACGCTCGAGAGTGAGGACCACCGGAGCCGAGGCGTCGGCTCGTTGGACTTCGAGAATTACGCGCGTGCCGACCGGACCCACCAAAAACTCGGCGACCCGGCGGCTCTCCATGCCCTCGAGAGACAAGTTGAGGTGCCGCCAGCTGCGGCGAACAGATTTTTTGCCCTGACCAAGATCTTCTTCTTCCAACTGTTCGACCGCCAATAAGCGGGTAATCAAGTCTCCAGCCCCGCGTCCTCGACTCGGTCGCAGAGTGCCTTGCCGCTCCGCCGGTCCCCCCGGCATGAGGTGAACCACTCGGACACCACCGAAGTCTTCCCGGATTTGAATCCCCAAACCGCCAAAGGTACTTTGGTGGTCGCGCCAAAAGCGCTGGAACTCTTCCTCTGAATAGTAGTGACTGTGAGTATCCAGAGAACCAACGATGATTCCAAAAACCAAAGACGGCAATTGGGAACGAAGGGCGGCTCGCTGAGGTTCACGCTCCCGACTGATGGCTCGCAGGCTCAAATCAAGAAGCTCGCGATCATTGCGGCGGGGCTCGGCCAACTTTTGCTCGCGATAACGAAGGGCCAGGCGCCACTGAGATTTTTCAACCAGGTCCTGTTCGCTCTCCGCCCAAGTTTGCAAAAAATCTTCCACTTCGGCGGATCGCTCGGGCCGCTCCAGGGTCTGCAATCGTTGAGCGATTTCCATCAACTGCTGATCGGGTTGCGGCGAGGCTTTAGCCAAAGGGCTCACTCGCTGCAAGCGTTCGAGCCCCAGACGGTAAAGATCCAAGACCCGTTCGAAACGTCGGCAATCACCTTCTAAAAACAATTCGGCAGCGACTTGAATATCTGTAACGCCAACGGCAAGACCGAGGGACTCGGCCTCCGAGCGCAAAAAGATATCACGCGTGGGATCCACTCGATCGGCCAGTTGCCGGCGGACTTCGCGCGCCAGGCGAACGCGGGAAAAACGCTCTTCCTTAAGCCGCGCATCTTGGGCCGCCACGTGCAGTTGCTCCAGCCGGGACACCAAGGGCTCGAGGGCTCGACAAGTCAAGCGACCCTGCTCCACCAGAGGTGAGACCAGCCGCGGAAAGCGTTGGTCGACCCAATAAAAGGCCAGCGCGACCAGAAGAGACAACAAAATGGTTTCTCGATGAGAGCGAAAAATAAGAGAAGACAGGGGCTTCGCCATGGGGCTAAAACCAATTCAAGCTTCGTACCATTTCCCACGTCCCTCAGGGCGGCGGAAAACCCGCAAAACCACCTGAAATCCCTCCCAAAATGGTCACTGCTGTCGACCAATTACGGGCGCTCGAGGCGATCATAATTACAGGCTCTTATGGATTCTCTACAGAGAACTATTACATGCCCGGCCTGGAGGCCGCTAATTGGGCGTGATCGCGAGGGTTTTTTTGACTGCTGGGTGGCCTGAAAGGTGCAAGATGCAGGGGTAGACGGAGACCCAAAGGTGAAGAAATTCTGGTTTCTCGCATCTATATATATGACCTTTTTAACGAGCTGTTGGGGTTCGTGGCCCGTTTGGGCTCAAACCTCTCAGGATCGCAGTCCCCTCGCTCCGTCTTCTAAATGGAGCAGCAGCTTGAGCTGGTCCACCAGCCGCAACATGGATTACTACAGCGATTACTTTACCAGCTTGTCGTCGGATCTCCGTTACCACGTGAGCGACGGACTCGCGATGGGACTCGGATTTGGCTATAGCCAACCCATTAAAGACGATGAAGAGCAAGTCAGCCGCTACGGTTTTGATGACGTCTCGGTCGGCGCCATTTGGCCGCAGCTGATGAAATTCCCCAACTCCCGCCTGTCTGGCTCTTTGAATGCCATTTTGCCGACGTCACGAGCTTCGCAAAAAGCGAGTTTGCTGACATCCATCGAGGCCGGGCTCAACTATTTTGTTCGGTGGAAGTGGTTCGGGATCAGCACCTCTCACGCCGCGATTTTTAGTCACTACGAATTCGACACCGCTGACGAACAAGGTGAAGTCCAAAATTCACCCTACGGGCTCAACAACAGTGTGACCGGCTCAATTTACCTCTCGCCCCGTTTTACCGTCTCGGGCGGTGGGGGAATTTATCTTTATCAAAACTACAGCGGAAAAAATAAGCAGGTACTTAGCGCCCGTACCAGTGCGAGCTTTCAGGTGTCTCAACAGTTTTCACTGCAAGCAGCTTACTCGTGGCGCGACACTTTGATTACGAACAATAGTTTCTTGGATGACGATACGACGACGGCAAGTCTGTCAATGAGCTACACTTTTTGAAAGGACTAGGGAATGCGTACCCTCCAACTGCTCATCACAATTTTCTTGGCTCTCACTCTGGCAACCGGCTGTACAAAAAAGCGGCCGAATCAATTCGCCCAAGGCCAAGGCCTTAACCTGGATGGAGTTAACGACTTCCAAGGTAAGACCTTTTGGCTCAAAACTGGCGAAGCGTTAACTGCGGCCAACTCGACCGAAGCCGAACGCCTCCAAGTCCAAGAGTCGGTGCGCACCTTTAACAACTTCCCGCTCGTCCGTTACAAGACTAACGCCGACCTCTTGGGTGAAGACTTACCGTTCCGCGGCCGTCCTAACACGACTTATGAAGTCCGTTATCGACTGACCGACAACTATCTCAAGATTTACAAAGTTGCCAAAAAAGAAGACCTCCCCTTTTCCGAGTGGTCCTATGCCGAACAACTTCCTGATGGCCGCTTGGCCGTGCCGCTCGTGGGATATGGAGTGATGGGTTACTACCGGGTTGAAAATGCTCGCAACGGCGACAACGAAAAAACGCATGTCATGATTGAAATCCCTGAGAAGAACCCGACCCAGGCGTCGCACTTTAAAATCGACCGTTTGAATCGTCGGATCTTTTCGGCCATTGAAAAAATCGACGTTTACCCGGCTGAATTTTTTAACGGCGAGTGGTTTTATTCGGAAACCACCATTGACACCAAAGTCGGTCAAGAAATGGAAATCGGCGGCGTGGGCGGAGTCGACACGAATTTGTCCATGGCCTCGCGGATTCGCATTCTGCTCAACTCGAACTCTTACATGCGCGGTGCGAACGTTAACATTGATTCCCGCTTGAATGCGGCCGACGACCTCAGCTACGAGTACGTCTTTAATATTCCCATTGCCTGGAAGGAATACCGGGCGTCTCGACAAGGCACTGAAACGTCCTTGCAAGAAGAGGAAGTGTTTGAGCAAGTTCCAACCAAGCGTCCTTATATTAAGATCGAATTTGAGAACCTGATTACCACTAGTAACGAGTTGACCAGCGCCCTTTCTATCTTTAACAAAATCCTGGGCGTGCAAAAGGTCGTGGACATTCAATTCTCGCCCGATTATTTCTCGTTTACTTTGCTTAAGGTTGCGACCGGTAGCCGAATCAAATACTCATTCCTGCGCGCTAAAAATCGCACTTATCAAGCAGCTCGACGACACTTTAAAGATGATCGCAAAGTTTATGGATACTTTACGACCGCTCGCAATGTGATCATCGACCGCGACTTTCAACGTCGCGAAGACTTTGAGCGCAACGTATTTCTCAACCGCTTTGATCCGAACAAAGACATTGTCTTTCACTTTACTTCCAATACCCCGCAAAAGAAGTGGATCCGCGACGTGGGTCGGGCGGCGGTCAAGCATTGGAATCGCGCCTTCGAACTGGCAGGTGCCAAAGCGCGGGTCAAACTGGATGAAACCCAAGACGTAGCTCTTGGTGACATCCGCTACAACACCCTCAATTTCTTGTACACCATCACGGGTTCCAACTTGAATGGCTTTGGTCCCTCCTTGGCCGATCCCTTTACCGGAGAAATCATCACGGCCACGACGAATATTCACGTCAATAGTTCCTTGGATATTTTGGCCGCGGAAATCCGTAATTATATGCGCGACAAAATCGGCATTCATGGTTTTGTGAGCCGCACCACCGGAATCTCGCTTGACGAAGGCACTCGTGGTGATCGAACGAGTATTTTTATGGAACCTCATTTTACCTGGAAGGGTGACGGAAAAACTCCGCAGCCTTGGTCCATTGTCAGCTGGCAGGGACCCGAATTCGAGCGGACGGCGTCGGTGGAGTTGTCGCAGTTTAAGCCGACCATGCAGATCTCTCACCTCATTAAGGCGATGGACAAGCGCGGGGAAGTCAACTCGGCATGGGATGCCTTCAATCGCTTTCGCGCTCTCTTTCAAAAACATCCTGATCTGGAGACCATTGAAAGCCTGCGCAGTCTCCCCTTGCGCAACGGAACCACTCAGAGCATTGCGCGCCGGGTGGAGTCCTCATGTAAGTCGGTTACTGATTTCGTTGCCGAAGTTCGCCAGAGCCAGCAAATTGACACCCAAAAGGAACGCAATATCATCGAAGATTGCATTCAAAAGATTGCCTTCCCCTACATGCTCGGCGTGACCCTCCATGAAATGGGTCACAACTTGGGACTTCGCCACAACTTTTTTGCCTCTTCGGATCTTAACAACTTTTACACTCCGGAAGAAACTCAACGCCTGTTCAATGTCACTTACACCCCCGAAGACATTCCGATGTCAGCCAGTGTGATGGATTATCCGGCGTGGGGTCAGGAAAATCGCACGTTGCCTGGCAAGTATGACATTGCCGCCATCCGCTTTGGCTATGCCGACTCGGTTGAGCTTCGCAACGGCGAAATCAAACCAATCGACATAAACAAGCCCCTCACTGAAAACCTGGGCGGCGGTCTTGCAAGTCTCAAGGCTACCAAGTTTTGCACCGACGAAGACGCAAGTTTACTGATCGACCCAATGTGCGCCCGCTGGGACCATGGCGCCACTCCTGAGGCGGTTGTCGACTACACCATCGCGGCCTTTTGGTCGACTATGGTGACTGACAATCACCGCTATGATCGCGTGGCTCCAAATCTTCAAGGTGTCTATGTTCGCGCCCGAGCCCTAATGGCGCTCAAACGGTACTACGACCAGTGGCGAATTCATCTAGCGGAATTCATGGGGGTGGGCCGTGAGTATTTGGATCAGTTTGAAATGAGTCGCGAGGGCCTGGCCAATTACCAGCGCACTCTGCAGACCATGGCCGCTCACCCGGTCTACGGCAAATATTATGATCAGTACTACAAAGTCAGCCGCAAGATTTTTAACTTCTTGTTGCAAGTCTCTTTCTTGCCGAACCGCTATTGCGTCGCTCAAAAAGCTGACAACTCGCTCTTTGCGATCGAGTTAAGCCGTGCTCGTTACCTCGCCTATCGTACGGGCGTTCAGAATGTTCAGTCGTGCAGCGATCCGGCTGTTAAGGAACAGCTCCGCCACCAAGGGCTCAACTTGATTGGTGAAGTGGGTCATGACCTGCAGACCGTTCGTCATTCGATGGACGTAAAGGACATGCAAGAGCCTCCAGATGTTTTGGGTACCATGCCTGATCGTTTGAATGCCATGAAAGCCCTCACCGGCCGGGTCATCAATCCTCTCAATATCACTCGCAAGGTGTTCCCGTCCTTTTTAGACGAACCAGATCTCCAATACATTTTGGTATCAAATGTGATGGGCCGAATCACCCAAGGTGTGGTGTTAGGGAACGAACTCAAACGCATCCGTGGACTTGAGAAGATCGAGGCTAAGGACAGTATGTTCCCCGCCTTCGAAGCTGAAGCCAATGTTTTACACGGAATGTTCCAACTCCTTAAAGGGGGCATGAACGTCCCTGGTCGCCGCAACTTGACCCAGCAGAATCAAATGGCCTTCAGCTATCGGGTCACCCAAGATCGGCAAGCCGCACAAGAGGCAGCTCAACAAGAGCGCGCTCAGATTCTCCAGGTCCCTGGCGCTTTCTTGATTGCGACTCCCGACAATGAGTTGATGTATCAACTATTCAAGGAAGTTCAGCAAGCCAGTGCGCTGGAAAAGGTTCCGTCATTTGATCTCAATGCGGTCAAGATTGAGGAGATCAAAGCGCAGGTCATGCAACACCTTCCGGCTGCTGCGAACCAACCTCTCACTGCTGAAATGCTCGACAAGGTGCTTGAAATTCTCAAAGCTATCGATGGGCGACAATTCCCAATGGAACAAGGCCTATTTGCTGAAGTCTTGGCACCTCACTTTCAAATACGGCAAGCCATTCAGAAAGATCCTGCGCTGACGGGTCCCACCCCCCATGGCCGGGAAGTGGCGCCGGGCAGCTTGGCCGATGCCTTTAAACAAATGGGCATCACCGACGTGGCTCGTCTGGATTACAATATGTTCATCAAAAAAATGTCGGGTCGTCCGCCGGTCACCCGCGAATTTGTTGAACAGTTTATCACTCAGCGCCTGCAGTCGTTTGCTCTGCTACGCCGAGTGGAGAAGTCCGAAGTCGCCGCCAAGAAAGAACTCCTGATGAAGATCATCATGTCAGGACGAAGTGACGACGACGACGACGACGACGAGTGACCTCTCGAATCTTCGGTTAACCGCCCAGGGTTTTACTCTGGGCGGATCTTCGAATTGTCGCGCGTGAATCGCCCGGCGTTAGGTTTGCTGCAAGGCTTCCTGGAGAATTCGGTAAGTCGGCAAACTATCAAAGTAAAATAAGCCCCTCGGGAGTCACGGACCTTGACAACTCGGTAGGATGATTCATCTTGAAGATGTTGGATTAACCTCCCGGGAGGATTGCTTTATGTGGGCTGTCGCTAAGCGCGTTTTCTTTTTTACGATCGTCAACATTCTGGTTATTGCCACGCTGTCGATTACCGCCTCACTCGTCAGTGCTTTTTTTGGCATTGATCTCACGGGCACCTCGGGTCTTCTCGTATTTTGTGCGATTTTTGGAATGGGGGGCGCCTTCATTTCGCTCGCCACTTCGAAGATGATGGCCAAGTGGATGTTTGGTTTGCGCGTGATCGAACCCAACACTTCAGATCCTGTGGGCCGCCAAATTGTCGAGGTCGTCCACGACCTGGCCCGGCGCGCGCGCTTGGCGAAAATGCCGGAAGTAGCCGTTTACGAATCCGAAGAGGTCAATGCCTTTGCTACTGGCCCCTCTAAAAACAACTCGCTCGTGGCGGTTTCAACCGGGCTATTACGCCGCATGAATCGCGACCAAGTTGAGGGTGTCTTGGGTCACGAAGTGGCTCACATCGCCAACGGTGAAATGGTGACAATGACTCTCATACAGGGAGTCATCAACGCGATCGTCATGTTTGCCGCCCGCCTGATCGCCGGAGTGATTTCTTCTCAGGTCGAGGAACGCTCTCGCCATGCAATTCACTTTGTGCTGGTCATCGTGCTGCAAATTTTGTTGGGCTTTCTCGGCATGATCGTGGTGAATTACTTTTCGCGCTATCGTGAATTTCGTGCCGATGACGGCGGCGCTCGCCTGGCCAGTCGCGAAAAAATGATTGGTGCTCTCCGGGCGCTGGCCGGCACCCCTGAGCTCGTTGAAACCGATCACCCCTCGGTGGCGAGCCTCAAAATCGCAGGCGGCCGCGGCTCACTGCT
>JADZEO010000110.1 GCA_020850475.1 Bdellovibrionales bacterium | reverse complement strand
CGGGTCGCGGGCGAATGAATTTTGTGCGTTTAGAAAATGAAATTGCCGAGAAAGTGGTGGTCCACACGCCTTCCAGTGCGCGAGTGGGAGAGGCGGCTGGAACGCGAGTGGCGGCTGAGGCGCGAGCGGGAGGTACGGCTGAGGCTCGCAAGGCGGATGGAGCGCCGGTGGCGGCTGAGGCGCGAGTGCAGCTCGAAGTCGGCATTTCGGAAAAACTCATGATTAAGATTCGCCGGGCTCAAGGACTGGTGGGACAAAAAATACGACGGGGAGCCACACTCGAGGAAACTCTCGAAGCGATGGTGGAGGTTTACTTGTCCAAGCACGATCCCAACGAGCGGGCGAAACGACAGTTGATGAGAGGAAAGTTAGGGACTGCACCGGGGAAGAATTCACGACCTGCCCAAAAAACGGGCAGGTTACAATTCTCAAGAACTGCTGCCGAAATGGGTGTGTCAAAGACAGGCGAGAGTACGGCGAGACGCCCGCTGCCGGCTGCGACCAAACATCGGGTTCATTTGAAGTTTGAGTCGAGATGCAGTCACGTTGATCAACACGGAGTAAGATGTCAGGAGACTAAGTTTTTGGAGATTCACCACTTAAGACCGCTTCACGCGGGAGGGGATGATCGATTGGAGAATTTGGCTCTGCTGTGTTCTGGGCACCACAGGGGGATTCACATAGGGTGAAGGCCGAGACAAATTAAAACTGAACTGGATGTCGGTGGGATCGGGGCGCTAGCCGACCTACCTCGGGCAATTCGCACTAGTGGATTTACTTCGGGCATCGGCCCCTCCGGCATCGGCCCTTCCGGCAGGCGGGCCAATGGTTAAGGGCCGCAGCTTGGGCCGGCCCGGCATCTGACTCTGGGTCTGTCTCTAGGTCTGTCTCTGAAGCGGACACTGACACTGACACTGCCACTGACACTGACACTGACACTGACACTGACACTTACACTGACACTGACACCGACGCTGACTCTGACACCGACTCTGACTCTGACTCTGACTCTGACTCTGACACCGACGCTGAAGAGGAAGAGGAAGAATCAGAGGACCGAGAGAAGTTGGCGGAGGGCTTGGGAGCGGTGGGAGATTTTGTTTTTGAGAGCGGCGCCGAGTTCGGCGAGGGTTTTGGTTTCGCCTTCGGGAATAAAAATGGGATCATAGCCAAAGCCGGTGGTGCCTTGCGCTTTCTTGGCGATTTCACCTGGGAGGGTGCCGCTAAAGACATGTTCTTTGCCAGCGGGATCATAGACCACCATGACGCAAATAAATTTGGCCGCGCGCTGATTGAAGGAGCGCAGATCGAGCATTTTGAGGAGTTTGGCGTTGTTTTCTGCAGCGGAAGCTTTGGGGCCCGCATAACGAGCCGAGTGAATGCCCGGCATTTTACTCAGGCCTTCGACTTCTAAACCCGAGTCCTCACCCAGGACCCAGCAATCGGGTTTGACGGCCTTGAGGGCTTTGGCTTTGAGCCGAGCGTTGGCTTCGAAGCTGGTGCCGGTTTCGGGTGGGGGAGAAAAATAGCTGAGTTCTCCTTGGGCATGAACCTGAATGTTTTTTTCCATCAAGAGAGAGCGGATTTCGCGCAGTTTGCCTTCATTTGAAGTCGCAATCCAAAGTTCCATGGAGTCCTCTAGAGGTTCAGAAAATCGCGAACCAGGGAGCGCTGCCGATCGACCAGTTCCAGGCAGCCCTTCTCGGCGACCGCGAGCATTTGGTCGAGCTCGGGTCGAGAAAAAGGAGTTTCTTCAGCCGTGCCCTGAATTTCAACAAAGCGTCGATCATTCGTCATGACAAAATTCATGTCAGTGTGAATGGTTGAATCTTCGTCATAGTTGAGATCCAAAAGCGTTTGGCCGTCTTTGAGTCCCACGCTAATGGCTGAGACAAAATGAGTGATGGGAATTCGGCTGATCATTCCTTGTTGGTGCATAAATCGCAGGGCAAATGCCAGTGCGACGAACCCCCCGGTAATGGCGGCGGTCCGGGTGCCTCCGTCAGCTTGGAGGACGTCGCAGTCGACGGTGAGTTGGCGTTCACCCAGGACTTTAAGATCAACCACCGAGCGCAAGCTGCGGCCGATGAGGCGGGAGATTTCTTGAGTGCGACCGCCGGTCATCGCCTTTTCGCGATTGATGCGCGTGTGGGTACTGCGGGGAAGCATGCCGTATTCAGCCGAGATCCATCCAGCCCCCGAACCTTGAAGCCATTTGGGAGTGCCATCCTCGAGGCTTGCGGTACACAAAATAATCGTCTCGCCCATTTGAATGCGCGCGCTGCCCTCGGCATAGCGAAGAACCTCAGGTTCTATGGTAACGGGACGAATTTGATCGAAGCGGCGGCCATCGGTACGCATGGCGCTACTTTAGGCTTTGGCTCCGGCGTTTGTCCATCTTTTCTTTGAATTGAGCCAGCGCTTTGACGATGCCGTCGACGACGGAATTTTGATAGTGCTCTGAGCGGATTTTTTGGGCCTCGTTGCTGTTAGTGACGAAGCCGACCTCGATGAGGGCGCTGGGCATGTTGACGTTACTCACAACGAAGAACGGCGCCTGGCGAATGGTGTTTTCCGTCGAGCGGCGCTGGCCCTGCCAAGACTCAGCGAGCTGAGTGGCCAGCACCGAGCTGGTGTAAATGCGGTGGCTGCGTTGCAAATCTTGCACAATGCTGAGGGTGTCGCCCTTGAGATCCGCGGCTTCGGGGACGGGGTGAAGGGGCCAGTCGAGATCCGACTTCCCTTGGTAGTTGTCATTTTCTCGATTGGCGAGGAAGGCCGACTCCTCATCGGGCGGCAATTGATTTTCAAAGTAGACTTCCATGCCGTGAGCCCGCTCGTCGTTGGATGAATTGAGATGAATACTAAGGAGGACATCGCCCTGGTGGTCGCGCGCCAGGCGGGCGCGGTCGGAGAGCGAAAGAAACTGGTCACTTTCGCGCGTCAATACCGCGGTCCAGCCTCGGTCGGCGAGGCGCTGACGGAGGCGGCGGGCGAGTTGCAGAGTAATTTCCTTTTCCTTGAGGTCGCGATAGACGGCGCCATTGTCAGAGCCGCCATGACCAGGGTCGATCACAACTCGATTGAGCGGGGCACTGGGCAGAGACCAAGCCCCACTCGCCAGCAATAGACTCAAGCCGATGACAATCACCTTGATCACCAGGGACCATCCTTCCGACCGAGTTCGGTCGTCTCTTCAGTTTACGAAGGGAACACCGGGCTTGAAACTCGACTGCTGGATTTCTCTCCGAAGGGCTAAGTAGGAAGGGCGAGGAAAAAAAATAGCGACCTGGAGGGTAAGGGGGGACCAGGTCGCCAAGGGGGGGATGCCTTTTACTTTAGCAAGGGCAATGCCACAGTTCTCACTGTGGGACGCCATTTGTTTTGATTTGAGATCGTCAAAAAAGGGTTTATGGAAAATATCACAAGGGTTGCTGCCCAGTTCACAACCAATACCCCCTGGTTATGATGGTCATCTCATCTCTATACACTTAAAATTATTTGCTTTTTCATAATGTTAACGCTGAGTGTTGATTGCACAGTCGGGAGGTCCCAAAAACGTCCCAACCTTTGTAGAGATTTTAGGTTGATGGGGTCGAGGTGGACTTCGTTTCATTTCAAAAATCCGACCTGTTGCCGATAAGTTAATTGAGCGAGTGCAAGGGGGGATGACGAATGCACGCTAAGCGCACGACGGCTCAGTCACGGCCGAGCCTGGTAAAATTCGCCTTGGGATTATCCATATTATTGATTGGTGGGTGGATTCCACTCGCCACGGCTTCGGCCTACCCCGGTGTCTTGGTCGCGGACCTCGATGATGTGGAAGCAGAAATGGAAGACGCCTTAGCGGAGTCGGATGCGGCTCAACAAGAGGCCAAGGCCACGCGCGACCGAGCCGACGAGGAACAGCGGCGGACCGAAAAAGCCAAAAAGGACGCTGAACAACAAATTGCCAATGCCAAAACTAAAGCTCGTGATGCGGAAGCGCAGATCAAAAAATATGACGACCAGGTCGTGAGGGCGCGCGCCGATCAAAAGCGCTTCGAGCAAGAAAAGCTGAAAGCGGAAGAACAGCAAAAGAAGTACGATCAAGATATTGCCAACAAGAAAGCGGAACTTGAGGAAACTCAGACCGAGCGGCAGAAGGCCGAGCGAGACCGCGATATGGTTCGGGAAAAAGTCGCCCAGTTGATGGAAGAAAAGCGTCAGATCGACAAACGCATCCAAGAGACCAAAGACTCGGTGACCAAAGCTCGCCAAGAGCGAGATCAAGCAAAAGTCGACGAAGCGACGACGACCAAGAAGATTCAGGAAGCCGAAGGCAAACTGAAGCAAGAACAGCAAAAGGCTGCGGCTCAGGTCGCCAAACTTAAAGAAGAAGCGGATGCCTCCAACAAACGGGTGGCCGCGCGTGAGGCGAACCTGCGAAAAACCCGCAAAGACCTGGAGCGCATGGACGAAGAAGCATCAATGGCAGAGGCGGAGGCGGACCAAGCCAAAGGGCGAGCGATGGATGCTGAAGCGCGGGCGCAAGAGCTGGAAGCCCGCCATCAGCGCGAATCCAGTAAGCACGCACAGCGCACGAAATCGGCGGAAGCGCGGACCCGCAGTTTTGCTTCGCAGGAATCAAAGGCTCGATCTGAGGCCGTTGGTTTTGAATCGGCCAGTGACGCGATTGCGGCCAAAGATACGACGGGTATGAAGGTGGTCGATCTACAAAGCAAACCGACCCGCAAAGCCCTGAGTAAGAACTGTCAGCTGCGAACCACTGCTTCGGCGAGTGGTCCGGTGATGCGGGAACTCAAGAAGGGCGACAACGTTAATATTAGTGCTCACTCAAAAGGGTGGTACAAGGTTCACGGTAAAACGAAGATAGCATTCATTCCGGCCAGTTGTTTTTAGGTTCCGGCCGGACCAGAGGTTGGTGGAGTGGACGACAAAAGCGAGAATCTTTGGTGTCT
>JADZEO010000109.1 GCA_020850475.1 Bdellovibrionales bacterium | reverse complement strand
GGCCCAACGCCTCTTCGGCGGATCTGACGAGCTACCTGGAAAAGATTCGCGATCTCGAAGGCAAGTTGGCCGAATATGAAATCATCGAAGACGACATTGCCGATCTTTCGCTTTACAAGGAAGAGAATGCACGCCTTAAGCGGCAATTGGAAGAACTCGGTTCCACGGCCGGTTCGAACTTAGCGTCAGCAGCGGCTGCCAAGCTTGGAGCAGAAATGTCCGCTCCAGCCGCTGGGGAAAAGGGCGAGGAGTTGGTGCGGGAATTTGCCGCCGCAGTACAGGTGGGGGGCGATGCGGTTAAAAAAGAATCGCCTCAACCTCCCAGTGGCCTAAGTGCCGACCTCCAAAATGACCTGGCGGTATTGAGTGAAGTTGCGAAGGAACCAGTCATTGCCAGTCCGGCTCCGACGGCCAAACCCATCGCAGAAGAAGCTGCTGATGATGGGGCCAACGACATTCTGGCCGAGTTCACCAAGACTCTAACTGGGTCCATTCCCGAGTTGAATAAAAAAAGCGCCAAAGCCAGTGCCGACAAATTCAGTGAAGAGGGCAGCGAGGGCGATGCTTTGGATACCGACAAGATGTTAGCCGAAATGGCCGCACTCGAGTCCGTCGCGCCGACGGACGACGACCCGTCCGCCCTCGAAGAAGGTGTTGATACTGAAAAAATGGCGGCCGAGGCGAACAAACTCATTTCCGGAGACTCATAATCATCCGGGTAATGTCATGGGCAGTAATGGGGGAGCAATGAAAAGATTTAGGTTAGTCATCGCCGATTTGTGGTTGGGGTGCTGTGTGGCTTTAGCCCTGCTGGTGCAATTGCCCACCGACGCAGCTCCGGTATCGGGCAAACTTGAAGTCGCGCCACCGGCGGCCATCTTAACGGGGCCCTACCGTGATCGGGCCATCCGCGCCCTGCGACAACCGTTGAGCGAGCGATTGGTTATGATCAAGACCTTGGGTGAAAAGGGAATCGCCACGCTCAAAGAATTGGCTTTTGACAATCAAGAGTCACTTGAGACACGTTGGCGTGCGACGACGGCTCTCGGTCAGGTTTGGCCGAAAGAGGCTTTGCCGGTTCTCGAAAAGGCCCTCAGCAGTGACGAATGGTTTATGCGAAATGCCGCGATGATCGCTTTGACTCATGGCTCGCGCGCCAAGGCCTTGGAGTGGTCGGAAAAATTGCTCGATGACAAAGCTCTGGTGGTGCGGACGGCTGCGGTCCAGGCCGCCGATCGCATCAATGCTAAAGAATTGTCGGAAAAACTTTGGGCGCGTCTCCATGCGAAGGAAAACTTCCGTAACAATCAAAGTCTCTGGATTCGCAAACACATCGTACGTACTCTGAGCAAATTTGGCCGGCCCGACGATACGCCCAAGTTTATTTCGCTCTTGCGAACCAACGACAGTGAATTGCACCCCTACGCCGTTAAGGGTTTAGAACGCGCCACCGGTCAGGTCCTGGGTGGCAACAAGACCACCACCTATTGGAAAAAGGAAAAGTGGCTTTCCTGGTGGCGAGACAATAAAAAATCAGCCAGCAACTAAGCGCCTTGATTCTTTTGCTGTTGGGCTTTTTGTAGAGCCTTGTCGATTAAGAGTTCCCGTCGAACCCGGTAGAGAATGGACTTTTCTTCCAACCCGTCGCTCGGAAGTTTCTTGGTGTCGGCGAAGAAATCTTTTTTGAGTTCGAGGTCCTTCATGACTGTAACTCGAACAGATTGGCGGCCCTCCACTGAACCTTTAACGACGCGGACATTGAGTTTATAGGATAAACCGCCGGAAGAGCTCGCGCGATGAGGGGGCATCCACACCTTGTAGCCCTTGATCACGTCCGTCTCAAGGACTCCCAGATCCATGTTGTTCACGCGAATCGGGTAGGTTTGGAGTGCCAGCTGAGTGGCCCGCCAAACCTCATCATAAGTCGCAAAGTAAACTTGTTCGCGAGGACCAAAGGTTGCGGGTGGCTCTTGGTTCTCTTTAAACAGAGTGCACCCGCTAACCGTTAGAAGGATGAAGACTTTAGAAATCAGCCGCGTTGCGCGTAACGTGTGTAATGCCTTCAAGTAAATCGGCTCCCGGCAAAGTGGTATTGCCTGCGCCGGTATCAGCCGTGCGGCCCACATACATGACTTCCCATCGGTACTTGCGGTTGGGCAAGCGGTTCAGAGTGAAAGTCGGCAGCTTCACGGCATCTACCCAAGTGGGTGAAAACAACTCCCACAAGCGCGTGCGTCGCTCTGATTTTACCTTGCCTGCCATGATTTCCTCAACCTCAGACAGGACCAAATAAGTGGCCACCGGCGAAATTCCAGCAGGCGCCGGAGGTGCCTTTAGGCGAATCAAATTAGGTTCGATTTGAGGTGGGGCCACCATATCCAAAAAGGTCGGGGGGTTGGTATTCTGCGAGCGTTGCAAGGCAAAAGTCAGCTGGTTGAAGCTGGCACCAGGATTGAGCCCGCCCCCAGCGAGAATGCGAATGCCTTCGTCGGCAGTGGGCTCCGAGGCCTGAGGTTCTGAACTCTGAGGCTCTGAACTCTGAGGCTCAGTACCCTCTTCCAGGTCCGTGCTCATCACCGCCAGGCGCGGAGACTCACCGGCCAGGTTTTGCGTCTGGGTGAGAATATGGAGCACGAACGTCTCTTTGGCCGTGGTCGTCGTCTTCAAATTAAGAGTTTGGTTGGGTAACAAGCGCTTAAGGTCAGTCGGCACCAAGCCCCCACCCAAGTCAGACATCACGAGAGAAAGGAGAGACTTGTCGACTGCAAAGGCGGGTGCTCTCACCGTTAGGGTGGAGTTAAAATTAACTGTCGATACTGACATGTCAGCCAAGCCGCCAGATTTATCGACCGGCACATCGGTGACACCGCCGCCGACAAAGTCAAAGTGGTTGATGATGTCATAAACGCTTTTGCCGCCACGGACGTCATCAATAACTTTCTTGAAGGGGAAACGGCCATGAAGGGCGAAAAACTTGTGCTGCCCATCGCGCCGAACAAAGGTGCGGTAGCGCGGTTTGCTCAGGCGAATCGGAATCATGTAGTTTTCGGTTTGATCAGGAAGCGTGAGGTTTGACGGCAGGTCTAACTTTTGTCCCGCCACGCGAATGGTATCGACCGAGGGACTGATCACAGCCGAAATATCAAAGTGCATGAGCTTTTTTTGGGTAAAGGCTGGAATGACCAAGCCAAAATCCGCCATGCCGTCGGTGGGAAGAGAGCCAAACCCAGTGGTGTTACCTTTGACTTCTAAGTTGTCTGCGCCTTCACCAAGCGAAATGCGATAGGTGGAGGTGACGGGGCTGACGCTGTCAAAAGTTGTGCGCACGTGACCGTTAGAGACCACCGTGAGGGGCAAGCTCACCTTCCAATCGCTCGGGATGCTGACCAAGCCCGAGGTGTCGGTGACGAGCTCGTTTCCTTTAAAGGGATCATTCACGTCATAGCCAATCAAAATCTTGGCGCCGACCAGAGGTTGTCCCGCCTCGTCGACAAATTGAATCGAGTTGGTGCCCGGAGTGTTGTCCAGTGCTTCAAGGCCAGCATCTGAGCTTGGACTGTTGATGACGGTTTGATTGTTTGGTGATTTCGTACAGCCGGCAAACAAGGCAACGGCAGCGGTCGTCCATAAAAGGCGCGACAGTTTCATACATCCCCCTCTAAATGTTTGATCTGTGACTTTGTGTTCTTCCCCCGAAGAACATCCCTCTCTCTACGTGACCACTCTCAACTAGCTTGCCCCTCAGGGTCAAGTTGGCCCGCCGATAGTAAACTTTTCATTACACATAATGCGAGGCGGTATACGTCGGTTCGAAGGTCACCGAGGGAGCCCTCGTTGACAGCGGCGAGGTCCCTAAGTACAAATGAGCACTTACAACTCATTGGCAGGTCATCCAAATTCACAGTCGGTGTGGTATTTGGTTCTCGACGTGACGGGTGGGTTGGCTCATCGATTTCAAAAGTGGCGGGGTAGCTCAGTTGGTTAGAGCAGCGGAATCATAATCCGCGTGTCGGGGGTTCAATTCCCTCTCCCGCTACCAAAATAAACAAGGACCTTCGCGGGTCCTTTTTTATTTTGGCGAAAGAGGGAGTTGAAGAGAGCGGGTGTGCCAGTGTCGGATGCGACCTTAGGAGTGCCCGAGGCTGGGCGTGAGACCCGTCACGGTCTCACGAAAAAGTAGCAGGCACCTTTTTTACTCTTTGGTTTTCAGCTGTCGGTCGTTTTCACTAATGAATTTCTTAATGTCGTCAGCAATACCCAAAAGTTTAAGCCATTGCTCTTTGTACAAAGTCACCGGAAACCGACCCATTCCATAAATTGAGAGCGCACCTTTTTCGCTCACTTTCATGGATAGAGTTCCGGCCTTCGGTTTGGAATTTTTGAGTGCGGCATTTTCGGCTCTTAATCGCTCAAGTTCAGCTTTGACGTCTTCTGACATAAGTACTCCCTTAAGTATCCGACTATTATGGGAAGCTGAAGGATCTTTGGTCAACTCTAAGTTGACCCTTGGTTGGTTATTGCCTTCAAGAATTAGAGTCACTAGTATTTGTATTCCTTCCTCACGGAGCCGTCTGGGACACCGCAAAGTCTGGGGCTCGGGCTCTACGAGTATCGAATCAATTGGGCCCCCCAGTTGTCCCCAGATCTTCTCTCCCAGGGCTTTTCCGCAATCCCCGCCACGACCGGAAAGAACCTGAGTCGGATTAGTCTCATTAAATAGATAGGTATCTGTCCATCCTTGTTTGGCCAAAAACTTTGATCGCGGCTCGTTGATTGCACGAGCGACAAAGAACCCGAAGGTTTTGCGGTGCCGAACTTCCACCCAGAGCTTGAGGTCGAACATGATCAATCT
>JADZEO010000108.1 GCA_020850475.1 Bdellovibrionales bacterium | reverse complement strand
TGTTAAAAGCCCAACGATCCGCGTCGCAAGCTGGTCAAAATCGTGAAATTGACCTGGTCAAACCCCTGAAATCGGGGTGGTCAAACCGGTGAAATTTGGGTGGTCAGGTTTGGTGAAATCCGGCATTCGGGCGATCAAAGTGGTGACGGACACCAGGAAAGCTTGAAACAGGGGCCGAGAGGCGATGCGAACTTTCAGGTGAAGGTGGTTGCCAACGTTGGCAAACTGCGAGATTCGCACGCCAAATTTTTTGGCTTTCTCTCTGATGATCGCTTCCACGACGGGTTTGTTCTTATGAGTGAGAAAACTTAAAGCTCCCTTCGCCCGGTGCGACTTCAAAACCAGATGAATCGGGCGAGTGGTGGAAAGTGGTCTTTCTAATTTGCGGTGGCCCTTGGTTTCGACCCCACCGTGTTGGGTGCGACCGTACCGTCTACGGGTCTTACTGGTATCAAAATAATCAAAAAGGTTGGCTTGTTTAGCTCGCATCTGGGCACTATAGTTCAAGATGTAATAATGGTCATCTTATTTTCACGTTAAGTCTATGCTTTTACTTGAAAATGGGGCGATGCGGAGCTGGAGCTTCCGACGATTCAAGCGGCGCGAGAGTCGGCTCGCCAGAGCGAAAGTCAGATCATCAGAGCGAAAGTCAGGTTCTCATATTGTCGGTGGTCTAGCGGTTGGCTTCGCTGTGAATCTTGAGCAGGCTCTCGAGTTGGAGGCTCGCGCCGCCAATGAGAAAGCCATCGAGCTCGGGTTGCTGAGCGAGCTCATGGGCGTTTTCGGGTTTCACGCTGCCACCGTAAAGAATGGGCACCGTCCGCGCCTTGGAGGCGCCGAAGACTGCGGTCAACTCGTTACGTAAAACCAGATGGGCTTCATTGGCTTGAGCTGGAGTCGCGACTTTGCCGGTGCCGATCGCCCACACGGGTTCGTAGGCAAGCCAAAATTCTTTTTCGAGGTGGACATGCTGGAGTCCTTCGCGAAGTTGCTGAACAATGACGGAATTGGTTTGCCCTTTTTCGCGTTGCTCGAGGGTTTCGCCCACACACAACATCGGCACCATGCCGGCCCCCTGAATGGCGGCGACTTTTTTGGCACAATCCGAATTGGTTTCGTGAAACAAACTGCGCCGCTCACTGTGACCGACCAGGCAATGAGTGGCACCCAGCTCCCGCAATACTTCGGGAGAATTTTCGCCGGTAAAGGCGCCCGACTTCTCAAAATAACAATTTTGCGCTCCCCAACCGATGTCAGTCCCTTCGAGGACTTCCCCGGTGAGCATAAGACAAATCGCCGACGGGAAGATGATCACTTCCTGATGATGATCGATCGACAAGTTTCGCCGCAAATCGCGAAGAAAGGCCTCGGCCTCGCGAGGAGACTTGTTCAATTTCCAATTGGCGGCACAGATCATGCGTTTGCTACTCACGTTCAAACCCTTTCAACTTTTCCCATTCTTACCGGCGCAAGGCTTCGACGCCCGGGAGCTTATCGCCCTGCAAATACTCAAGACTTGCACCACCACCCGTCGAAATGTGTTTCATTTTGTCGGCAAAGCCTGAAGCCTTGGCTGCCGCGGCAGAGTCACCTCCGCCCACCACCGTCACTGCGCTTTGATTCTCGGCCATGGCGGCTGCGACGGCAAAGGTGCCCTTAGCGAGAGCGGGTTTCTCGAAGACGCCCATCGGGCCGTTCCAAAAAATAGTTTTGGCTCGTTTGATTTCTTCGCGAAATACCGCTTGCGTCTTGGGACCAATATCCACTCCCATCCAACCCTCAGGAATCGCGACTCCTTCAGTGATCTTTGCTTCGCTGAGCCGGTCAAAGGACGGCACGATCACATGATCGAGTGGGAGCATTAATTTTTTGTCGCGCGCTTTGACCCGCTCGATCAGCTCGCCGGCAAACTTCACTTTGTCTTGCTCCACCAGAGAACTTCCGGTTGGCAACTTTTGCGCGGCCTGAAAGGTGTAGGCCATCGCGCCACCCACCAAAAACACATCGACCTTGTCGATGAGATTCTCGATCACCCCGATCTTGTCGCTGACCTTCGCGCCACCCAAAATAGTCACGAAGGGCGCTTCGTAATCATAAATAACTTTATCCAAGAATTCGATTTCCTGTTTCATCAAGAAACCCGCCCCGCGGTTGCGAACTTCCTGCGGCAGGGCCACGATGCTCGAGTGGGCGCGATGACTCGCACCAAAGGCATCGTTGATATAAACGTCGGTATACTCGGCAATGGCCAAGGCCAAGTCTCGGCCATTTTTTTCTTCGTCCGGATCAAAACGCAAATTCTCCAGGAGTAGGACTTGCCCGTCCTTCCAGCCCTTAAACAAGGCCTTCGGAGCATCACCACGCAATTCATCGATGAGCACGACGTCGAGATCGAGCATGCGACTCAAATACTCGCCTACCGGTTCCATCGAGTACTGCGGGTCGACTTTGCCCTTGGGACGACCCAGATGCGAGGCCAAGAGAATTCGAGCGCCCTTGTCGAGAGCAAAACGAATCGTCGGCAAGGCCGCGCGAATGCGGTTGTCGTCGGTAATCACGCCATTTTCCATCGGGACGTTAAAGTCGACCCGAATAAAAACATTTTTTTCGTCGAGATCCAGCTCCTCGATGGAGCGAATTCCTTGCAGCGTTTTTGAGCTCATGCTCGATGCTCCCAGTGGAAGAAATTAGAGACCGCGATCAGCCATGTAGAGAGCCATGTCCACCATGCGGTGAGAAAAGCCCATTTCGTTGTCATACCAAGAAAAGACCTTAGCAAAATTCTTTCCCATCACCATCGTACTCGGCAAATCAACGACCGAGCTGGCTGACTCGCCGATAAAGTCGGCACTCACGAGTGGCGCTTCTTCGCAGCGTAAGACGCCTTTCATGGGTCCGGCAGCGGCGGCCTTAAGCGCCGAGTTGATGGACTCAACGCTCAACTCACGCTTGGATTCAAATACCAGGTCAACGAGACTCGCATCTGGCGTGGGAACCCGAATCGCCACTCCGTCGATCTTGCCTTCGAGCTCGGGCAAAACCAGGCCCACGGCTTTGGCCGCGCCGGTGGTAGTCGGAATCATTGAGATGGCCGCAGAACGCGCGCGGCGCAAGTCTTTGTGAAAACCATCAAGAACCATTTGATCGTTGGTGTAAGAGTGAACCGTGGTCATAAAGCCACGCTCAATTCCGAAGCTGTCTTGCAGAACCTTAGCTAAGGGAGCCAGGCAATTGGTGGTGCATGAAGCATTGCTCAAGATGTAATGTTTGTTCGGACTGTAGAGCTCTTGATTGATGCCGTACACGATCGTCAGATCGGCGCCGTCGGCGGGAGCTGAAACCAACACTCGCTTGGCTCCCGCTTGAATGTGCTTTTGAAAATCTTCTTTTTTCTTAAAGACGCCGGTGCACTCCAGAACAATATCCGCTCCCCACTTTTTCCACGGAATATTGGCCGGATCTTTTTCCGCTGACATGGGGATGGATTTACCATTGACCACGATTTCTTTGTCGCCCGCCTTCACGGTATGAGCGTAACGGCCGTGAGTACTGTCGTATTTGAGCAAGTGGGCAGCTTCTTTGGAGCCGCCCAAATCGTTAATGCCCACGATTTCGAGGCGATCAAATCCCGCGCGAAACAAAATGCGACCAATTCGACCAAATCCGTTAATACCGACACGAAGACGACTCACAGCGCGACTCCTTTGGTTAAGATCTCGACCGAGAAAGTTTTTTGAGCGTCTCGATTCTTAATACAAATACCCTCGAATTCCAAGTGGTTCGCTTAAAACGCAGCGCTTAAGAATTTCGTTGGTGCGGCTACCACTTGAGGCGAGAAAAGAGCCTGAGGGCGTTGGCGCGAGTCTGGGTCGCCAGCTCGGCGACACTGACGCCATGGAGTTGAGCAACTAACTCGGCGGTGTGAACCACGAAGGCGGGTTCGTTCTTTTTCCCCCGCATGGGAACTGGAGCCAGGAAGGGGGCGTCGGTCTCGACGTGCAAGCGATCCAAGGGCACCGACCGACATACGGCACGAAGTGGATCGGCATTGCGAAAGGTAAGCACTCCGCTAAAACTTAAATTAAGGCCCAGTTTAAGGCACTCGTCGGCCAACCACTGTGTGCCGGTAAAACAATGCATCAGGCCGGTGATCTTGCCGCCAAATCCTTTGAGGATGTCCACCGTGTCCGCCTCGGCGTCGCGAGTGTGAATTTCGACTGGCATGTTGGTGTCCAAGGCGATTTGCAACTGTTGAGCAAAAGCTTCACGCTGCACATCCCGAGGCGAGGAATCGTAATAGTAATCGAGCCCGATCTCCGCTACTGCCAGGACTTTGGGGTTGCGCAAGCCTTCGCGAATGGACTGGCCCACGGCCGCTGAATACTTGTCCGCATCATGGGGATGAACGCCGAGCGAGCAATAGACTTCGTCGCCCAAATCTTGAGCGAGCTGTTGCACCAACGCGTGATCACCCGGCTGAGTGCCGATGGTGATGAGCCGCTCGACGCCAGCGGCGCGAGCCCGGCGCACCGCTTCGGCGGGAGTGATCTCAAGCATATTCAAATGCGTGTGGACATCGATCCAACGGTTCATTGCGCTCTCACAACCGCATCGGCCCGCAAAAAGAAATTTTCAAAGGCCAACTGCCGATCCCAATTGCCCTTGAGACCCGCTTCGAGGTCCAGCAGCTCCTGGTGCAAACCATGCAGAAGCTCCGCTGGCATTGAGGTCAATCGGTCGGTAATAGCCACCAAATCAGAGTGAATCAGGGGCCCCAACTGCCTCTGTCGGAAACAAGCATCGCGCAGGAGTTGCCGCCACCACTGAACCAATTGCAGGGTCTGCTCTTTGTCCTCCGCTTGCTCGATTGACGCTTGCGCCAAACTGAGGGGCGAGCGAAGTCCGACTTCCAACCATAGATTAAGCGCCGCCTGTCGCCGCTCCACCACTTGCGGATCCCGCAACTGGGACAAGACGTCGAGCCGCCCCATGCTGGACTGAACCATCCAGTCTTCCACGGGACCCAAAGATTTGATCTCAGTGGCCGATAACGGGACCAAGCGAACCAGTTGAGACCGAGAGCGAATGGTGGCGAGCACACTTTGGGCGTTGATTGCAGTGAGAATAAAAAAAGTCTTTTCCGGCGGCTCTTCAAGAGATTTGAGCAAAGCATTGGCGGCTTGCACGTTCAACAAATGGGCGTCCTCTAAGAGCACAATGCGCGCCTTGCCCCAAGCCTGGAGGTTTAAAAAGCGCAAGACTTCTTGCGCCTGTTCCATTTTTATCTGCAGCCCATCGGGCGCCACATGAAGCAGCGACTCACTCTCGCCCTTGCCGATGCGCAAACAAGGCGGGCAGGCCCCGCAGGCTTGGGCCGTACGGTCGCAAACCAAGGCTTGCGCCAAGGCCCGAGCAACCAAGGTTTTGCCAATTCCAGGCGCACCCACCAAGAGTAAGGTCGGCGACAAACGCCCGCGGGCCGCAGCCTCCAGCAGCCGCTCCAAGACGGCACCGTGGCCTACTATTTGCTCGAAAAGGCGAGCCATCCGCGCTTCTCCATTTCTACGAGTAACTTTTTGAGTAGCTGGTCGGGGTTTTGCAAACCATCCAACACCAACCACCGCTGAGGCTCTTCGGCAGCCTGAGCAAGGTAGCTGGCGCGAACACCTTCATGGAAGGCCCGCTCCTCAAGTTCAAAGCGGTCTTTGCCCTGACCCTTTTCCTGTTCGCGACGAGACATGCGCTTGAGCGACTCGTCGACCGGAAGATCGACTAACACCACGAGATCGGGTTGCAAACCATCGGTGGCGTAGCGATTGAGATCATCGATGATCTTGCGATTGAGCCGACGGCCGCCCACTTGAAAGGCCACTGTGCTTTGCGAGAACCGATCACACAAAATCCACTTGCCTTGAGCTAACCCGGGCCGAATCACCCGCTCAACGTGCTGAGCTCGGGCGGCTTCGTACAAAAGCAACTCGGCGCGCGGGACGGGGGTATCACCCTGGACCCGCAGCAACTGCTGGCGAATTTCTTCGCCGAGCGGGGTGCCACCCGGCTCACGTGTCAAATGGACCACCTGGCCTAACGTCTGCAGATGGGCTTCAACCCCCTTAATCAGGGTCGATTTTCCCGCTCCATCTAGACCTTCAAACACCACAAATGCCATGTCGATGTTTCTCTAATCTTCGCCCCTAAAAGTCATCCCTTTTTCCGCCCTCTTAGGCACTGCCCCACAACCTCCCTTCCACCAACTCTCAGCTGCTGGCCCTCGGTTGGGATTTGCCCGTCCCGGTCGGCGATTTTGTCAATTGACCCCGCTACTTATCCGATAAAAGAGTTATGGCGACGCTGAATAAAATTCGAGTGTTAGTGGCCGACGACGATCGTCAATTGGCCCGGCGGCTCTCCGACTTTTTGATTGAAAAAGGATTAGACGTCAAAACGGTTCACAACGGCAAAGAGGCGCTAACGGTTATCGCCGATTGGCATCCGCGCTTTGTCCTGGCCGACCTGATGCTCTCCGAAGGCAACGCCTTTGAAATCCTCGAGCACCTGAAGCGGGGTCACTCGGGCCGCAACACCTCGTTTACTGAACTCATTGTGATGTCAGGTCACAACGTCCGCACCAATGTGGCGCGCTCGCTCGAGCTGGGTGCCACTGATTATGTGGTCAAACCGTTTCGCTATGAGGATATCCTGCAGCGACTGGTGTTTCATTGTCGCAAGCATCGCATCGTCAAAGATCTCTCGAACTACAAAGGCTCGGATCTCGACGAGGGAACCCTGCTCCTCCACTTGACTGACCTCATTCTGAGGGCCGCGAACGCGAGTGATCCCATCCCCGATATTATGTTTAATTTGACTCGGATGGTGGCGCTCAAACTCGGTGGAGTGCGCTGCTCGGTGGTTCAGGTGCTGGATCATGAAAACGGTATGGTCGTGATGTCCCACGACGACCGCAAAGCCTCGGGAATCCGGCTCGATCTCAATAAGTACCCCGAGATCGTCCACGTCTATAACACCCGCCTCATGGTGGCGATTGAAAACCTGGAAACGAGCGCTGAACTCAAAGCCATCAAACGCCACGTTCAGAGCATCATGTTTAATTCCATTGTCGTTTGCCCGATTTCCCGCTCACAAAAGATGTTTGGCGTGCTTTCCTTACGCCTACCCGCTGAAAAGGAGCACCTGAGCGACAACGAGATCCGCTTTGTGGAAATCGTCAGCCACGCTCTCAGCCTTGTTCTAAGTACTCAAAATTCTTACCAAATTGGTGAATTCTGGAAGCCCGCCGCCTAAGACCGCGACCGGGGCCCACCGGCTCTTCAAATTTGCCTCAGAATTAAAAAAATGGATGACGAGGCCAAGGCTCTTGCCTATACTCCCCGGCTTCGGAGGTGCGTCAATCATGCTCACATTTGTTACCATTATTCACCTGTTTATCGCGCTCGTCCTGATTGTCTTTGTGCTGTTGCAAGATTCCAAGGGAGGCGGAGCTGCTGGGGTGTTTGGCGGTGGGGGCGGATCGAACACACTTTTTGGCGCCACCGGTGGTGCGGATTTTCTCACCAAAGTGACTCGCTACACCGCTATTGGCTTTGCGATTACGAGCTTGTTGTTGGCGTATTGGACCAGCAAACCCCAAACCAGCTTGATGGACGATTATGTTCCTCCAGCGGCGACTGAATCAGCGCCGGCAGCTGCGCCCACCGAGGCCGCACCAGCCGAGACCGCACCAGTCAATTCCGCTCCGGCCACTCCGGCACCAGCTGAACCAGCCAAGTAAAACCGGGCGCAATTTGACAAGTCATTCCTGACTCAGGACACTAGGGACATGGGGAAGAGTCCTTTAGTTCTGGTCATTGTTACGAGCCTCGTGGTGGGGCTCTTGGTTTTTTCGTTTACGCCAGACATGAGTGACTTCGCGGCTCGCTACTTTTTAAGGTCCAAGGCGGGAAGTTCGACTCCAGAAGTCGCCAAGTTTACTCAGGTCGAAGGAAAAGTTTGGCGCCGCCAACATGGGGCGGAAAATCCGACTCGATTGCGTAAAACGGGCACACTTTTCCACCATGATTTACTGACCGTTGAACTTCACTCTCACTTGGACCTACGCTTTCCCTCCGGCGACGAGATTCGGCTCGAAGAAAAAACCAAGGCCGTGGTGGAGTACTGGAATCCGGCGGATAGTAATTCGCCGATTTATCTCACGGTGCTGATGGGGGATTTCTCACTGCTCAAGGCCGGTCAGCGAGGCAAGTTGTTTGTGGTGATGGACAAACAACTCTTTAGCCCGGGCTTTCGCCCCGAGGCCAAGGCCTTTGTGCTGCGGCTGCGGAGTTCGGAATTGGGCTTAGTCGGTCAGGACCAAACCGGCGCCGCCCCGGAGGGAACTACGCCCGATGACGGTGAGGAAGACGGTAAGCTCGCCCCGTCAGAAAAGACTGCGGGCCTGGCCGCCACGCTCACCAACCAATACATCGAGGAAGTCATCAGCGGGCAAAAGCGGGATTTCCAGCGCTGCCAAGCCAACGCCATTCGCGAGATGGGACAAGTCAAAGGTCAAGTGCTGGTCGGGTTTACGATTCAGCCGCGAGGTAAAATCGAGGACTCAAAAATCCTTCAAACCACCATCGACAACAAACAGCTGATGGATTGTCTCCTCACGGTTTTTAAAAATAGCCGCTTTCAGGAATTCACTGGCGCGCCGATCGTGCGCTCGTATCCTCTGAGTTTTGAGTAGTCACACCAGGTAAGGGTGTTGGCTAGGTGAAATTTAAACAGCGAACCCTGCCTCGTTCGACGATTGGCAGATGAGCCTAGCGATAATCGTGAAGATAATCGACCCGCTCTGGGACCCAAGGCTCGTAGCTGCCTTCGAGCGAAATCACCCGACCGTCGACTTGGTCGGCAATGGGTTTAGCGGACATTGAAGGCTCCCACTTGGGATGAATCAGACCGTGGCTCTGGAGCACGGGCAAGAGAGATTTGAGCACCTCTTCACCGATGCGTTGACGACGAATCATATCGTCTAAGTATCTCTCCAATTCATCGTAGGTGTAGCCAAAATTCGTAACCAAATCTTGGGCGACCCGGACCACCAGCTCACCGTCCAGCCGCTGATCTTGGTACAAGTCCACGGCCGTCTGAAAACTGCAGTAAGTGGGTAAAGTTCGCCGTCCAAACTTAACGTAGTAATCGGCGTCCGTGTCTTCGGCTAAATTGATGTAAACTTTTTCGACGGGGTCATTGGCCGGAATTTTTTCCTGCAATTCAAAAATCGTCTCGACTTGAGAGCCGACGACGTGGAGATTTCGCAAGACATGGCGAAGCTCTTCGGTATCAAGCCGGCGGGAACAAATATCGGAAAACAACGAGTAGATGACCGCGTCCGACTCACTGTCATCTCCCCACATCACCAACCGCGCATCATGATCCAGTCGCAACCGTAACGACAGCAAGGCCTGCAGCTTATACCCCACCTGTTGGGTGAGCCGCCACCAGCGCTTGGGCTGAATATTCTGAAGATTGTCTTTAAAATAGATACCGAAGGGATAAATGCCGTCAAAAATCAGCTTCTCGTAGATCTTGCGTTCCAGTTGAGGCGGCGAAGCAGTAATAAAATAAATGGCAAACTCATTGGCCAACTCAGGCCGATGGCCTTCCCAATGCTTCTTGAGTGCCCGCACCAATGCTCCTGTGCCCGGAACATTGCGCTTTTGGAAGGCCTTCTCAATCATGGTGCGCCAGAGACCGCCAATTGTTTCGAATTTGGTATCGAGGTAGGTTTTATCGAGATCCCACAGGTAGACCTCGCGAGCCCGCCGTTCGACATCGCGGGTAACGTACGGAAAAAAAGCAACGTCGGCCGTAATTTCGGCGCGCATTCTCCAATCAGCCATACTTAATTGATAGCGCAAATCAAAGAGACAGTCGACTCCCTGGTCCGACTATGGTAGCTCGGGATCATGAAAACCCTGCCTTTATCGCAATGCAATAAGTCTTGGGACTTTAAACCTCTCGTCGCGTGGCCTCGCACTTTGCCGGCAATGAGTTGGGGTTCGGAGCTGCTCACGGGGTTTGATCGAGACTCGGGAGTCGCCGTCGACCTTGCTGAGACTGGTTCGTTAGTGGAAGGATTTCGCGCCTGCTATGCGAGTTTAACTTTGGCAGAACTCAGTCGACTCTGGTCGCGCACACACCCGAACCCCAATTGGGCAGAACACTTCGAAGAACTATTTCGCGGATATGGCCTCCGCTGGAATGACGAGCTTCGCACCACTTGCGCCATTCTCGCTGAGCTACCGTTGGCTTTTCAAAACTGGACCTCAAGCAAGCAGTTGAGTGTTCGAGATCTAGCCCCCTTGCGCGCTTTGGCGGAAAGATCTCAGGCATTGGAGCTCGGGACGACTCTCGTGGCTTCGAAGTTATCTAAATCCGAAGCCGTTCAAGCCTTGGAATGGGCGGTTGAACTCTTGTTGATGGATCGTTCCTGGGAGGAGATTCGCCCCTCCACCGCCATCGCTGATTCTCGCTGGCTGAGTTCACTCAAGGCTCTGCGCTTTCCGCAGATGACTTCCGGGGACCGCCAACAGCAGCAAGCGGTGGCGCGCCTGGCCTGGCCGCCTCGAACCTCTGGCCATTGGCTGCGACAAGGGGACAAAGCCGTCTTGGACGTGCGCCTGCAAGCCGACTCACTTGAAGAGTTTCGCGGCCAACTTCGAGGACTGCAAAAGATTGAAGCCTCGCTGAAGGATCAAGAGGTCCTGTGGAAAAAATAGGCTGGCATCCAGATCTCCCGACCAAGTTCGACCGGGTTTATATCGAGGACAAATCTTGGAACTCGCCGGTGGCCGAGCGCGCTCGCCGAATCTTTCCCGCCGAGCGAATTGAGCGGGTCAAACGACAACCCTTTCCCGAGCCCGGCAACCAACTCTCGGCCGCCGAGTACAATCGGAGCAAACGTCATTTGTATTTGTGTGAGTATCAGGGACGCTTTTTTAAGCGTTGCCCGGGAGCCCGACCGGGTCTGGCGTGCTGTAATTATTTTGTCCTCAATCTCGGTCTCGGCTGCGACATGAACTGCACTTACTGTTATCTGCAGAGTTTTTTGAACACGCCGGTTCTCACTATTTATTCTAATTTGCCCCAAGCGCTCGAAGAAATGCGCGAGTTCTTGCTGGAACAGCCGGAACTCAAAATCCGAATTGGTACGGGCGAGACGGTGGATAGCTTGAGCTTAGATGATCTCACGCTCTACTCGCGGGAGCTCATTGCGTTTTTTCGCCAAGCCCCGCACTGGCGCCTCGAACTAAAAACTAAGTCCGCCAAGGTCGATCAGTTTTTAGATGTCGAACATGCCGGCAATATTATTGTCAGCTGGTCACTTAATCCCCAACACCTAATTGATCACGAAGAACCCGACACGGCCCCCCTCGCAGAACGTCTGGCTGCCGCCCGCAAGTGTCGCGCCGCCGGTCACCACCTGACCTTTCACTTTGATCCGCTGATTTACCATGAAGGCTGGCAGGACCACTACCGCCAAGTTGTGGCCGAAGTCACCAGCCAGTTTGCGCCGCACGAAGTGCTGTCCATTTCCCTCGGTGCTCTCCGCTTTCAACCCGAGCAACGCCACTTGATGCGCGAACGCTTTGGCATGAAATCTTATGTTACTCAGGCCGAGACCTTTCGCAGTGCTGATGGCAAGCATCGCTACGATTTAGATTTACGTCGAGAAATGTTTGATTTTGTCCTGAGTGAGTTCCGTCGGCACAGCGAGGACTGGAACCTGCTCTTATGTATGGAAACCCGCGAGGCCTGGATGGGAGCTTTGGCAGCAATGCCCAAGTCGGTGCCTGGACTTGGTGAGTATTTTAATGGCCAGGCCCTCACGGCATTTCGTGAACATCAGAAACAGAACTATAATGAACAAGGGAGAAACCGATGAAAGCACTGTTGATACTGGTTTTAGGAGTGAGTGCGTCCGCTCTCGCCGCCAATGATTTGCGCGAGTTTCCCGCCCCACAGGTGAAGGGCATTGAAGTTCGTAACTCCTCCGGAAAAATCGAAATTGTGGCCACCCAAAAAGGCAAGGCCGTCGTGGAAGCGAATCGGCAAAAGTGGTCGCCCAAGTGCCAATTGGACATTCAGCACAATAAAGCCGAGGGACTATTGAAGGTCGAAGTCGAGGATCAATCTTGGGTCATGGATAACGATTGTGAAGTGAATTTGAAAATCAGCATACCCACCAAGGTCAGCCAAAAGATTTTTTCTGGCTCCGGTGACGTGATGGTGAACGGCACCAACGGGGCGCTCGAAGTCAAATCCGGTAGCGGTGACGTGACGATTGACGCAATTATCTCTCAGCTCAATGTCGTATCTGGCAGCGGAAAAATGGAGATCAAGACCCACGCCACCAATTCGGCTACTCTTCGATCTGGTAGCGGCAATATTCGCCTCACCTATACCCAGGCGCCCACCGGCGAACTTAATATTTCCAGTGGTAGCGGTGACGTGGACGTCTATTTGCCCAAAGGCTCTAGTATTCTGACCGAACTGATTTCAGCGAGTGGTAAAACCCAAAGTGAGATTCCCAACTCTCGCGGTGGCAAGCTCAAGATTTCAGGCACGGCGGGTTCGGGAGATCTTCAAATTAGGGCGACCCGCTAAGGAGTTTGGTTGGCCTGGCAGACTTATAAGGAAAAGCTTAAATCTCTTGCCGAGGCCTTGGTAAAAGCACAGGAACCGATTCGGATTCTCAATGCCATCAACCCCAAGGCGGAGATTCGCGAGCAGTTTCGTAAGTCGGCTTATAAGGAAATTCCGAAAATCACGCCGCAAGATTATTCGACGCCCGGCGATCTCGATTACAACAAAAAAATCGGCGAGTTTAATGAAGTCAAGGCTCGCCTGCAGACGAGCCTTGGTCCCGAAGACCCCTACGGCGTGCTGATGGGGCAAATTGCCGACCAGTACATTTTGGTTTTAGAGATGCTGAAAGCTCGAGGCACTCGCGAATTTTCGAGCTTTTCCAAGCGTCTCTATGGCTCGACCTCCGACCATTTGGTCTCGGATAAAAATACCGTCCTGCAAATGTCGCTACTCCTCTACAAAATTTTGAGCGGGATCAAAAACACGCTGACGGTTCCTCACAATGAAAAGACCATGAGCGCTGCCGAAGCCGTCGAGAACCTCAATCAACGGTTCATATCGACCTATGGAGATCGGCGGATTGAGGCGGTCATTTCGGACGGCATTATCTCGGACGCCGCCGCCGGTGGAGACAAAATCAAGTTGCGCCGAGACGCGGTGTTTTCAAAACGGGATTTGGACATCTTTGAAGTTCACGAGGGTTGGGTTCACGTCGGGACCACCATCAATGGGCGTCTGCAAACGGTGGCCAAGTGGCTTTCCATTGGACCTCCGCGGTGCACTTCCACCCAAGAGGGCCTAGCCGTTCTCATGGAGATTTTTACCTTTCGCACCTCGGTCATGCGTGCCCAAGTCATTAACGATCGAATCATCGCGGTGTCAAAGGCCGAAGACGGCGCCAACCTCATTGACGTTTTCGAATACTTTCGCACCGAGGGCTACACCGAAGAAGACTGTATCAAGAATGCTTTCCGAGTCTTTCGCGGCGGCGACTTTTCCGGCGGCACGCCCTTCACTAAAGACATTTCCTATTGCAAAGGATTTGTCGAAAACTATAACTTTATGCGAACCGCGATTCGCGCCAACAAGCCATTTCTCATTCCGTTTCTTTTTAGCGGCAAAGTTCACGTCGACGATGTTCCCTTGATCTACAAGGCCTTTAAAGAAGGGATTGTCATGCCGCCGGTGTATTTGCCCCAACAATTTGCCGACATTAACGGCATCGCGGTTTGGATGAGCTTTTCGTCGTTTTTTAACAAAGTGGATTTAAAGAACGTGCAAGCTCATTACAATAAGTTGTTTAGTCAGTACACCTGAACGAGTCGGTGCGCCACT
>JADZEO010000107.1 GCA_020850475.1 Bdellovibrionales bacterium | reverse complement strand
GGCATCGACTGAATCAACCCACCCAACCGCTCGAGGTCTACCACCTGCACCATGCGGTAAATGCTACCGGCGGCGTAAAACAACAGGCACTTAAAGACCGCATGATTGAGGACATGAAGAACCGCACCAGTAAAGCCCAGCGCGACGAGCAAGGGTTGATTCCAAGTCAGACCCAAACTCCCGAGGCCAATTCCAATCCCGGCGATTCCCACATTTTCAGTCGAAGAGTATCCGAGCAAGCGTTTGAGATCCCGCTGAGTCACGGTGTACAAAACCCCGGCAAAGGCGGAGAGACCGGAAAAGCCAATCAAGTACCAGCCCATCCATTCATCAGGATTTCCCATTAAGAACATCACCCGCAGAATTCCGTAAAGACCGGCCTTATGAATCACTCCCGACATCAAAGCCGAGACATGGGCCGGAGCGGCTGAGTGTGCCCGCGGTAGCCAGGTATGAAATGGAAAAAACGCGGACTTTAGACCAAACGAGGTGACTAACAAAATAAAAATTACATTCCGGTAAGTTCCTGGCCGCGCGAGAATTTCTCCAAAGGTTCTAAAATCGAAGCTGCCGGTCGCGCTATGGAGTAACAAAAGGGCAGCAATGAGAAACAAGAGTCCGACGTGAGTAGAAATAAGATAATTAAATCCCGCAAAGCGGATCTTCTGATTGTGATAGTCCCAAATCACCAGGAGCCAAGCTGAAACAGCTGCCACTTCCCAACCCAACAAAAAAACAATCGAGTTTTCTACGCAATAAATAAGTAAATAGGAAAACGAGACCGCGCAAAGCAGAGCAAAATGACTCCCGGGATCTCGCTTTTTCGCCAAGTAAGGCTCTAAATAGCCCTTTGCGTAGAGAGTCCCGAGAAAGGTCATCGGCACCGAGAACAACAAAAACAGTGCTGACAAGGCGTCGACTTTAAGATTGATGTTGTTGATGGGAAAGGACCACTCAATGATCCCACCCAAAGAGGTGCCACCCATCAGCACCGGCACCACGGCCACGAGGACACAGACTGATGCCACGGCTTGAGCCCCGAGGCTGGCAATTATTTGCAGTCTTCCAGTCTTTAACAACAGCGCAGCCAACCCGCCGGCCACCAAGGAAATTACTGCCACTAAAATCAAGACCACTTTGCCTACTCTCTCACTGGACGCTCATCAATTGCGCCCCAAGAAAACGATAATCCCTGTGACTCTCAAAGTCAGGGGCAAAGGCTCGAAAGCGCAAATTTCTCACTTGACCTTGGTCGGGATACTATTCCAAGACACCGGCGGTTCTGCTTGCGCCCCAGTCTCACAGTCTCTATCGTAGAACTATGACCATCGATTTCAACTACAAGTTTGAGTTTTCGGATATGTACCCGCTGGAGTTTCATGTTTGCCTTGATCAAAAAAGCGGCAAACTGCAGTTTCCGCCGAATTTGGAGAACGAAGATTGGACCAAGCTTGACTTTCAAAAGTGCGGTCATTGCCCACTTAAGTCACAAGACCAACCCAATTGCCCAGTGGCGGTCGGACTTGGCCACCTTGTGCAATCCTTTGGCGAAATGAAATCCTTTTGGAAGACCCACATCACCGTGACAACCAGCGAACGAACCTATGTTAAAGACACGGATGTGCAAACTGGTCTGTTTAGTTTGTTTGGTTTGATCATGGCTTCGAGTGGCTGTCCTCACTTGGATTTTTTGCGGCCCATGGCCCGGTATCATTTGCCGTTTTCTTCGATGGACGAAACCTTAGTGCGCGTGGCTTCGATGTATTTGCTGAAACAATATTTCAATGCCAAGAGCGGCCAGCCCACGGACATGGAACTCAAAAAACTCGATGAGCTCTACAAAAACGTGACCAAAGTAAATCAAGGCATTCTCGCCCGTATTCGGCAAGTGGGTCGCGGTGACTCCAAAGCCAACGCCGTCCTCATTTTGGATTCGTTTGCCTTCTTGTTTTCGTCCGAACTCTCTAACGACCTGTCGAGTGTGCGAGAGACTTTCGCTTCACAGTAAGCGTGAACAAAACATCAAATCGTCAGTCGATGAATGATTCGCCGTTTATGCTTTCACCGATTTACTCGACACTCAATGAGTCACTCCCCACGCACCTTGAAAAAAAATCGTAACTCGCCACGGGTAGTGACCCGCACACGGATTTCTCTTAACTCCTCCGCTTCGTCCTTTTTTAACTGAGGGGGAGTTTTTCATGTCACCATCCTTTCGTTTGGCCGTTGCCGTATTGATTGCCGCCACCTTTTCCAATTCAGGTCAGGCGCTCACGCCGCCTTCGCCCGTGGTCCCGATCAAGAGTGCGGGAACCTTTGAGTCGGAGAAACTGGGAGTCCGCTGGTTGGCGGATTTGGATTCTCCCCGTGTTCGCCAGTGGGTCAGTGATCATAATCAAAAAACTCGCAACTGGTTGGCACTCACAGCCGACGGTCAGCCCGATCCATTTTATGCCTCTCTCGCGGCCCGCTACAAAGAGCTCGCGCCCTCCAACCCCGCGCCCTACATCGAAACGCCTTCTGGAAAAGTTCTCACCAAAGCCGGTGGCCTGGTTCTCGTTGACCTCGCCGGAGTTGAGGTTGCTTTGGCTCCAAAAATTCAACATGCCGATGGCTCTGGAGTTTCGGTCGTCGCCGAATACAAGGTCAGTCCCGATAGCAGTAAAGTTCTTTATTCGTATGTCAAAAATGGTTCGGACGTTAACACTTGGTCGGTGGTTGATTTGGCGAGCAGAAAAGTCGTCGCCGGCCCCCTCGTCGTTCGGTTAAATGATACCGGTTGGGCCTCCGACTCCCAGGCGATTTACTTCACCGATTGGGATAACGCCGAAGATTTGGCCAAAAACATCCGGCGCACCCGCAACTTTCGCGTCGACTTGAGCACCGGCCAACAAGAGTTGATCTTTCAACCTCCGCAAAAAGACTCCCGCGAATTTTACAATATTGATGACTTGGAATACCAGGGCCAACGCTATTTTATCGCTCATCGCATTCAAGGGGTGGCCGAAGTTCCAGTCGCGGTCTACTTGGGTCGCAAGGCCGTAGCCGGCAAAGGCGAATTCCAGGTGGGCCAGTACGCTTGGAAGACCGTTCGGCATCCTCTGACCCATCGCCTGGGTAAGTACATTGCCGCCTACGGATCAAAAATTATTTTGCGCTCTTCCGAGGCGGGCGATGGCTTTGGGTTGGTGGCGGTTGATTTCGCCAAGCAGTTTCGCACTTCGACTTTAGTTTCCGCTCGCCCCAATCAAGTGCTGATTGTTGCTCAGCGAGTGAACAACAACTTGCTGCTGCAGTTTTTTAACAAACAGGACTTCACCTGGTCGATTGAAGTGGCCGATCTTGACGGCAAAATTGTAAAGAGCTTTAAACTTTCAGACGTGGGCCTACCTGATGTTGGCGCAGTCGGCGGTTTTGTTGCCGGCAAATTTTCCAAATCTGCCTTCTTGGTGTACAACGAATTCCGCGTACCGCCGACGACACTTAAGATTGATCTCGACTCACTCAAACTAGAACGACTACCGAATGCAGCACCAGCCCCACTTGATGCCAGCCGGATTCGCTACTCAATGGAATGGGTCACCAGCCAAGACGGAACTCCAGTCCCCATCACGGTCTTTACTCGAACTGACCTGCCGAAACCTAAGTTTGGTTACTTGTTTTATTACGGCTATATTGGAATTCCGCAGTTTTCTTGGTGGAACCGCAAGATCCAAATGGCGCTTGAGATGGGCGCGGCCGTCGTGATGGTTCACCACCGTGGTGGTGGCGAGCAAGGCGTTCAGTGGCAAATGTCGGTCAAGGTGGACCGGATGCCGTCACTCGAGGACTCGGTCGCTGCCGGCCGCTGGATGCGCAAAAATCTTGGAGTCGACAAAATCGTCGTCACGGGGCGCTCGTTTGGCGGAATGCACTCGATGGAACTTCTCACTCACTATGCTCAAGAATTTGACGCCTTTGTTCCCGTCGTCGGAGTATCGGATGTGAATGAGTTTTTGAGTGCCGGCCCCTTTGGCTTTTACGCTGTTGATGACTTCGGGCTTCCGCGTGACAAAAAAGGAAATCCTCTCGACACTCCCGAATGGAGGCAAGCCTTGGCCAAGTGGTCGCCGCTGGCCAACCTGAACCGGTTGACACAGCTCAAGCCAACTCTGATTTTTGCCGCTGACCACGACGAACGTACAGGGCCGGAGCAATCTTATTATATGGTCGAAGCTTTGAATCAGAAGTTCCCGGGCAATCAGCTGGTTTACTTCTATGAAGAGAAGAACAACGGCCACAACGCCCGCAGCGAGTTTGTCGACGAGTCGGCCTTCCTCGGTCGGGTGTTTGGTATTCAGCAGCTGCTCCCCTTAAAATAGGTGCTATACTCAACCCATGTGGTGGGATGCCCATAGTCATTTGAGCTTTTACTCGGAGCAAGACCTTAACCGGGTCTTCTCCGAGGGAGCTTTGCTCGGACTTACCACTTGGCTTCAGGGCGGTTACGACCAAAGCGATTGGGAGCGCCAGCAACAGATCTACCGCCAATTTCCCAAGCAAATTCGAACGGCCTTTGGCCTTCATCCCTGGGCTGTGACTGCACTCGCGCCGAGGCAACTGGAGCTGCAGTGGACTCGTCTTACGGATTTGGCGCCCCAAGCCCATTTGATTGGCGAAACCGGTCTCGATTACTTTCATTCCCGCGAGCCGCAACAGCTGGTGCTCCAAGAAGACTTCTTCCGTCGTCATCTAATTCTGGCGGCTGAGCTCAGTAAGCCTCTGGTGTTACACATCGTACAAGCCCACGGGCCGGCCCTGACAATCCTAAAGGCCTCCGGTCAGGCCTTTCGCGGCCTGGTGCACGCCTTTAGCGGCAGCCCCGAGGTCGCTGAGGGCTACCTTCGGTTGGGTTTTTTGCTTTCGGTGGGGCCCGGCCTCTTGAAAAAAGGCTACAAGCAACTTAAACAGACGGTCGCCACGGTGGACCTCAAACACTTAGTGATCGAATCGGACTCGCCTCAGAATACTGAAAAGCCCGAGGTCGAAGTCAACTGGGTCCCCCGGGTGGCACGGGCGGTGGGTGAAATCAAAGGGACCGCGCCCGAAGAAGTGTTAGCCATTAGCCGTAGCAATCTCGAACGGCTGGGATTATGAGGAGTTTTTTTGACCATGCTCTCGGATGATTATCTTTATCGATTTGGCGGCATCGCCCGCCTGTACGGCCAACCGGCTCTTGAAAAGTTGGCCCGTTGCCACGCCCTCGTCATTGGCGTCGGTGGCGTTGGCTCTTGGGCGGCCGAAGCCTTAGCCCGCACTGGGGTGGGCCAACTCACGTTGGTGGACCATGATGACGTCTGCTTATCAAACACCAATCGGCAACTGCCCGCCATCACCGACCAAGTGGGACGATTTAAAGTCGCAGTGCTGGCCGAGCGATTCCGCGGAATTAATCCCGAGCTAAAAACCAAAACCTTAAGTGAACCATTTACCGCCGCTTCTGCCGAATCAATTCTGCAGACACCCTACGATGTGGTGGTTGATGCCATTGATGATCTGGCCAACAAATGTTTGCTCATTGCCGAATGCCACCAGCGTCACCTTCCGGTCGTCACCACCGGCGGAGCGGGTGGCCGCCGCAATCCGGCCTTGATCCAAGTCGCTGACCTCACCGAATCTTTTCAAGATCCGCTGTTGGCGCAAGTGCGAAAGGTGCTTCGCAAGCAGTATGGTTTTTCTCGCGAAGAGGGTGTTCGCTTTGGAGTCCCCACGGTTTTTTCTACTGAACGCCCCTACTACCCCACCGCCGATGGCTGTGTCGTGCAAGAGGGCAAGGACAAACCCCAGGGCCCACTGGACTGTACCACAGGATATGGAACCGCGACCTTTGTCACCGGGGCTTATGGATTTACCGCCGCCTCGGCGGCAGTCCAGATCTTGGTTAATCCCACCAACAGCTCGACCTAGGTCCCACCTCCACTCTCCAATCAAAATCCATTTTTCCCGATAAGCTATGGGAAGTAGAAGGCAAAACTACAAACGACCCGTCAATCAAGGTGAACCCTGAGGGCATCCTATCGAACCGATGTTTAGTTTTCGCATTCTCAATGACTTGGAACGCATGAAGGACACCCAATTGGCCGTGCGTATCGCCACGGTGTACCTCATTGTACCCTTTTGTTTTTTGTTTTGGCTCAATGACTGGTTGATTTTTCCCGAGCGCAAATGGGAACTCTTGTACGTTCGCATCGGAATCATTCCTTTGGCCTTTCTCATTTACTGGTCGGCTGAGCGCTTTCGGACATGGAAAAAGATCCAACGAGTGGCCTTGGCCTCGCTCCTTTTGATGAGCCTTCATTCTTCGCTGTTGATGTACACGGGAGATGCGTATAGCTACACCTATGCAGTGGGCCTCATACTTATTCACCTCAGCGCCGTGGCCTTCGTGCCCTTTGAGCGCAAATATTTCCTCTGGACTCCGGCGGTGATTTACCTTGGATTTTTAGCGACCGCCGTCACCTTTTACCCCGAAAGCGGGGACGAGATTGCCTCCAACAGCCTGTTCATTGCCGCCGCGGTCGCGATTTCGGTTTTTTTACGCCAGTTCATGGAACGAGCACGACTGAACGAACTCAAAGTGCGCATGGACCTTAAAGGCGAAGTGGAAAATCGCCAGCGAATCATAGAAACCAAGACAGAACAAACTATCCAACTCACCAACTTGAGCCGACAGTTTTCTCCTCAAGTGGTCGAAGCCCTCCGCTCTTCACAACTGGGGTTGACGTCGAAGGTCCACAATGCCGAAATCTGTGCTCTCTTTGTCGACATTGTCGGCTCCACCAAAATTGTCGATTCTCAGTCGGGCGGAAACATCGACAAGGTCATTTCACTCTTCATGGATGTTTGCTCCAATGTTCTCCTGCGATATGACATTACCATCGACAAATTTCTCGGCGACGGGGTGTTGGCCCTTTCCAATGTTCCCTTTCAATATGACGACTTCATCGAACGGGTCCTCAAAGCCGCCTTTGACCTCGAGGCGGCCGTGACTGAACGCCAAGAAGAGTTTGACGAATGCGCAGGACAGCCCTTTATGATTCGTTCTGGAATCGCTCTGGGGCGCGCCAGTGTTGGCTTTTATGGATCGCAGTCGACTTATCACAGCTACACGGCGATCGGAGCGGTTATTAACTTAGCCCACCGCCTGTGCGAAAACGCCGAGCCAGGCCACATTCTCGTTCATCCTGAATTGGTGGACCGCCTCAAATCACGCAACACCGACAGCGCCTTTCAATTTTCCGCCTGCCAAACCCGGGAGCTCAAAGGCTTTGGTCAAAAGGTTCTCATCGAAGTTCGGCCCGCGGCGGGATATTCGAAACTTCCAAGTGAGGCCAATTGTGATCTCTGCGGCGGAGCACTCCGCCTGGACTTGGCAGCACCCGAAGCCAACATTTTTAAGTGTCGCAGTTGTGGCCACACCACGATCGAGCCCGTGCGCAAAGTGGGTTAGCCCACCTTCCGGTTGGGGGATTTAATTGAGATCAGATCAAGCAGTGCTTGACGAATAAAGTCGATGTCGCCCACGTGCTCGGCGCCGCCGAGGACGATGGCTTCCTTGGGCATCCCAAAAACCACGCAAGAGTCTTCACACTGCGCAAAGGTCTGAGCCCCCGCCTTGCGCAAGGCCAACATCCCTTGAGCGCCGTCCGCTCCCATGCCGGTTAACAGCACCGAGCAGGCTCGCCCACCGGCCGAATCAGCCGCCGACAAAAATAAATCATCCACCGCAGGCCGGTGCCCGTGACGAGGCTCACTTGCGCCGGCCACTAAGCACAATTCAGCTTTTTGAGTCTGCAGTTTAAGATGATAATCATCCAGAGCCATATACAAATGATTGGGCTTGAGGATCGGGTCTTCCTTAATATTGCCGAGCCTGAGCCCCGACACCTGGGCAAGTCGCTCCGCAAAGGCAGCCAAAAAATTCTTGGAGATGTGCTGGACCACCACAATCGGCGGGCTCACAGTGCTCCAGTTGTTCAACAGTCGGGTCAGGGCTTGGGGGCCACCCGTACTCGCCCCAATCAGGATCACTTCGGGAGCATGCCCACCACGAAAATTTGTCCCTAGGGTGTGACGACCTGTCTTTTTTACGACCCCACCGTCCTGCCCGCGGGGTTTAAGAATCGCTTCGATCGTCAAGCGCAACTGGTCGGGTTTGCCGGAGACAGTGACCTTGTCGATAAACTCGACTCCCTCACGTTCGAGCACCTCAACGACGGCAATGGCTTCTTTGGGATGGGCCTCGCTCACAATCACCACGGCCGTTTGCACTCCCCGCTTACGAGCATCTTTGATCCACTCACCACCCGAACGATCGGGCATATGCAAATCCAACGTCACCAAATCAAATCGTCCCGCCATGATCGCTCGCTCCGCCTCGGCGGCGCTATCGACGGCCTGAACCTCAAAGCCCCATTGCCGAAGGTGGCTGGTCAAGAATTTGCGATAAGTGGGCGAGTCATCGACAATGAGGGCCCGACGAGACGGCTGAACCGCACCGCCCTGACTCACGACGGAGGGCGTGGCCGAGGTGAGAGTCTGAGATTGGCTGCGAGTGGGCGCCGCAGGGGTCGTCCGCACAGCGCCCCGCTGATAGACGGACCCACCCAGTGGATGGAGTCCAAAAAGCTCACCTTCCACGGCCTCACAGTGGCCAACAATAAAGTGCCCTCCCACTTTTAGAAACCGCTGTTGGCCGCTGACAATTGAAAAAATCTTCGCTGGTTTAAAGTAAATCAGCACATTTCGGCAGGCGACGACGTCAAACTTCTCAGGCGGAAGCCCCTCGAGAACGTTGAGATCAATCCGACTAAAGGTCGTTCGATCGCGAATTTCGCGGGCGACTGTAAAGAGTCCCTCGGTCTTTCCTGAACCCTCGTGGATGAACTCTTGGTACTCCGCCGGGATTTCCGGGAGTTTGCGGGCAGGATAGATCGCCTTGCGCGCATAATTCAAACTGATCACATCAATGTCTGAGCCCAACAGGCGGTACTCAAAACTCGGGCGCATCTGGCGGACCTTCTCCAATACCAATCCTGCTGTGTAAACTTCCTGACCCGTTGAACAAGCAGAAAACCAGAGGCGTAGGGGAGCCAAAGCATGGGCAGAGGACTTCAACGCCAAATCATGCAGAAAATCAAAATGGCTCTTCTCGCGAAACCACGACGTGGTGTGAATGGTGGAGAGGGAGACCAAATGATCAAACTCGTCTTCGTCTTTTTCGATACGCAGCAAATAGCCGCCGAGGTCGGCAATGGCCAGAGCCTGCATCCGATAACCAATATTATTGATAATCATTTCCCGACGAAATTCTTCGTCGTAGCTCACTCCAGTGATGGAGCAGATCATCTCAAAAAGGAGCCGCTCGTCGGCCTTGCTCACTTTCATGATTTGGTTTTTTTCTTGCGGAAGGATTCGTCGTCAGCCGTGACACCATGCAAACCCGCCACCCGCGGATCGAGACTTCCTACGCGATCGGCCTTGGTGCCAACTGCCGGCTTGTTACGGTTTTTGTTTCGCCTCACAATTCGATCCACCAAATTAACGAGCTCACCCGAATCGGTCGAGGTCACTGGCCCACTGTCGGTGTCATCGCGCTTGGTTCCCCAATATGCGACGTTACGATAAGGGGTTTTACCTAACTCGCGCAAAGCTTGTTTACCCACCACCAAAGTTTGCAGGCCTTGGGCAATCTTCCGCAGCTCCTCGCCTTGAATCTTAGCTTTTTCCGCCAGTCCCGACATGTTGCGGGCAGCTTGGTTGTTGTTTTGCGCGGTACGGTCTAGCTCCGTCATCGACTTTGAGGTCTCCGCAACGCCTAGTTCTTGTTCCCGGGTTGCTTCACCAATCTGGCGAATTTTATTGGACATGATTACGATCTGCTCAGAGATTTCTTGGAAGGTGTCCATGGCTTCTTTGGTGACACCCTTGCCGTCGGTAATTCTCGACTGCAAATCCGCAATCATTTGCTGCACCTTCTGCTGACTGTTTTGCAGAAGGCTCTCAATCTCTTTGGACGCCTTGCCGGACATTTGCGCTAGGTTTCCGACTTCTTCCGCCACCACCGCAAATCCCCTGCCGTGCTGGCCGGCTCGGGCCGCCTCAATGGAGGCATTAAATGACAGCAGCTGGGTTTTAAATACGATATCGTTAATGATCTTCGTCTTGCTGCGAATCTCACTGATGATAGAAACCAAATTTTCCAATTGTTGATTGGAACTCTCAATCGACACCATCGAGGTGGCCATATCGCCCATAATGCGGCTGCCATCTTGGGTTCTCTGCTTCACACCTTCCGACATCCGCTGGCATTCATTCACGTGACCGGCAGTCTGACCTATCATACTCTTCATTTCGGCCATTGCCGAGACCGACTCTTGCACGGCCGACGCTTGGCCCGCACTCGATGAGGACAATTGTTCGGCAGACGACTTGAGGGTCAAACTCGTTTCTTCATTTACGGTTGTGCCTTTTTCTAGCTGGTGGCGCATCCGATTGAGCGGTTGAACGATTCTCCGAACCAACAGCAATATAAAGATCGACATCAGGAGTTGGACGCCCACGACGATCAGAGCCACGATCGACACCGATTGACGGGCCTGAGAAATGGCCTGGTGATAATTGTAATAGATCTCAAGCCGGCCAAAGGTGATCCCGAGCTCGTCAACAAAGTTGCGAGAAACTTTGGCAGGGGCCATTTGAAAGGCTTCGTCGCCCACGCTCACGATCACTCGATCGGCGGCATCGTAAACGATCAGGCCGTCAACCACGTGCGACTGCAAGAGCTGCTTCCCGATATGTCCGAGCAGAGTCTTGTCTTGATGTTTCACTGCCAGGGCATTTGAGGCTTCCAGCGACATGGCCAAGGCCTGGACCTTTTCGTCATTTCCCCGCTTTAACAAGGCTTCCTGATTTTCGATCTGCAAATATCCGACGAGGGCCAAAAAGAGCGCAATAAACAAGTTCACCGGAATCACTATTCGATGTCCGATGGAACGATTGGGAACGAGAAAGTAATCCCAAAATCGCATAAATCCTCCTCTAACCAACCAAATCCGTGACTTGATCTAACTGGGCCTCGGTCAACAAGTTTTGAAAGTCCAACAGGGTAATGAGGCGGTCCTCGTGCGTACCCACCCCAATTAAATACTTTTGCTCGATCTTAGACTCGACATTGGGTTCGCGATCAATAGCCGCACCGGGAATGCTCACCACCGACTGAACCGCATCCACGGTGGCGGCGAGTGTTCCCCGGCGCGTCGAGAAGATCAGTTGGCAACGACTGGACTTGGCAGCAAGTCCCAACTTGCGCCGCAAATCGAGTACACCGACGATCTCACCTCGGAGGTTAATCACGCCGTCAAAATAATCGACCATATTGGGAACCGGCTTGGCCTGTCGAAACTCAATCACTTCCTTAACTCCTAAGAGTGGAACCCCGTAGATTTCGCCGCCCAACAGAAAGAGCAGGTATTTATCATTATCAGCCTCATCGCTATTGGAAAAATCCATTATGCAGACCTCATTTTTGATGTCATTCGTTTGGAAATGACCGGCAGACTGACGATCATACTGGGTTCGCCGTTGGAAAGAATGGTGGCACCCGCTATGCCAGGAACATGTGCGAGGTGATCCGCCAAGGGCCGCACGAAGACCTGTTGCTGCTGTTTGACGGCATCGACCCAAAAGGCGAACTTACCAAATTCACTTTCGTAGACCAGGGCTGGGAGAGTGCCCCACTCGCCATCCACGACTGCCCGCACACCCACTCGAGATTGGGGCAAGTAGCGCCGCAGCGGATTGAGGGGTACCACTCGTCCCCGCAAACTAATCATCTTTTGAGATTGCCCCGAACTCTCGACTCGGTAGTCGTTAAGATCGATGACCTCGGAGAGATCTTTGGTCGGGACGGCATAATCGAGCCCGTCCACTTCGACCACGAGAGCATCCATGATGCTGAGATTAATCGGCAGGTTCATCCGTATCGTGGTTCCGATTCCCAGCTCAGATTCCACGGCGAGTTCACCACCCAAGGCATCCACGGCGTTCTTAACGATGTCCATTCCGATCCCGCGACCCGAAACATCGGTGACGGTGGCAGCGGTAGAAAAACCGGGGAGAAAAATCAGTTCCATTCTCTCGCGGTGGCCCAATTCGGCGTGGGCCTCAATCAGCCCTTTTTCAATCGCCTTTTTAAAGATGAGATCAGTGTCGATTCCCCGACCATCATCACTAATGGAGATACCCACGCCACCGGCTTCATTGAGAGCTTGAATTCGCAGCAGGGCCTTCGGCAATTTGCCAAACTGCTTTCTCTCCGCCGGGGTTTCAACGCCATGATCAATGGCGTTGCGAATACAGTGAATCAACGGTTCGGTCACCCGTTCAATAACCGTGCGATCGAGCGCCACGTCTTCGCCAACGATTTCAATCTCGACTTCCTTATTTTGCGTTCTCACCAAATCTGCAGCCGTTCGCCGCAGCCTTTGAAACACGCCTTGCAGCGGTTGCATCCGTAAATCCAGAGCCGCGGTCTGCAGGGCCTTCGCAATTTTGCTGGTCGATGCCACCGCGTTGGCGAATACTTCATTTTCTTTAGCCACTCTGCCGACGAACTGATTCACAATCGACTGGTTAAGCGAGAGCTCGCCAATCAGTTGAATTAATTCGTCGAGCTTAGTCGCCGCGACTCGAATGGTGCCGTTTGAACTGACCGTTCCCTCAGTCGCCGCCCGTTTGACCTTTTTCGCAGTTGACTTGGGATCAGCAGGCTCGCTGGTGGCCTCCTGAGGATCTGCTTGCGCTCGGTTAGCCGCTGCCGCAATTAACTGCTCAAGCCGAGGTCTAATCACGCCCAAATCCGGAAGGAACTTACTGTTGTCGTTGAGCTGGCTGATCCAGTGACGTAGAACACCCTCGGTCTGCAACAGAAAGCCAATCAACCCGGGCGTCACTTCGCATTCACGGTTCATCACGGGGCGAAGCAAGTCCTCGAGCCGATGGCAGAATTTTATCAGCTCCTCGAGTCCAAAGATTTGCGCGCCCCCTTTGAGATTATGAGCGATGCGATAGAGTTGTTTGGCGCTGCTCTCATCAAAACCTTGCTCCAGCTTAAGGCACGAGCCTTCCCACTTCTCGAGATTCTCAAGTGCTTCGACAACATACTGGCCAATTAAGTCATCAAACATAAAACGATTCTCTATCCCGCGGACACGCGCTGGTCGTTTTCGTTATCTATATATTCTCATGTTATGAAAATCTCGATTGAAGCGTCAGACCAGTCTTACAGTCAGAGCGCACTTCTAACGATTTGTCCTGTTGAAAAGTTGACTCGTCTCGCGAGCCACTAGGCAATTATCGCCTAGTGACCTAGTGCCGGTTCTTGGGCCGGACTCCACCGCGAATGGTGATGGAAACCTCGAAGGCCTCGCCGCTCAACACAAAGGGCAGGACAAGAGTCGGTCCAGTCTGGATCTTAAAGATTTGGTGATTGTCGCCAACTATGATGTCGGGAATAGCCATCTTGAAGTCATAGCCCGTTTCGTTAAGGCCCCGCTTGATCATCGAGTAGATGACATTGGTCAGCTCACCCACTCCCTCTTTGACGCTTTGATCAACCGAGGTGAACTCGCGATTGTAAATCTGCGCCAAAATATTGTAGATGGTGCGCTTCGGAAATGACACGGTTAGCGTGCCTTCCATTTCTTCTTGGACCATGCCGACGGTTCCCGACACATCCCCTTGGTTAACATGATCTTGCTCAAATCGAGGTTTGCCGGTCTCGGCTTCGAGGTTAAACATCGACAAGAAAACATCACGTACATTTTTTTCAACGATCGTAGCGACTTGGTCGGTGAGTTGAAATTCCGGAGGACAATTCTTTTTTAGGGCACCCATAGTTGTATCCTCAGGCCGATCGGACTTTGCCGAGTCCGACCGCTTCCAATTTTTCTTTTAGTTTATCGATTGAAATGGGCTTGCAAATATAGTCGTTGGCTCCAGCTTTGAGCGCCGCTTGAACTTTTTCACGATCCGATTCACTCGTAACCATGATAATCGCAAGCTCTGCCAGACGAGGATTTCCCCGCCACTTGCACAGCAAATCATAGCCCGTCGATCCCGGTAAATTCCAATCTAAAAACACCAACGAAAAGGGTCGGCGCGTGACCGTGGCCTCAACCATCAGTTGGTCGGCCACGTTGCTATCGGCGGCTTCGGTAAAGTTGGTAAAGCCAAACGCTCCCAAGGCCCGCTTGAGCATGGTTCGCATCAGCTCAAAATCATCCACTATTAATACTCGCGACTGAGGGTCCAAACCCATGCCGACTCCCTTCTGATATCTCGGCCAGCATCCATTCATCGGCCTTTCCCAGAGTCGACTTAATTGAGCTCGAATCCCTAAACCAACCTGTGCGAGTCCAGCTCAAAAATCTCGCCACTGTCTCACACCGAAACATCACCTCGGCGCCAAAGTTTGCGCCGAATCACACTCTACCACTCTCTAAGGATGAGATTTGGCCGCCCCTCGCCGCTCTGCTGGTTTCATCCTTGCGGAAGAGGCTCTAGCAGATTCGCGGCAAGGCTTCATAGAGCAGCGGCCCGAGTCGTCGCGGAGCTCCCCACTCGGCCTGAAGTCGCGTCTCAGGACCAAGATCGGGGTTGGTGCTCACCACTTGCCCGATTTCGCAAGCCAGCTGGTGCCCGGATCGGGCTCGCAAAATTTCGAGAGTCGGTGCCACGTCCTCTTCGTCCACCACCACCAACATCGTGCCTTCCGACGCTAAGTAAACGGCCTCGATTCCTAAAACCTCGCAGGCTCCCCGCGCCGGCTCGAGCAACGGCAGGTGATTTTCGTGAATCAAAAAAGATTGTCCCGAAGACTGCGCAAGTTCGTGAAGCGCCGTCGCCAAACCTCCGCGAGTGAGGTCACGCAAACATTTGAGGTCAATGGCAGCATCCTGAAGCGCTCGAACGGCAGGCCACAGCGGCGCACAGTCCGACTGGAGTTCAGAGGTGAACTGAATTCCCTCGCGTGACAGCAACACCACCAGTCCATGCCGACCCAAGTCGCCACTCACCAGCACTCGCTGTCCCGGACGAAGACGTTCGGGGCCTGGAGTTTTGCCCCCTCTCAAACAACCCACTCCCGAAGTATTAATGAACATCCCGTCACCCTTGCCCCGCTCCACCACCTTTAGGTCGCCACCGACAATTTGGAGTTTGAGTTCTCGAGCCACTTGACCAATGGACCGCGCCACGCGCCTCAGATCATTTAAGGGTAAACCTTCCTCCAGGATAAAACTGCACATTAAAAATCGTGGTTCAGCCCCACTCATGGCGAGATCGTTGGTAGTACCACAGACAGCCAGGTGACCAATGTCGCCCCCTGGGAAAAACAAGGGATCAACGACGAAGGAATCTGTACTCATAACCAGTTGCGAGGACGACCACGGCATGATTTGACTGTCGCGATCGGCGGGCAGTACGACTCCACCCCACTCTGGAAAAATCCAATTGGCCAGCAAATCCGCCTGCAATTTGCCACCGTTGCCGTGGGCTAAAATAATGCGGGAGTTGTCTTGGTTCATGTGGGTTTCTCCGTCATTTCGTATTTAAAATAAGCCGCACAAGCTCCCTCGGCCGACACCATGGGCGCACCCAGCGGGTGATCCGGCGAGCATTCGTTGCCAAATTTCTCGCAGTCCCAAGGCTTCTTAATGCCCATCATAATGTCACCACCTAAGCAAGAATTGGCGGCCGCAGGTACCAAGTTCAAGTTAAATTTCTTGCGGGCATCAAAGTGAGCAAAATCCGCTCTAAGCCCAAGACCACTTTCGTCGTAACTTCCTAATCCCCGCCAATTTTGCTTGATCGGCTCGAAAACCTGGGCAATCGCCGCGCGCGCCGTCGGGTTGCCTTGAGTCGCCACACTGCGGACATATTGATTCTCGAGCTCTGCGCGGCCGGCTTCCAGTTGTTCCACGACCATGCGAATTCCTTGCATCAAGTCGACTGGTTCAAAACCAGTCACAACAATCGGCACTTGGAATTCTTCGACAATCGGCCGATATTCCTCAGCTCCCATCACTGTACAAACATGTCCCGCCGCCAAAAAGCCATCGACCTGAGCCTTCGGATTACTGAGAATCAACCGCAAGGCAGGGGGAACCAAATAGTGAGACACCAGCAAAGAAAAGTTGCTCAGTCCCAACTCACGCGCCTGCAACACCGCCAGCGCATGAGCCGGAGCGGTGGTCTCAAAACCGACGGCGAGAAAGACCACTTCGCGATGGGGATTCTGCTGGGCAAGGGACAAAGCTTCAAGCGGAGAATCCACTACTCGCACATCGCCACCGCGGGCTCGGCATTGAAACAAATTGCCGTTGGACGCCGGAATCTTAAGCATATCGCCGAAAGAACAGAGAATGGCTCCCTGCTGTTCCGCTAAAGCCACCGCACAATCCAGCACTTCGATGGGAGTCACGCACACGGGGCAGCCAGGTCCGTGAATCAACTTAACTTGTTCCGGCAAAAGGCTGACGAGGCCATACCGGAGTAGAGCGTGGGTTTGCCCGCCACAAACTTCCATGATGCGCCAAGGGCGAGTCACCACTTGATGAATGCGCTTGGCTTCCCGTTCTACCAGTTCGCGATCGCGAAACTCAGTCACAAACTTCATTGGGATCTCCTTCAAGTTCGCGATAGGCATCAAAGGCTCGTTGGGCTTGCGTTTCGCTTAAGACTGAGATGGCCACACCAACATGAACGACTACAAAGTCGCCCACCTTGGCTTCCGGCACATAGGTCAAGGCCACCTCGCGCGCCACCCCCGCAAAACTCACTTGACCTCTGCGCAACAAGCCTTCGCCACTGATGCTTTCGATTCTGCCCGGCACTCCTAAACACATGTTTTTTTCCTTTGTTGAAACTTCCACCAGGCCAATTGCCCCAAGGCCAAACCTCCATCATTCGGGGGGTTCAGTTGCGGCCAGGCCACTTCAATCTGCTCCTGCTGACACCTCTCGATAAGCAACTCGAGCAATAATTTATTTTGAAAACATCCGCCCGCTACAATCATCCGTCGCGATCGGGGCCGCTGAAGCTGCCAGCCCACCATTATCATTTGCACCAGGCTCAGATGAAACCGCCGCGCCAGTTCGGGCACTCTTGCGCCCCGGCCCAGTTCCTCAACGAGCGCGCGAATCATCGGCCGCCAGTCGGCCTGCCACAGGCCGTCGTGCTGAATCCACTCCCAGGTAAACGGCGCACTCACTTGGTCACTCAATTCGGCTTGCGCTTGCAAAAGCATGGCAGCTTGTCCCTCAAAACTGACGGGCTTTGCAACCAAACCCAAAATTGCGGCCACCGCATCAAAGATTCGTCCCATGCTGGTGGTCGGCCACGAAGGTCGACCCGATTTGCACTGGAACAACGCCAATTCACCCGCACTCGGGAGAAATTCCTGAGGCCACCCGAAGGCCGATGACCAACTCTCACCCAAGGTGTCAGTTAACAGAGACCAAGCACTGCGACGACAATCGCGGACGCCGCGATCACCACCAAACAGTTGAAAGGGTCGCAAGGAGCCCCAGCGCAACAAATTACCATCGCTGCCGCCGACCAAGAATTCTCCGCCCCAAATACTGCCATCTTCCCCAAGCCCCGAGCCGTCCCACACAACCGCAAAATCTTCCTGGGGCCCACCGTGCTCAGCCCAAAGCGACCAAACATGAGCGCGATGGTGTTGCAACTCGGCGACCTTCTGACTCTGAGACCACGCCCATTGGTGGGTGTGGTATTGGGGATGACAGTCGACCAAGTAGGTTGGATCTTTAACTGCAAAAAACTCTCGCCACGACTTCACTTCACTCACCATCTGGGCATAGGCCTCGGCTTCCGCCACATCACCCACGTGGGTACCCAAGATGAACTCCTGGCCGCGGGCAATTCCCATGGCATGCTTTAAATCTCCGCCGAGAGCAAAGCTGACGGTTGCCGTTTCGTCTGCACTCGGCCAAACACTGGGAGCCAAACCTCGGCCTCGACGCAAAACCATTGGTCGCCCGCCGACCACCTGAAGAACCGAGTCTTCGACCGCGCGCAAAATCGGACGGTTGTGCACCAGTAAGGCATCCGCGATGCCACTGAGCTTGGCCAAGGCTTCATGCTCATCGATGCAAATGGGTTCTTCCGACAAATTGCCACTTGTACAAACCACAGGCCGACCAAAATCGCTGAGCAGCAAAGCATGAAGGGGCGTATAAGGGAGCACCACTCCCAAATAATTTTGCCCAGGAGCACTGTCTGCCCACTTTACTTGGTCATGACAACGAACCAAAACAATGGGTTGAACGGAGCTGGTCAGCCACGATGACGCGGTTTCGGAGACCGAGGCCACGGCCTGGACCGCCTCCAGGGAATTGAACATCACTGCAAAGGGTTTGTCCCCACGTCGTTTGCGCTGGCGCAAGCGTGCAACCGCCTCACCATTTTCGGCATCAACCAACAAGTGAAACCCACCCAAACCCTTGACTGCGAGTATCTCACCTCGCCGCAAGACTGCGACTGCCTGAGCCAAGGCCTGTTCGCGGCAGAAGAGCACCTCACCTTGGGAATTCCACAACTCCACCTGCGGTCCACAATCCGCACAGGCAATCGGCTGGGCATGAAAGCGCCGGTTCGTCGGATCCTCATACTCGGACCGACACGACTCACACATGGCAAAGCGGGCCATCGAGGTTCTCGGTCGGTCATAGGGCAGACCGGCAATTATCGAATAGCGCGGGCCACAATAGGTGCAATTAGTAAACGGGTACCGATATCGACGTTCTTGAGAATTAAAAATCTCAGACCGACACTCAGGACACATCGCCAAATCCGGCAACACCCAAGAGCTGCGTTGGTTGTCTTCACTCGACTCACGAATAGAAAAATTCTCGCCAGACAAATCCACGGCGCAGTTTTGTTCCTCCCACTTGCGGAATTCCACCAACGGCGGTTTTTCGCTTCGAAGTCGCAAGGCAAACTCATCCAGTCGCATCTCGGGCCCTTGGACTTCGACCAATAATCCACCGGAAGTATTTTGCACAAATCCTGAAAGGCCCAGGTCGCGAGCTAAATTGTACACAAAGGGCCTGACCCCTAAGCCCTGAACCAAGCCCGTTAATGACAATCGCCTCCGAGTCACATTCACTTGAGCTCCACCTCGACACTTTCAAGGACGATCTCCGCGGCATGAGGGTCCGAGGGGTCTTGGTGCTCTTCAACTTCCAGAGTCGCACCTTCGGCAATGGTGCCCACCGTTTCGATTTCAAAGTGCTCCCGAAAGTGGGTGGCTGAGATGTTTGCCAAGGCACCGATTCGGATTTTCACCAGCGCGATCGCGCCACCCCCGTTGGCTCGGGAGATTTCGTTCATCTTATGGACGAGAGACCGAATCATTCCTGACTCATGCATGATCCAACTCCCCGGTTGAGAATGTTCCTCACCCTTTGCATCACCTCGTTTTCCATCGCCGCCCGTCCGCCGTTCGTTGAGGGCGGTGGAATTTGCGCCAAGGCGAAATTCTTTGCGGGAATACCCAGTAGATGGATCTCACTGGGATTTCGTCCCAAGGCCTCACCCAACCTCAAAGTCTCCGGCAGTCCCACGAGATGCGAGGAAAATCCGCCGGTCACAAATGGCAGGTCCTGTGCCGTCATCGCGGTTTGGGGTGATAGACACCAATGGCGCACTTCGCCTGTCTGCCGAGAATCTTCGTAAGCATCAATGATGACCACGCAGGATCGCCCTTCCCAATGGTCCAAAAGTTCAAGTGGATCACCCTCAATCACCAAGAAATCAGCGAGGTCAGCCATACTCCCCTTGAGCAGCTCCACGAGGCGCGGCCCCTCAGCGTCGTCACCACGCCACCGCTGGCCGACTCCGATTACGAGCGGACGCCTCATGCGACCACCTCTTTTTTGATTTTCAAAAAGTGCGTGGCGCATGAAATACAAGGGTCGTAATTACGAATTGCCTGCTCACAGCGATGGCGCAAACGATCTTCGTCCAATTCCGGATGTGCCAACACCAGCTCTCGTACGTCTTCTTCGATCGTGCGTTGATTTTGCGAAGTGGGAGGAATAATTTGGGCGGTATTAATCGACCCATCCGCTTGGATTTCATAACGATGATACAACAAACCCCGCGGCGCCTCGGTCGCCCATGCTCCTCGTGCGGCCTGGGTAAATTCCACCGGCACGCTCGGACCAGCGGGTCTCTCGAGGTTATCCAGGAGTCGCACGGCTTCGTCAAAGGCGTAAAGCACTTCGACGGCACGAGCGAGAATACTCTTAAACGGATTTTGGCAACCCGGTGCCAGCCCCACTTCGTCAGCACCTTGCCGGGCCACCGCGCTCAGTTGCGGATAATTAAGGCTGAACCGAGCCATCGGTCCGACCAAATAACTTCCTCGCCCACGACGCTTCGAAAACAACGCATGCGAATAGGCGATGTGTTCTTCTTCAAAGTGCGCTTCAAACTCTTGCGCTGCAATGTCGAGATCGGTACTGGAACGAATGCGCCCCTCGTTCATCGGATACTCTTGCGAATTCACTAAGCTCACCAGTTCAACTTCGCGAGAGAAGTCCGGAAACTCAAAACCTTTAACAAAGCGCAAGGTGGCCCAAGCCTCGTCTCGTCCTTGAACCAATTCCTCGCGCAACCGGGCTAATTCCTCCCAAGGCGGTAAGGAGTAAAAGCCCCCCACTTTGACATTGATGGGATGAATTTCGCGCCCTCCCAGGGTCTTCACAATCAGATTGCCGCGTTTTTTTTGTCGTAGGCCCCGTTCGACTTCGTCTTTGTATTGCCGAGCCATGGTCATGACATCGGGAACGCCCAAGAAGTCGGGAGCGTGGAGCATGTAAATATGGAGGACGTGACTTTCAATCCACTCCCCGCAATACAAGAGCCGGCGCAGTTGGCGAATTCCCTTCGGCACAACCACTCCGGCAGCATTTTCCATGGCGTGCACGGCACTCATTTGATAGGCCACCGGGCAGATCCCACAAATGCGCGAGGTGATATCAGGTGCTTCGCTAAAATCTCGGCCCTGCAGAAAGGCTTCGAAGAATCGCGGCGGCTCAAAGATTTTGAGTCGCACTTCCTCCACCTTTCCCCGTTGGTATTTCAAAAAGAGGGCTCCCTCACCTTCAACCCGCGCCAAATAGTCGACCTTGATGACTTTGGTCGCCGCTTGCCGGCGATCGCGGACGGGTTTTGCTTGCCGCCGAGCCTTTTTAGATTTGCCGGCTGACTTGGCGGCTGACTTGCTGGCTGATTTGCCGGCTGACTTGCCGGCTGACTTGCCGACTGATTTGGACGAGGTTTTTTTAGCGGTCTTTTTCATGACGTTCACTTTCTTTGGCGAATTCGCTCGCGCCGGCCTGGTAACTGCGCAACCAGCGCACCCAATCTCGATCCGAAACCTTGTGCTGGGCTTTAACAAATTCTCCCAGAGCGCGAGGCTGAGACAATTCCTTGGGACCATAGCAGCCAAAACAGCCGCGGTCGTAACGAGGACACAAAGCGCCGCAGCCAGCTTGGGTGATGGGTCCCAAACAGGTCCGCCCCTGGCTGACGGACAAACACAAAACTCCTTGGAGTTTACACTCGACACAAACACTGTAGGTGGGGAGCACCGGGCGTTCGCCCCGCAAAAAAGCCCCCAAGACTTCGAGCAACTGAGTTTTGGAGATGGGACAGCCCTGCAACTCAAAATCAACTGCGATGTGTTGGGAAATCGGGGTGGAGCAACTCAAGGTCTGGATGTGCGCGGGACTGGCATAAACAACGCGGGTCATCTCGTCGATATCGGCAAAGTTGCGCAAAGCTTGAAGGCCCCCACTCGTGGCACAAGCTCCGATCGCCACCACCACTCGCGACTGGTCACGAATGCGAACGATCTGTTCCAATTGCTCAGGCGTCGAAATCGAGCCTTCCACTAACGACAGGTCATAAGGCCCCGGCTCGGCCCGGCTGGTGGCCTCCATAAAATAAGCAATGTCGATATGCCGGTCCAAAGTCAAAAGCTCATCTTCGCAATCCAGCAAGCTGAGTTGGCACCCGTCGCAGGAAGTGAATTTCCAAACCGCCAACCGCGGACGCCTCCGGGTCATCTCACACTCCCTTTCGTGTCAGCCACTGGTCAATTTGGTCAAACGAATAAACGGGCCCATCTTGGCAAACAAAACTCGAACCATACTGACAATGGCCGCAAATGCCGACCGCACACTTCATGTTCCGCTCCATCGACAACCACATGCGCTCGCGCCCCAGTCCTTTGCTCTCCAGTTCAAGAGCCACAAAGCGCATCATGACTTCCGGCCCACAGATCAGACTGTGAGTTTGATGAGGCTCGAACTTGAGAGTTTCAAACAAACTGGTGACGACCCCCACATGGCCGCGCCAACCGCGCGTGGCATGATCCACGGTGAGTTCCACTTTGAAACCCTGACGCTGCGACCACCGTTTGACCTCAGACAAAAACAAGAGTTGATCCGGCGATCGAGCCCCGTAAATCAACACCAGGCGCCCGTAGTGCTCACGCTGCTGAAGGACCCGATGAATGGCAGGACGAAGCGGAGCAAGGCCCAGTCCCCCCGCCACGAAGATCAAATCTTGTCCCCGCACTTGCGTCAGAGGCCAGCCGCGACCAAAAGGCCCGCGAAGTGCCACTTGATCACCTTTTTTGAGTTCCACCAGAGCCGAGGTCGAGCGGCCCACGCGGCGAATGGTGTGGATCACCTGCCCGGCTGTCGTGCCTGCTTGACTCACCGAAATCGCCACTTCGCCGCTCCCGAAAGCCCCGATCATGTTAAACTGACCCGGTAGAAACTCACACTTCCCGCCCTTGCGCGCCAAGGTGAGGGTCCACACGTCGTCGGTCTCCTGACGTTTGTTTTGAACCGTCCAGACTTGCGGGGTTAACGAAGAGGAATTCATCGATGGGCCGACGGCTCTCGCCCGTAGACATCGAGCACCTGTAATCGGGTGGCTCTGAGGCGCGACACCATGATTGTGGCAAATCGCTTCATCAATTGATAGCCAAAGCGCGGGTCCTCTTCGCAACGCACGCGCAGAGGTTGACCCGCCAGAACCAGGGCGCGGGAGGCGACCGCGGCGCGAGCGTCGAAGTTCCAACGATAGGGCGGCACTATCCAGGACCACCCGAACACTTCGCCGGGCCCAATGGTTTGCAAAACCTGTTTTTTGGCCCCCGCATCCGTCAAGATTTCCACTCTCCCGTCAAGCAGCAGATAAAATGCATCGGCACTTTCACCCTCGTGCGCCAGATACTGTCCCGCCCGAAAGGATTTTACTTTGGCTTCACTGGCAAGGCTGGACAATTGAGTCTCGTCCAACCCTTTGAACAAGGGTTGAGCCAACAACAAAGCCTTGATCTCCGCGCTCTTCATAGTTCCCCCTCGGGTTGGGCCAAAGCCTCGACCGCTTGTCGTAAATCAATGCCGACCGGACACCAAACCACACAACGGCCGCAGCCGGTGCAGCCGACTTCACCAAACTGATCTTGCCAAGTGGCCAGTTTGTGGGTGAGCCACTGGCGATAACGAGATTTCACGTCAGGACGGACTTGCCCCCCATGGAGGTAACCGTGATCTGCGGTAAAGCAACTGTCCCATTGCCGAAACCGCTCCACACGGTCGCCTTCGAGACTTACCTCTTCGACGGTATTAGAACAAAAGCAGGTGGGGCAAACGAGAGTGCAGTTGGCACAGGCCAAACATTTATTCCCCAACTCCTCCCAATACCGATGATTCCAGTTCGCGAGCAAATCCTCACGCAGGCGTTTAACATCCACCTTCCAGTGTCCCGCGACCTGGGTGCGGGTGTGTTCAATGCGCCGTTCGCCCTCTTTAATTTGGATCGCGTCGGCGACTCCCAAGTTTAATTTTGTCAGCAGCCCTTCACCCTGCGGGGTCCCAGCGCGAATCAAGAAAAAATGCTGGTGGGAATTCACCACCTCGGTCAAAGCCAGATCCACTCCCTCTCCGACTTTGGGCCCTCCGCCCAGGCTGGTGCAAAAACACGTAGGTGCCGAAGTGACACAATCGACACCGATGGCGAATAAGGATTCGCGTCGCCGCTGATAAGGTTGGTCAACCGAACCCGGACGCTCAAAAACCCGATCTTGAATTTTAATGGCTTGCCATTCGCAGCTGCGCACACCCAGTAACGCCCGCTTGGGTGCAAGCGTTGGAGTCTCCTGAACCTGCCATTGTCCCCGATGATTGCGGTCCGCCGAGAACAAACTCTCCTTGGGAAGCTGAAGATACCGCCGCCAGCCCTGAGGTCCCACCGTAAAACCAAAAACACTTTGATCGTTGCGGCGGCGTAAACGGTAATGACCTGCGGATTGTTCTTCCGTCCAGCCCACAGGCAGATCCGCCACTCTCTGGATAGGACCGTAACTGATGGCTTGGCCCTCTACCCGCGGACCAATGACTTCAAAACCCTCACGGCCAAGCTGTGCAATCAAGCGATCGAGGTCGTTGAGTTCCGCCCGCCAAATCCGACTCATCGGCCGCTCCCGACCAAGGCTCCTAAAAGTAAACGCTGATAGAGGCGCTCCTTGAGCGAACGCGGTTCAGCCAGTTTCATCCGCTCGAGCGGCAACCGGTACCTGGCCTCTTGAGGATTGACCTTGAGACCCCGCCAAAAGACCGCCGCCAATTCTCGAGGCTGATGCAGCCTTTTTTTGAGTAGCTTTAAGGCCCGTCCCACCACAATTTCCATTTCAGTGAGGTCGGTCCCGAAGGGAAACGGCGGAAACAGTCCTTGGTGGCGGTAGTGTTCGAGTACCCTGAGGTATTGCTCGGGGCGATTCTGACGAAACACTTCCGGTATACGATAATCACTGGCGAGCTTGCCAGCGCGCACCGCCTCTCGACGTAAAGCTTCTTGAAATCGCGAATCAGCCACATTGAGTAAAGCCCCAACCACTTCCGAGTCGGTTTTGCCCCGCAGATCTGCAACCCCATACTCGGTCACCACCAAATCGCGCAGATGGCGAGGAATGGTGACATGACCGTACTTAAAAACCAAGTTTGATTGCAGAGTGGAGCCGCTCCCTCGGGTGCTGCGCAAATTCATGATGCTTCGTCCATCAGGCAGCGCATGGGCCATCGACACAAAGTTATATTGTCCCCCGACGCCACTCACCACTCGACCATCCTCAAGGGCATCGGATACCACATGACCCAACAAGGTGACTTTGAGACAAGTGTTGATGAACCGCGCATCTTTGCGATGCAGACGATCCAACTCCTCATGGCCGTACAACTGGTTGATTTTGCGAACCGAGCGCATTTGAATCAAATGCCGCTCATCTTCAGTGAGTTGGTGTAAGCCCTCATAAAAAGAGCGCGGCCCTAAAAAGAATCCCCCATGAATCACGGCGCCGCCCTTGAGTCGTTCGCCTAGGCAATACTGCATGACCCACTGACGAGTCGCCGGGTCTTCGAGATTTGGAATTCGCCGATCGCCATTGACTAACTCCAAATGGCCGTCGTTCCATTTCACCCGCTCGTGGAAGACTCCCCACTGCTTGAGATATCGCGTGTCTTCAAAGGTCAACCGCACGTGCACCGCCCGGCGGGCCACCAGATGCACCAGGGTTTCCGGGGTCACCATTTCGGTGATCAGTTTTTCGTTCATCAAGCGTTGCAAGGGCAAGTCATCGTACACCTTGCGCTTGATGACACCGGCCTTAAACAAGTGGTAAAAACCATCCACCACCATTTCACTGGCCCCAAAAAGCCCTTCGGAAAAACTCTCAGCGCCCCCCAGCCGATCTAGCAGCGGCCCAAACTTGTCAAAGACACCCAGGTCACGCAAAACGCGGCAATACTCTTCGTTGCGCTGATGGCGCAGCAACAAAGAATACACCACGGCATCGCCGAGGGCCCCTATCCCCACTTGCAGCTCTCCCCCGTCGCGCACCAGCGCAGAACAATAGGCCCCGACAGCAAACTCCGCCTCCGGAACCGAAGTTTTAGGGGGGGCAAACAGCGGAAAATCCCAGCGCGAGTCTTCCACCACAAAATCAAAATCGTCAGCACTCTTGAGCGCGTCGCCATACATAAAGGGCATTTGACCGTTGACTTGGGCGGCAAAGGCCACGGGCCGACCGCTCGACCGCATGGCCGTCATCAGATCAACGGCCACATCGGGATTACTTCCCAAACTGACATCCGCGCTCCCGTCGGAGGCCTGGCGAATGGCAACCATCTGGCACAGAACATTCACTCCCCGATCCAGCAGATCACGGGCCACATGAGTGTAGTTGGCGCTAATGTAATCCTGCTGGGCATGGCGATTTTCCATGAACTTGCCGGCCGGAAAATAAAATTCGATCACTTTTACGTTGCTCGGCAAGCGACCGTTGACCCGATCGACTTCATAGTCCAAGTCGGGATAATCCGCGAACAATCGGGCCGCCATCGGTTCGACAAAGCGGCGCTCGAGGTCGGAACGCCCTTTGGGTTTTTCTAAAGTGAGGGCCGTGTACAAGGTCAGACTCAAGGACGAGTCCTGCTTAACTCGCTGATAAAGCGCATTCAGCAATTGGTTGGGTTTACCGACCGCCAACGGGGTGGCCACGCGCAAATCGGGACCCACACGCTCGATGATCAACTGAACGCATTCGTCGGGAGTTTTGACAAACAAAGCTCGAGCCCGGTTCATAGAGAAAACATTTAAGCAGCTTGCTTCGGCCAAAACAACCCATTAGCCTCAAGTCATGGCCAAAACCGTCAGTTTGCTCACTTGCAATGAAATCCTTGAACCCATCGCCGAGGATCGACTGCTTTTGACGCAACTGCAGACCCTGGGTTTTAATACCGAGTTTGTCCCATGGCAGAGACTCAATGGCTCGGCCCACCCAACGGGGGCAGTCCTCATACGCACCACCTGGGACTATACCCGACATTTAAACGAATTTTTGCGCACCCTCCGTAACCTCAGTCAGACCAATCGGCCCCTGTTCAATCGTCTGCCCCTCATCGAGTGGAATTCCACAAAAACCTACCTCCGCGATCTGGAAATGCAAGGGGTCGCCATCCCCCTCACTTTTTGGTACGACCAAATTCAGGACGTCCAAGGCGCGATGCTTTGGCCTTCGGGTGGTCCCAGCAAAAGTTGGGTGCTTAAACCCCAGGTTTCGGCCTCGGCCCGTGGCACTTATTTGCTCGAGTCTCCTGCCACCTATCCCGCTCAGGCCGCGGCCTACCAGCAGGGTGGGTGGGGTCCGCTCATGATCCAAGAGTTTTTGCCCTCGATCACCCAAGAAGGGGAATGGTCCTTAGTGTTCTTTGATCAAGAATTCTCACATGCGGTTCAAAAGATCCCCAAGCGCGGTGACTTTCGCGTTCAAGAAAAGTACGGAGGCTTCACCAAGCCCTGCCGACCCTCGGCCGATGCCATCAAAGTGGGCCGGCGAATCCTTGATCTACTTCCCGAATCACCCCTCTACGCCCGAGTTGATTTGATCCGCCACCCTGAGACGGAGCAATGGGCATTGATCGAGCTGGAATTGATTGAACCGCAACTTTTCCTCGAGTTTGATCCTTCGAGCGCCGCCCGACTGGCGCAAGCCTTGGCCCGCCGACTCGTTTGAAAAATTCCCAAACCGACTTTCGCTCTCTAGAATTTTAACTCTCACTCATTTATATATGTAGGCGTTGACTGTTTCTCACTTAACCGTGCAGGGCCCTTATGCTTCGTCGCCTCATCGAATTCTTAATTCTGAGTTTACTGCTCCTATCGGTGGTTTACGTCGAAGCCCATGCCCAGTCGCAGCGCCGCGAACTTAACCAATTGGCTGGCAATTCTTTGACATGGTGATCCGGTAAAGAAGGCTTCCCAGATGCCAGCGACTTTGGTAGTCAACTCCCACCGCAGGCGATTTTGAGTCGGCATTTCTCATCCTATACATGAGCTACAGGGGGACCCGGGGTGGAACGGATTATCAGCTTTTCAGGCCTCATTGTGTTTTTGGCAATCGCTTACTTGCTTTCCGACGACCGTCGGCGCGTCTCTTGGCAGTTAGTGGGCTGGGGGATGGGACTGCAGTTGATTCTTGCCCTCTTGGTGCTGGGCGTGCCCGCCCTCGGGTTTACCGGCCCCTTATCTCCCCTTTTTGGCTGGGCGAATGACGCCATCCTCGCCGTCCTGAGATACACCGAAGAAGGCAGTCGGTTTATTTTTGGCCAAATGCTGGACCCAAGTAAATCTGGTTTTATTTTTGCCTTTCAAGTACTCCCAACGATTATCTTTATGGCGTCTTTGATGGCGGTCCTCTACCACTTGGGAATCATGCAAGCGATCGTGCGGGCTATTGCTTGGGTCATGGTGCGAACCATGAAGATCAGCGGAGCCGAATCGCTCGCCGTCTCGGCCAATATTTTCGTGGGACAAACCGAGGCTCCATTGCTCGTGCGCCCCTTTGTGACCAACATGACGCGCTCCGAGCTCTTTGCCGTCATGGTGGGGGGCATGGCCACGGTCGCGGGCGGAGTCATGGCCGCCTATACCATGATGCTGAAAGATCGCATTCCCGGAATTGCGGGGCACTTACTGACCGCCAGTGTGATGTCCGCTCCGGCGGCCTTGGCCATTTCCAAACTCATGATCCCCGAAAAAAACAAACCGGAAACCCTCGGCTCGGTTCCCAAGTCGGTCGAAGAAAAAATCGATCGCAACCTGATTGAAGCCGCAGCCCGCGGCGCTGGCGAAGGTCTCTCCCTCGCCCTCAACGTCGCAGCCATGCTCCTGGCTTTCATTGCCTTGATCGCTCTCATTAATGCGGTCCTCAAGTCCATCGGCGCCGGGATTGGCTTTGACCAATGGGGAGTCGATGCCGTTCCCCACCTCATTCGCGGCGACAAACCGCCCGAACTCACTTTTGAAGTTATCCTGGGCTGGCTTTTTGCGCCCATGGCCTGGGTGATGGGCATTTCCTGGGACGAAGCGGGGGTGGCGGGAACCCTCCTTGGTGAAAAGGTTGTCTTGAATGAGTTCGTTGCCTATTTACATATGTCCCAGCTGGCCAGCCAGTTGACCGACCGCACGATTGTTATTTTGTCCTACGCACTCTGTGGATTTGCCAACTTTTCGTCCATCGCCATCCAGATCGGCGGCATTGGCGGAATCGCGCCCACCCGAAAATCCGACTTGGCAGAACTCGGAATTCGTTCTGTAATCGGGGGTAGCCTCGCGGCCTTTTTGACCGCGGCAATTGCAGGAATTGTGATTTGAATCGCGAGTTTCGATCAGTCTTAGCCGCCCTAGTTGCCTCAAGTGCACTCGCGCTGGGTGCTCCGGCTTGGGCTCAAGCCTCTGGCGATCCCACGGTCCACTTTGAATCCTGCGCTGACCGCGAAATCACTTGGGCCGACTTAGCCCCGCCTGCTGTGGATGAATCACTCAGGGGCGAGCTCACCCACCTCCTTTCTGCCAACTACGGTCCTCGGTTTGTCGCCGTGGTCGCCCACGGCCTTAATCTTCGCCCAAGTCGTATGAAAGATGTGAGCCAAGCCCTCCAGGCTCTGGGCGGCGAAGTCATTCAGGTCGGGTTGCCTGGTCATCGCGGCTTTGGCCCCGATGAGGCGACAGAGCCCTACGTCGCGTGGGTCGGCCACCTCAAGGCCGCACTTTGTGCTGCCCAAAAAACTGCTCGCGACAAGTCGATCCCGCTGGTGTTTTTGGGATTTTCGCTGGGCGGAGCTCTTTACTTGGATGTTCTGGGCCAGCAGGCCGACCCCGCGTTTAAGGTGGATGCGATGGTTTTATTTGCACCGGCTATTTCCTTGCGCTTCTACACCTACCTCATTAAGGCCTTTTACATCTTCGGCGACGACTACTATCTCAACAGTCGCAGCCCCGAAGGCTATCGCTTTTCGGCTGGGGCTAAAATGAAGCATTACAAAAGCCTGTTTCGAACCATCGACAACGTCCATTTTCGGGCGAGTGCCAGCTACAACATTCCCACCCTTGTCATCGTCGACCCAGACGACGAGTTGGTCAGCGCGCGGGGCATTCGAAAATTCATCTCGCAAAACCAGCTGGATCAGTGGCAAGTCCGAGAAGTCAGCAATGCTGAATCCACGCTAAAGGACAAACTTCACCATCTGGTCATCGGTGAAGAGGCCCTCGGCACAGCCACTTGGCGACAAGTGCGTCGAGATTTTTTGGTTCACATTTATCGGAGCATTGGCTTCGGAGCCCCTCCCTTGCCGGAAGGGTATTGAGCACCACCATTTTGTGAGGTTCTTATGTATTACACAATGTTACTTCTGCATCTCCTCGGCGCCACGGTTTGGATTGGGGGCCACCTCATTTTGCTCTTTCGCTACCTCCCGCAAGCTCTCTGGAAAAAGGATCTTCCGGCCCTTCAAGCCTTTGAAACCCGCTTTGAAGTCATCGGTATCCCGGCCCTGCTCATTCAAGTGGGTACCGGGATTTGGCTGGCGCAAAACTTAGTGCCCTTTTCCTTATGGGGTGACTGGAACAACCCGCTGGCTCACGGAATTCAGGCCAAACTTCTCTTTTTGGGAGTGACGGCCTTGCTCGCCGTCGATGCCCGGTTTCGAGTGATTCCCAAACTCAGCGAGAAAAACATCGGCTCACTCGCAGCTCACATCGTACCGGTTACGCTGATTGCAGTCCTCTTTGGTGCGGTGGGCTTGTTATTTCGCTTTGGCGGCATCCAACACTAGGAGTTGGCCTTAAAGTGAATGTCAATTTCAGTCCCCAAAAGCTTTTGGTAGTAACGAAGCTTTTCATACAAGGGGTACCAATCAAACAGCACGAGTTCGATCGGCTTCCAAATAGACACCCAACCAAAAATCACGATGCCTTCGCGCAAAATGCCAATCGCCCCCGGGGGCTCGGGGACCTGTAGATTTTGCGCCACACTAATGCAGACGACCAGAAACACCAAACCAATCATCAAAAACACCTGAGAGCGCTTTACAAACTCTTTGAGGTTGGTCTGCTGCAACTCAATCTGATAGGCAAAATAACTGCGAATGGACTCGCGAATGGAGTCTTTGGAAAGTAGTGGGGTCTCTCCCTCTTCAACGTAAATCACCAACTTGAGGGCGGTGGACAGGGAAAATTCTTTGGCCGACGACAGCACATATTCAACGAAGTCGTCATCCAAATCCCGGTCACGAAATGGGGCAGGATCTCGGGCATCAAAAAGCTGATTGGGATTTTTTACGCGGATTTCGATCCAGCGTTTTCCCTCGGCATGACGATATCGGTGTTTCTTTTTTTCTTTAGTCACAAAATCCGTTTCGTGAAATCAATCGCCTTAGCCGCGAACGACCGCCGTCCATTGCGACGGTGCCCACTTACGAGCGGCACCCCACAAAGCAAACAGCACTCCACTGTAAACAATGTTTCCCAACAATTCGTTGTGGAAGAAGGGAATCGCCATCACATAACACTCCACCAAGCCTTCAATGGTTGCCGGGTAAAGTCCCGCAAAAGCCCAAACAAAGAAGTTGGAAAGAGTGAAAAACACCAGGCTGCTGGCCAAGACACCAACGGGAACGCGAAAACCCAAGGCCGCGACTGTCTCGCCTTGCCGAGCGGTCCAGCGACCAATTCCCACCGCAATTAAGAGGCTGGCATAAACCGCCAACATTTGATCGTGAAAACCCAGACCCCAATCAGCAATCAACATTGCAAGGGCCGGAACCACCAACGCCCACCGCACATCGCGAAACAGGGCACCAGCAAAAAGCGCCACCGCCATTATGGGGGTGAAGTTCGGAGGATGGGGCAACCAGCGGCTCGCCGCAACCAGAAGAATCAAAAGAGTCAAAAACAAGGCTCGATTCAGCTTATTCATATGAGGGTCTCCTCGTCGGACTAAATTAGGTGACCTCGTACCTTTAGTCAATGCGCAGCAATCGAGAATTCTAGCTATGGCACCGCACCAAATAAGGAATCAGAACGAGTAACTCGCACCCACCGACCATTCAGTCACCATGTCATCAAAGAGGACCATCTCCAATCCACCCATCTTTTCAACCTGGCTGTCTTGAGAATACCCCAGCGACAAGGAGAGGTGGTCATTCCAAGCGTAGTTCGCGCCCAAGCTAAAGGCATAGCGGTGAACGGGCGGATTACTGAGACCCAGCTGACTAAAGTCATTCTTAAAATCGACCTGCTCAAAGGCGACATAGCTGTAGCCACCCGAACCGTCGAAACTGACTTTATCGTTCAATTTGTAATTGGCGGCCAAACTGATCCCGGCCAACCAATGCCGCAGGGGTCGACCACCCCCCGCACCCTCGATCGTGGGAGTCGTCTTGTAGCGATTGACGTAATAGGTCCCGCTGCCCGTCAAACTCAAGCCGAGTTTTTCTTTGAAGAACTTGTCAGACAAGGTGAAGGACAGCGAGGGCTTGGTCAAAACATCCACCCGCTGCGAGGTCTCGGAAGTGGGAACGGTCAATTTGAACTTGCCCCCCAGTTTGTAACCAAAGAAATCCTTCGACAATTTGCGCGAAAGCGCAATTGAGGTGTCGGCGGCCTGCAGCTCCGATTGCCCGGGGTAAACATAGGAGAGGTGATTGATCCCCTGGACCGCTGACAAGGACGAGGATTCGGAAATCTTGTAACCCAACGTCAGTTCATAAAAGTTGTAGGGATCGACATCATCCCGAAACCCGCCGTTGTAAGAGGCGGCGATTTCGGCCGACCAAGGCGATTTTTTCTCTTTGCTCGACTCAGCTGCAGCCGCGACTGACTCGGTCTTGGCACTGGTCGATGAAACATTGCCTTGGACTTGCGCACCGGGGGCCGTCGTACCGGCAGTGGCGGTTACCGTCACTGCGAGTGCTGCCACAACCGTGACACTCAGGGCCCAAGCCCAATTTCGTTTCAGCATGATTTTCATTTCTCACTCCCACCGGGCCCATCCCGCTTACGCGATTGAGCCCTCGCTGAAACTCATTACCTTACTGACACTCAGGAATTTTTCGATGCACAACCAAGTTGTACAAACGGAAAATCTCTAACAAGTCATCCTTATCCACGTTTTGACTACTGCCAAAGCGCTTGGCCTGTTGGATCATGTTCCACATGATGTTAAACGCCACTGAATTGCGAGTCTCATGGGTCACATAGTACTTGCCGTCCACGCGCACGATTCCCAAACGAGCGGTACCGTAGCGTTTACTAAAGTAGTCGTCTTTAATTTGCTCGGCCTTCAGCTGAGACATATCGAGCAGAGTGGAATCAAGAATTTCCGGTTCGGCGTCCTCTTTTTCGGGATCAATAAAGGCATTGGGATCAATCCCCAGCTTGGCCTTTAAAGATTCAGGCGAGTAGCACGCCACCCGTACCTTGTGGACCAATTGCGAGTTGCGCATGTTGGTCATGTTGTAGGCGTTGAGCACATAGAGTGTTCGTCCAAACCCGATAAACCAAGGCTCCATGTCCACCCGCTCAGTAAGGGTGTTTTCCAAAACCTTTTCCATCAAGTTGCCAAAGTCGCCATACTGACCATCGTCGTCTTGAATGTAGGACAAGAACGAAGCGTAGGCCATGTACTGGTTCGGGTTGTACATAAAGCTCTCATCACCCATGAGGAACAACATCGCAAAGATTTTGTCCCAGATGATCCCAATGCGAGTTTGCTCACCCGAGAAGGGACTGTACTCATCCCGCCAGTGACGATCGGCCGAACTCTGCTGAATCACCGAGTTGTAGAAGGCCACCACGAGCCTTACGGCCTGCACCATTTCGTCCCGGATTGGCTCACTGATTTCACGAATGGTTTCGGTCTCGTCAATACCCAATTTGGTATTGAGCTTGTCCTGAATGTTGTTGTCGTTAAAGGCCGTGCGCCACAACAACAAGAACTTCTTCAGCTGAAACATGGTTCCGAAAACGCGAGCCGGATAGCCTAAAGTATTCCAGTAAGCGCGATCATAGCGTAAGTTCGACGAACGATAGCGGTCTTCGTAGGTCTCAATGAGGCTCCGAACAATCTCTGTGGGTGTGGAACCATTGTCCCAAACGTTACAAAGAGCGTTGAGGACCCGATGTTCATCGGTACAGAACAAGTAACGGGTCTTGTTCGCTTTGGCGAGGTCCACTTTTTGCTTCGGATCGTCCGAGCTGTAAGCGTAAGCCAGCGCCGCCTCGTCATAGGGTTCCCAATCAAACTGCAAGTGCATTTCATCACGCAACGACAAATACTCCATGACTGAAGAGGTGCGTTGGACAAATTGCTTCTGCACCTGTTTGCCATCGGGTCCCTTGACCATGACCGGCTGACCTTTTTCGTCAAAAGCCGGAATGGGCGGACGCATGTTCTTGGCGTCTACCGAACCATAGAAGTTGTGACGTAAGCCCAAGTTGTGACCGAATTCGTGAATGGCCACCCGATACAACAAGGTATCAATCACCTGTTGCGGTGACTTTCCATCCAACAACATGTTCATGCCATCGCTCAACGCACTCTCGATCGCTTCAACAGTGGTGTCGCGCACGTGCCGATGAGTGTCCTCATGAATCGCCCGACGAGCCCAGTCTTGAGTCGTCTTAAGGGCCGCAATGGCGGCTCCCCGGTCGCGTGACATGAGTTGTTCAAGCTCTTTTAAATCTTGAAACTTAAAAATCTCCTGACCCACGTTGAGTGAGGAAGGGCCTACGTTGGTAGCGACTTCTTTACCCAAAGCTCCGGGATAGGCGCGCAAACCTGCACTGCCTTTGCCAAAGGTCGAGCGCATGGTAAAGCGAGCCCAGCCGGGGTAGCCAAAGGTGAAGTCCGGAAGCAAAGCCAAAAAGGCGTCGCCGGCCTTCGTGCCCGGTTGCACGGCCTTGGCCGTCGCTGTCCACTGATTTGGGTCTTCAACTTCAAGCGCCTTTTTCATTTCACGGAAGACACTCGACTTACTGTAGCGGTCTTCTTCGTGCTTAATCTGATCCTTGAGGACTTTCAGGTAATATTTGAGGTAGCCCGTCCACAGCATGGTGTTGGCAGCGACGATTTCGCCGGTAAAGGGGTTTGCATCCGAGGGGCCATAGCCCAGGGGCGCGTTGGTGTCGATCTCTTGAATGAGCTTGATAAAGCTGTAACGAAGATCACCAAACTTTTTGCCGTTCGCATCTTCAATGTTAAATCGAATCTTTAAGCCGTTGCGCTCAAAGAGTTTGTTGGTTTTCGCAATGATCCCGTGTTTGGGATGATTGAAAATCCACTTGTACTCCTCAGGGTAATCGTCGGCGAAGTAGTAATTGTGAGTCTTATTGGGATCCCAACGATTCACCACGATGTGGTTCTTCCACAGGCCGTCAGCCGGATTCATCGACTCGACCACGGTTTGAAAGTAACCATACTTCGACATCAACGGATCTTCTTCGCCGGTGTAGACATACGGTTTATAGCCGGTGTTGTCCATCCGCTTGAAGGAGTAGTTGTAGTCGACGGTGTAACTGAAGATCCCCCGCATATGCTTGCGGATTTCGTCCGAGCAGAGGCCCACCTGCACATAGTCCGTGCGGATGGTAAAGGCGATGTAGTCCTCAGTGGTTTCCAAACTCTCCGGCAACAAATTAGCATCGGCCTTCATCCAACAATCGAACATCTGCGCAATAGCAATTTGATAAGGAAAGCTTGCCGCTTCCTTAATCGTTGAGCTCGCCCAATTGACCGTGAAGTACCGCTTTTCATCCCAACGTTTGTAGGAATCTTCTTCTTCAACATTCGTTACTTTGCCGTCGGATTCTCGCAAACGCAGCTCAGAGTGGGAGATCGGCCAAGAGTTAATCAGGTTTTCTTCGGCCGAACCGCCCCGTTGATAGGGCGAAACTGCGGAGTAAAAACGCAAGCTATCCTTGGTAAAGTCGAAGTAGCCCGCCTTCATGTCACTTTGCCAACCGACAAAGGCAAAGCCCCCCGCCTCGCTGGTCTTGGTGACGGTGGTTTTGGCAAGCCAGGTTGTGCCTTGGCGAACTTGGCCATTGAGGGGCGCAATGTTGGTAGAACCTGTGAAAAACCCCTTAAACAGACGCTCTTTCTCAACATCCGGTTTTTTCTCGATGGGACGCTCTTTGGCACAACCAGCGACCAGGGCAACAACTGCAAGTGTTAATAGGTATTTCATGGATTTCACTGGGCACCCCCACGCAGCTCACTGGCCTTTTCGTTGGCCTTCTTGTAAATCGTGACGTTAATCAATTCGCGATCCATTCCAGAATCGTCGGTATCATCAAATGACAGCAGCACCCGTTGCTCAGGAAAGTAGTAACGCACGTTGAGTCCGGAACCATTCGGGTCGAGCGGTGAATCAAAGGTGCAGCCGCGGAATTTCATTATGGCCGACTCTTCAGCCGTCAATACATCCTGAACCGGATCTAACTTCTCGCCACTGCCCTGAACGATGCGCTCCTTTTTCTTAAGGATCCGCTCCGCCTTTTGCTTGGCCGCCGCCGAATCAGCCTTGGCCTTCTCGACCGCGAGTAGCAGGCGATTCAAGAACACGGTGTCCTTTTCGTTCATACTGACTTTTAAGCCAGGAATGCCGCAAAGATTTTCAACACCCTTGCCGTTGAGCCCTACGGACAAGGCATCCACCTCGAGGGTCACGACTTCACTGGCGCCGGCGCCCTCAGCACCTACCCGGTGCAAACCGAGTCCGAGGTTTTCGCTGCCGACACTTTCCATCGACTGATCTTTTTCCTTGAGTTTGTCGCCATCCAAATATTGCAAGCGCATCTTCGAAGACGGATCATAGGCAACGCGGGTTTCAATCGACTGGCCAGCACGCTCAACCACTAGGGTTGCCTGTTCGCGGCCCAAGTCGATGTCCTTAATTTTCACTTTATCACCGAGAGCAAAACCACCCAGTTGGAGCGATCCCGCTTGAATTGGTTGGAAGCTGGCTGGAACCGTGATTGCCGCCAGTGGATTGGTGATTTGATCCAAACTGACCGTTACATTGCCGGTCTTTTCGTCGATTTGGATTGAGTACTGAGTCCCACTGCTCGCTTTATGGTCAAAAGCCGTAATCAGCATCGAAAACTGGCGATCCGTTCCGTCGGCATCAAAGCCCTGGAAAGCCCACAAAAAGTGGCGATCACCCTTTTCGATGGTTCCGTTTTTGGCGGACAAAATTCGTTTTTGATCTTCTTCGGCCACCCCATTCGCACTCATTTGGGCGATGAGTTCCACGGCCAATTTGCGCAATAGGTCCTTTTGCATCTTAGCCAGGGCCTTAACCAACGGAACTTGAGTGCCAAAACAAGCCGACGGTTTACTCTTGGCAACTTCGTCCGCGAGTCGCTGCTTTTCCTTTTGCGCCTCATCAACTTCGGCCAAGATCTCTGCCGCTTCACTCACGGAACCCGCCTCGCGGGCGGCCATGATTGCGGGTTGGCCTTGGGGCTCTTGGTCGGCCGGCTTGCAACCGCGACTCAGGTCCACGCCACCGTCTAAATTTTTGGTGATTTTCAGCGCCTCACCATTGACGAGCAACTGCTGTTGAAAGTCTTTGGTAAAGTAAAAGCCCGTCAGTTTCTCGTCATCACTGGGAAAAAAGTAGTCCCGTTGCGTGCGTGACTTGCTAATGATCACTCCGAGACCCTGAAAATCCTTAATAAACGCTCTGGTGGTCAAGCGATTGTCGGCGTCGGCTTCGCCCTTTTTCTTGGCTTCTCCCCAAGTCATGCCAACGCCAATCGCATCGGCCGGCTGACCTTGTTCACCGGGGATCAAGATCTTGCCTTGAATCAAATCCGCATCGTTGGCAAAGTTGCCGGGATCTTGGGCCTTCACCATTACAATTCTAAAGAGGGATCGACGATCATCCTGAGTAAATAGCAATACCGCGCGCGGAAGCGACAATTGCAAGAATTGTTTTCCACTATCATTCACCTGGCAAATGCCTGCCGCTAAGCAATCAAAGCTCGCGTCTTCGACCTTTTCCAAATGACGAAACACCTTCTTGACCAACTCTTTGCCACTGGGGTCGCCCACAAATAAATCTGACAACTCGTCGCTGATGTGAATCAAACGAGCCTTGCCGTTGGCATCTTTGAGACCCAGATCAATGCTCCCCAAATATCCGGGGTTAAAGAAGATTGCTTCTGGAGTGCGGGGTTTGTCTTGTCGCCAATAAACCCAGATATTTTCTTCGTAAGCCGCCAGTCCATCTTTATCAGGACCGTAAAAGGGCTTACTTAAAATGTCTTTGGACTGGCCATACTCCGTTTTAAAGGTAATACCGCCGCCCCCGCCCTCAGGGCCGTAGCTGATATCTTTGCGAGAGTTTTCGCGGACTCGTCGCACCTTTTCATCCGGCGGCAACTCAGTCCCGCCGCCCGAAATGCCACCATTCGGATTCGTTGCTTCACCTAACTTTTCGCGAGTGGGGATCTGGGTGAGGTCCCGTTTGAACTTCGGCGGTGGAGCTGCTTGATATTGCTTCGGCGTCTTGTTGCAGGCAACAAGACCGAAACTCGCAATCAGGCAACCCGTGATTAAACTCTTTGGCAAAGACATGGAAGAGACCCCCAACAGTGGATTGGTTTCTGTCTAAATATTAAAAAATCAAAATTGCTGTAAGCAGTGCCGCTTGGAGACCAATTGGCACTGGCGCCCCGGTGATTCAGCAACCGCTATGCCAGTCACATACCACGGCGCAAGGCTCTATATAATGTGGGCTGTAATCATTACTGCCAAATTAGGGGCGTTTTGGGACCATTGGAAATGTTTTCACAAGGAAATGAGGGTCACTATAAAGCTATTAACCCGGCCGAAAGTAATTTAATATGATTTGCTTTTTGGTTGTTGTTTTGGTCAGATACTTTCATGCGACAGGATGCGAGAAAACTTGATCACAAGACTCTAGAGGAAATGCGAATTAGAGCT
>JADZEO010000106.1 GCA_020850475.1 Bdellovibrionales bacterium | reverse complement strand
GCCGTTTCCGTTCCGATCCTGCTCTACAACGTGCCCGGCAGAACGGTGATTTCGATGACCGAAGAAACGATCGCCGAACTGTCTCAACATCCGCGTATTGTCGGGGTTAAGGAGGCGACGGGCGACGTCGCTTTTGGTTCACGAGTTGTTAAAAAATGCCCAACTGATTTTTTAGTGACGAGTGGTGACGATGCAACTTGTGTGGCCTTGGTCAACGAAGGTTCACGCGGGGTGATCTCCGTGGTGTCTCATATTTTGCCCGAAGAGCTGGTCGCGCTCATGGCGGCGGCCAAGTCCAAGCCGGGCGAGGCTCAGCGGGCGTATAGCAAATTCCAACCCTTGCTCGAGGCGGTGTATGGGGAAGCCAACCCCATCGGCATCAAGATGGCGCTCTATTTAATGAAGCTCATTGATTCACCCGAACTGCGACTTCCCATGGTGAGTATGGCCGAGGGCCCGACCCAAAAGTTAAAAGAAGCAATGTCTGCTCAAGGAATGTTGTAATGAAAAAGGTTTCTGTCGTTCTAGCCGGGGCCTGTGGGCGCATGGGACAAGAGATCAAGTTGGTTCTAGAAGAACGGGCCGCGTTTGCCTCGGTGCTCGAGGTCGACCGCAAAGGCAAGTGCAAGCAATTTAAAGCGCTCAAAGCCCAGCCGGGAGTTGTGATCGACTTTTCGTCGCCGGAGCTTTTTCGAGAGGGACTCGCTTGGGCAGTGGAAAACGAAGTTCCCTTTGTCAGTGGGACGACGGGGATTACTGACCAGGACCAGGTAAGTTTAAAAAAGGCGGCGAAGCAAATTCCCGTACTGTGGTCGGCAAACATGAGTATGGGAATTAACTTCCTTCTCAGCCTTCTGCCGCAACTGAAGGCTCTCGAGGGTTACGACATTCAGGTGGAAGAGCTTCACCATCGGCACAAGAAAGACTCTCCGAGCGGAACGGCAAAAATGCTGCAAAACCAGTTAACCACCTCTCTCAAGCGCAAGCTTCCGGAGCCCGTGGCCATTCGAGGTGGGGGAATTTTTGGAATTCACAAAGTTTGGGTGATGGACGAAGAGGAGGTGCTGGTGTTTGAGCACACCGCCCTCAACCGGCGAATTTTTGCCCGCGGCGCGGCGCGGTGTGCTGAGTGGATCGTCGGCAAAAAACCAGGCCTTTACCAGGTCCTAGATGTCTTGGCGGCAGGAACAAACCGTGACTAATGATCCGGCAGTCGCCCTCATAAGCATTAAGATCTTTTCAAGCGAAGGAATGGCACTTTTGCTTGAGGTGGTTCAAGAGCTGCGCCGCTCAATGACGGTGTTAGCGGCCTCCTCGATTTACCGCGTGTGGGGCAACACCAGTCATCCCGAGCACATCCATGACTTAAGAAAAACCGAGAGTTTCGACGGGTTAGCCACGGTTCTCAAGGTGTCGGCGACGTTTGAGGCGCGGGCCTTGCTCAAGTTGCTTCAGGCGGTCGAGGTCAAATACCGAAGCGAAGTCTTGCGCCGTAGTATTAGCTTGAATCTTCTGGTCTACGCCAATCAGGCTTACACGACTCCCGAGCTAACACTTCCTCACACCGAGCTTCATCGCCGCCCAGAACACCTTTTGCTGGCAGCCGAAGTGTGGGGCGATTACGTTCACCCGGTCCTCAACGAAAATCTTTACACTCTCACCCGGAAATTTCATGACGAGCAGTGGGGTCGCTTTCATGCCCAGGGCAAAACCCTTCTTGATTTTTGAGGGTCCGCGCCTTAAATGGTAGGCTCACCCGTCGCACTGAGGAGAATTAAATGAAGTTTTATATCGATACCGCTTTAATTGAAGAAATTCGTGAGGCCAACAAACGAGGCTTGGTCGACGGTGTGACAACAAACCCCACCCTAGTTGCGAAGACGGGGAAGCCTCACAATCAAGTGATTAAAGAAATCTGCCAAGAAGTGAGCGGCTTGGTTTCCGCCGAAGTTCTTTCGCTGGAAGCCGAAGAAATGTACCGCGAAGGACTTGAGCTAGCAAAAATCGCTGACAACGTCGTGGTTAAGATTCCGATGACCGACCAAGGTCTAGTTGCGGTTCGCAGACTTTCCTCTGAAGGAATTAAAACTAATGTGACCCTGGTCTTTTCACCTGTTCAGGCGCTGCTGGTAGCTAAAGCTGGGGCGACGCTCGTCTCTCCCTTTGTTGGCCGCCTCGACGACGTAAGCCAGGACGGAATGCAGTTGATTAGTCAGATTAGTCAAATCTATCAGAACTACGGGTTCGACACCGAGATCATCGTGGCGAGTATTCGTCACCCTATTCACGTCCTAGAATCAGCTCTGATTGGGGCTGACATCGTGACCGTGCCCTACAAGGTTATTCAGCAGCTGACTAAGCATCCGCTGACCGACAAGGGGATTGAACAGTTCTTGAAAGATGCAAAGGGAATGGCGTAAGATACGTCTACATGCGCAAAATCCTCTTTGCACTTTTGATTTGTTTCGTAGCTGGTTGTACTCATGGCGGCATTCGCCTTCCCGATTTAGACACGCCCCTAACGGAGCTTCAAAAAGCGGTGGTTGACTCTTTGCCGCTGGGCAAGCGGGCCGTGAGTCCCAATGGCCGCGAATTTTTCTCTGAGTATTTTGTGGTGGTCCAAAACCAAGCACGCCCGGCAACCCGCGCTCCCATGCGCTATTACGCCCATGTTTATGTGTTGGGAGATCGTCGTCCCTACGTGATTGAGGGCTTAGTTAGAAAACAAGTTCTAGAAAAGGGCGGCTCGCCAGAGGGTGACTATTCAGATTCAGGGGTGGACGACCGCTTGACCAAGGTCCTCATGCGTAAGATTAAGGCGGCCCTATCCAAACGTCGTGAGGACCGTAATATCATTGACGATTTCCGGGTCTTTTAAAATAATCTATTGATGTGATTTCCAAAGTCTTTTCAAACCTCTAGGGATACGTGACGACGACTACGCGAACGCGCCCAATGAGAATCTCGTGGTGGCCCCTGGTGACCATCGTTATGGCTATTCAACTTTGGTCGGCCCGGCTCGCATTTGTAGACGTGCGAGCGCTCCCCCGAAAAGCAATGGTGATTCGTCAAGCACTCGCCTCGCCTTCATGGGCCGCGCTGGAAGATGTTCAGGCGCCACAGCATGATCTTGCCGAGCCACCGCAGATGCCGAAAGCTCCGAGCGAAGCATTAGTTGCGGGAAAAGAATCCTTGTCGCCGCGCCTGTGGGCGCTACCCCCGCCCCAACCGGTTGAAAAACTTGAACTGCCCAAAGCCAAAATCCCTGAACAAAAATATCCGACTCTCACGGGAATGGTGATTAGTCAGTCGGAAGAGCGAATTCCTGAAGCGCACCCGCCGCAGCCGGTGGCGTTTCAGCGGGTGGGCACCGCGGGTGTTCCCGATCAGGAAAGTCAGCCAGAGGTCTACGTGACGCCCGGAGGGGCGGCGGTGAGAGTTGACGAAATTGCTTCACTTGCAGCCGAGACCCTCAGCGAGGATGCGGCCGAGACCAACTTTGAAGCTCGAGCGCAAGAGCTCGTTCAACAAGAAATTCAACGACGCGAGCTAGAAAAAAATCAACCGCGCCGCCGGATCTTGCCGACGGCCGGGGGCGGGGCCATTGTCGTAGCAAGCGCCGCCCCAACCGAACCGCCACCTTCAGCTCCTTCCACGCCGACATCTCCCATCGCGCCGGCGAGTGTTCAGCGGCCGGCGGCTGGTGCCGACGAACCCGGCGTGAGTCTCATTGAAAAGTCGCTGACCCCGCCGCCCGTCGCGGCCAACTATGTTTTGTCTGGAAGTTTTCGCATCGCTGACGGCCTGGCCTACCTGGCGGGGGCCATGCGCTTTGAACTGGTTCACCTTCAATTTGGCGTTCCGGTTGCGCGAGGAACTTTGTGGGAAGAGCAGGCGCGTTTTGAAATCGTCATTCCTGAGCTCAAGGGTCGGCTGGTTCTCCAGTTGGTGGACAACGAGCAAAACATTCTGGGGGCGAGTGAAATTATCTTGCAGAACCTTCCCAAGCCCGCCCCCAACCAACAGATAATGGGCGGCCTTGAAATGAAACTGCGGCCCACTCCACTCGGGGCGACCGCCGAGGTTCTCTCGGCTTATTCAATGGGCAGCCCATCCCCCATTCCTGTTCCGCATGCGGAAGTGGAAATTGGTGGTGTCAATCGGCGCCTCGAGGCCAACCTTGACGGCGAGGTAGACGACCCAGATCTTTTACCGGGCTCAGACTTTTTGTTTCGGGCTCAGCGGAAAACTTTTTGGGGCAGTCTTGCCTTTGGCCTGAGCGGTCAAAAAAGCACCATTAATTTGTTTCCCGATAAGATGATCGATTCATTAATTGGCTTAGTCGCCCACAGCCAAGGCGAGCAACGGGAGTTGCGGCAAAAAGGAATTATTTGGGGCCGGGTCGTTCAGGGCGGTGAACCGATCGAGGGCGCCGTCGTTGAGTTGGCCGGCGAGTATGGACTGTCACCCATCTACTTTAATGAGATGTATTTGCCGGATCCTAATATGGAAGGCACTGGTCGCAATGGGATCTTTGCTTTTGTCGGCGTGGCCGAAGGGATCCAATCGGTGCGCGCCCAAGTTAACGGCCTTTTTTATCCCGCGCGAGTGATGCCAATTGAGCAGCATCATGTTTCTCACGTCGAGCTTGAAGTTGGTGAGACGACAACCACCGCGATTCGAGTGACCATGGCCCCACAGCGCCAACAATCTCGACAGGCGGTCTTTCGCATCTTGGGCACAGAACGTGAGTATCACATCAACGGCGAGGGTCTGGTCCATTGGCCGCGCGGCAACGGCTTGATGTTGCTCGAGGCTGACGGCGGCGAAGATATGGATCTGGTCCGCATTAGCCTTGACCGCGCGAGTGAAGAAGTCACAGTGCCGATGATCCCTTCGGACTGGCTGCAACAGCTGGCGGCCGAGAAGCGTATCAACCTAGAAGGACACAAGGGCGTGATCGTGGGATTTGTAAAGGGTAAGAATTTCGAAGTGGTTTTGGATGACCGAGAATCTTACAACCTTCAAAACATTGCCTACTTCGATCAGAACGGGCATCTCACGCGCGGAAGGCTTGGTGTTGCGGGCGGGGGATTTATTTTATTCAACGCGCCGCCAGGATTCCGGTCGGTTAATATCATTCCGCTCGGGTCCGACAAGGTGTTAGGTCGAACCGTGATTAGCGAAGCCGCCATCACTAATGTTATCCCCGAGGTTTCTCTCTAACTAACGATGCCGAGCGAGGGCGACCCTTGGTCGGCGAGTCCACTTTCCCAAGTTTGTTCGCCACATTCATGTCCACCGAGGTGGGCAGGTAGACTTCAAAGCCTCTTGGTAAAAACGGGTTGCGACTCGCGGTACCCCGCAAATCAATGTTGAAGCTCAAGAGCTCCGCCCGATCCAAACCTGTGGACTGCAGCACCTGATTGAGGCGCTTACCGGCGGTGAGCCGCACGGCCCGGAATTTCATGAGAGGAGCACGGGGCACTTCACGAAAAATTTTATCGTGATATCGCTCAGCATAGAGAGCAGCCAAAAAACAGGTATAAAAATTCGAAGAGGCAAAACGAAAGCTTCCCGAGTGATAGCGGTTAATTATTGTCGGCAAATCGCGAGACTGAGCGATCCGGGTTGCTCGCAAGACGCCACCAATTCCATGATTATAGCCGGTGATGGTAAGGGGCCACGAGCGCAGCGCGTGGTTGTAGCGACGCAAAATTCGCGCGGCGGCGCGAGTGGCCTTGAGCGGCGAATTGCGTTCATCAATTTGGTCAGTCACAATCATGAATGACCGACCCGTTCGTGGCATTATTTGCCAAATACCACTGGCGCCCACCTTTGATTCTGCGCGGACATTAAAGCTGCTTTCAACAAAGGGCATTCGAGTGAGCTCCACCGGCAAACCCTGGGCTTTAAAGATCTCTTCCATGTGCGGAAGATACTCGCCGCTGGCGTGCAGGCCGCTGAGGAAAAAGTCCTTTTGGCCAAGTTGGGAGCGCACGGTTCTTGAGGCCAACCGAAGCGCTTGCCGGCGCGAACCGGGAGCCTTGCTGAGAGCCTGGAAAAGTTCTGCTTCCAAACCACTCAGACGTTTGAAGCTGGAGCGAGAAGCAAGATTGCGGAGAGTTCGAACGATCCTGATTTTTTCTTGTTTGACATGCTTGAGGGCCCGCTCGCGTCGCAGCCATAAGGGTCCGCGGCCTTCGGCGATGAGCTGGCGCGTATCGACGACGGAATAGACAATCCAAGGATAGCGGGTGTGATGAATCACGTGAACGCTTGAGTCATATTTAGTGTAGATATCAAACCAAAACCGAGTGCGCTCGTAGAGGCGCGGCGGAATTTTAAAATCAGTACCGATGCGAGCCAAGGGGTCGTTGAGGGTCTGTAGGCGCGGGAAGGGATCGGGATCGACCAGCGGTGCGCCGTCAGTAAAAAAAGCGAGAGCACCAAGATCGATGTCGAGGTTTTCGAACCAACCGGTCGTTGAATCTTCAAGGACCAGGGGTTCGGCGGCGGCCTCATTGGCCAAAGTGTCGGGGACTGTTTCAATTCGAGACACTTCCTCGGCGTCGGCGGGGAAGGCTTGCCAGTAAAGCTCTTCGAGACGATCCCAAGCGGTGCGCAGGGAGGTTTCGGCGAGCTCTCGAGGGCGACTGTTGTCTGGGAGATTGAGAACACACACAAAGAGAAACGCCACCAGCGACCCGCCCGCTACAAAATAAAAGAGGGCCGATCGAAATGGCGAAAATCGTGACTTAACCCGCCGGTCAAAAGTTCCGTTTACATCCCTGGGAAACATGCATTTTCTTAGAGCAATCGGGATGCCTGTTTTTCAAAAAAAAGCCTGAGGAGTTTCAAGCAGTTAAGAATTACCAGGATTGGGGGGCGTGTAAAAGTTAGACGCTAAAGCCGCAAAATGGGCGCCTAAAAACTCGACGGAAGATGAGCTTATATCGCGAAAGAATTAACGAATTGGAAGATTTCTCGAGCGCCACCTATACCGCGGTACTAAGTGATTTACACTTGTGCGAAGAAGAGCCACTCCACCCACGCTTTCCGCTTTGGAAGAAATTTAAAACCCGGCAGTTCTTCTTCGATCAGCTCTTTCAGCAGTTTCTGCAGTTTATTACTCACAAAGCTCGAGGCTCAGTGGTCGAGCTGGTTTTGAACGGTGACATTTTTGACTTCGATTCCGTTTGTGCGGTTCCCGAGGAACCCATGTATCGGATTACTTGGCTGGAAAGACGGCGGGGCCTGCATCCGCAGGCGGAGAAGTCGCTGTTTAAGATCAAACGCATTCTTGAGCATCACGCCGACTGGGCGAACGCCCTTCAGAAGTTTGTCGCTCAGGGGAACCGCGTGGTTTTTGTCATCGGCAATCACGACTTGGAGTTGCACTTTCCGGCGGTTCAAGACGCCATCGTCGAAGCCCTGGGGCTCGATGAGGCGGCCAAGCGGCGGGTTCGTTTTGTCGAGTGGTTTTACATCAGCAATAAAGACACGCTCATTGAGCATGGCAATCAATATGACCCCTATTGCATGGCCCAGGATCCGATCAATCCGTTCATTCAGCGCTTTAACCGTCTCGAAGTGCGCATCCCTTTTGGGAACTTAGCCACGCGCTACATGATCAACGGCATGGGTTTTTTTAACCCCCACGTCGATAGCAACTGGATCATGACGACTCGAGAATACGTGGTCTTCTTTTTTCGCTACGTGGTTCGGGCGCAACCGCTCTTGCTGTTTACCTGGTTCTGGGGGGCGAGCGTTACGCTCATGCAATCGTTCTTTGATCGATTGATCCCTTCGATTCGCGAGCCGCTGACGGTTGAAGACAAAGTGGAGCTAATTTCAGCCAAGGCCAATGCCACACCTCGGATGGTGCGTGAGTTGCGCGAACTTTTCGCCACGCCCGCGGGGAGCACTCCGGGTTTAGTTATGCGAGAACTTTGGCTGGACCGGGCCTTTTTGATCATGATTGCCTTTTTTGTAATCTTTCAGCTGTTTTTGTTTATCAAGACGGTCTACTCGATTTCGTTTTTTTGGACCTTTATTCCGCTCTTTTTATTTTTGCCGTTCTTTTTGTTTTATTCGCGCTCGATTTCCTCGGACGTGTTGTCGTTCAAGGAGCCGAGCGAAAAGATTTTGAGTATGGCGAGCATGATTACCAAAGTGAATCGCATCGTCTACGGCCATACTCACGAAGTTCGACACGAAATTATCGGTAACGTGGAACATTTAAATTCGGGGACGTGGTCCCCCGCCTTTATGGATGTGGAGTGCGAAAAGCCGATCGACCAAAAAACTTTTGTGTGGATTTTTCCCGGCGCCCGCGGGGCCCGAGAGGCGCGCGTCTACCAGTTTAAAGATGGCAAGCCGCATGAAGTATTTGGTACCGCGGGGAAAAGGCCAACCTAGCTCGGCCGCCCCGCGACATTTATGGGTGCGTCATGTAATTCGATCGGCTCAGATCGCATATATTATTTGATCTTTTCCTGAAAGTATCAGCAAAATGATTAGGCCTTTAACCGTGAGGTTGGGTTTTATTGCAGTTGGCCTGGTCAAATCAAAAATAGAAGCAATTGGAGGACGCGATGTCTGACATTTTGGTAGTAACAAGCAAAGTTAAGAAGTTCATTAAGGATGCCGGCGGGTGCAATACCTCGGCCGAGACGGTGCAAGTCCTCAGTGAGGCCGTTAAGCGTCTTTGCCAAAAGGGTGTTGATCAGGCCAAAAAAGATGGCCGCAAAACAGTTATGGCTCGCGATATCAGCGTCGACCATCTCTAAGCAAAGCTGCTGAACTTATTTAGTAGAATGAAAGCCCAGGCCAAGTCCCTGGGCTTAGTTTTTTAAAAGGGCTTGAAATTGTTCCCAGCCAATCACGGGCACACCGAGCTCACGAGCCTTGTCGAGTTTGGAACCGGCTTCCTCTCCCGCTAACACGTAATGGGTTTTTTTGCTGACCGACGAGGCGCTTTTGCCACCCATCGACGTGATGAGATCCTTCACTTCGTCGCGACCAAGAGGCAGGGTGCCAGTGACCACAATATTGAGCCCCTCCAGAGGAAGCTTGGCGCCATCGCGGGGACGGGAGGTCGACTGCACCTTGAGGCCACTCTCAATCAGTCGATGTACCTCCTTAACAAAACTCTTTCGCTTGAGAGCGGCAACGATCGCGCCAGCAACCACCGGCCCCACATCATCGATTGAGAGCAGCTCCTCTTCTGAGGCATTCAAGAAGGATTCGATCGAACCAAAGCGTAAGGCCAAGCTCTTGGCGGTTTGCTCGCCGACAAAGCGAATACCGAGCGCATAAATAAACCGATTGAGCGTGGGTTTGCGGCTATTCTCGATGCTGGCCAAAATGTTGGCGGATGATTTTTGGCCTTGGCGCTCAAGGGAGAGCAAGCTGTCCGCGTTCAAGCGATACAAATCCGAAAAACAAGTTACCAGACCAGCATCAACCAGTTGGTCCACGAGTTTTTCGCCGAGCTTGTCGATGTTCATGGCGCGACGGGAAACAAAGTGGCGTAGAGAGCCTTTGAGGATGGCGGCACACAGGGAGTTGGTGCAGCGACTGACGGCCTCGCCCTCAGCGCGCTCAGTGGGCTCACCACAGACGGGACAGTTCGGTGGCAGAGTAAAAGGTTTGGCCTTGGGCGGACGCTTTTCCGTCACCACGCGAACCACCTCGGGGATCACGTCACCGGCCCGGTGAATGATGACGGTATCTCCGACGCGCACGTCTTTGCGCTCAACTTCATCCTGGTTGTGAAGGGTCGCGTGAGTCACCGTGACCCCGCCGACTTTAACGGGCTCCATCACGGCCACGGGAGTGAGGGCTCCCGTGCGGCCAACCTGCACCACGATGTCGACGATTTTGGTCTGGGCCTCTTCAGGTTTAAATTTTGCGGCCGTGGCCCAGCGCGGACTGCGCGCGACCATGCCCAGCTGCCGCTGCTGCTCAAAAGAATTTACTTTGATGACGGTGCCGTCGATTTCAAAGGGCAGTTGGTGGCGGCGACCTTCGAGTGCGACATAGTATGCAATGGCCTCATCCACATGGGGAGCTAGGCAAGTGAGATCGGCGGTGACGGTGGGGAGTCCCCACCGGTGAAAGCTCTCGAGGAGTTGATGCTGCGACGAAAGCGATGGACCTTCTACGACACCAACCGCGTACGCAAAAAAGTGCAGCTGGCGTTGGGCGGTGATCTTCGAGTCCAATTGTCGAACGCTGCCGGCCGCGGCGTTGCGAGGGTTAGCAAAAGCGGGAAGGCCGTTTTCTTCTTGCCACTCATTGAGACGACGAAAGGACTCCTTGAACATCAAGACCTCACCGCGCACTTCAAGGAGTTTGGGCGGTGAGGGCGAAGTGAGCCGAAGAGGTATCGCCTTGATCGTCTTAATATTCGAAGTTACGTCTTCGCCCACGGAGCCATCGCCACGAGTGATGGCCCGACGAAGAGAACCCTCTTCATAAATCAACTCAAGCGCCAAACCGTCGAGCTTGGGCTCGCAAAAAAACTCGACGGGCCTCGGCCCATCCAGAAGATGGGACACTCTCTCCGCAAAGGCCCTGACCTCTTCGGGCGAATAGGTGTTCTGAAGGCTCAACATGGGCGTCCGGTGCTCGAGCTTTTCAAATTTTTCCAACGGAGTTCCGCCAACCCGTTGGCTGGGCGAATCCGGCGCAACGAGATCGGGGAACTGTTGTTCGAGGGCAATGAGCTCGGCGAAGAGCTGATCGTATTCGTAATCGGTGATTTGTGGCTGATCGAGAACATAGTAAGCGTGATCGTGGGCCGAGATTTCTTGCCGAAGAACATTAAGCCGAGCGGCCGCTTCTTTCCGTTGGTTGGTCATATAGGGGAAAGTAACGGCAACACCAGACCTGGTCAAAGCTCTAGTGTGGTGGAGACAAGTTCCTGCACGAGTCAGCGAGCCCGCACTAACACAGGGCAGCGCCAGATGTGCCGATGACCCTAAACAATATTCCGGGTAGGATGCTCGATGGGAAGCAGGGATTTCAGATGACCATTGACCGCGACACGATAGAAAAGATTGCTCGCCTGGCCCGATTGACTTTGAACGGGACGGAAATCGCCATGTACCAACAGCAACTCTCGCGAGTAGTTGAGGCCTTTACGGAGTTAGCCAAGGTGAAAACCGATGCGGTTGAGCCCATGGTGACCCCCCTGACGGAGAGTGGGCTACTTCGCACCGATCGGGTTGAGGAATTTTCCCGTATGGACGAGGTTGTTGCGGGAGCGCCGGCCGTGGTGGGCCGATTGTTTAAAGTGCCTCCGGTCGTTTAGTTGGAGTGAAGTGCCTTGGAATTTGCTGAGTTGTCGACAGCAGTAACAGCCGTTCGCGCCAAAAAAATTTCGGCGGCGGAACTTGCTCAAGAATATCTAGCGCGAGCCCGCGAACGCGGAGCTGAGATCGGTGCCTTCATTTCTCTCAATGACAAGGCGGTCGACAAGGCGAGACAAATCGACCACCTCATTGCCAAAGGGCAAGACCCCGGCCCCCTTGCGGGAGCGTGCTTGGGCATCAAAGATTTGCTCTGCACCGACGGACTGAGAACCACCGCCGGTTCGCGAATGTTAGAAAAATTTGTTCCACCTTATTCGGCAACGGTGGTCGCGCGACTGGAATCAGCGGGCGCCGTGACGATTGGTAAAACGAACCTCGATGAGTTTGCGATGGGCTCAAGCAACGAGCAGTCGGCCTTTGGCCCGTGCCGCAATCCCTGGGACTCAACCCGAGTCGCGGGAGGATCAAGCGGCGGTTCAGCTGCGGCGGTAGCGGCTGAGCTGGTGATGGCGGCCATCGGCACGGATACGGGCGGATCGATTCGCCAGCCAGCAGCTTTCTGCGGCGTCGTGGGGGTCAAGCCAACCTATGGGCGCGTGAGTCGTTATGGAATTATTGCCTTTGCCTCGAGTCTTGATCAGGCCGGACCCATGACCAAATCAGTGCGCGACTCCGCACTTTTACTCGAAGTCATCTGCGGACAAGACGCGCTCGACACGACCTCATCAGCCCAAAACGTTCCGCGATTTGTGCAACAACTCAAGCCGCAAACCCGGGGCCTAAAAGTGGGATTACTCAAGGAGTACCTCTCCGGTGGAGTTGATGCGGCGATCACCAAGGCTCTAGAAAGGGCCACAGCTGAATTGCGCTCCCGAGGAGCCGAGATCGTGGAAGTGTCAGTCCCACTCACCGCAATGGCCGTTCCGATTTATTATTTGGTTGCGACGAGTGAGGCCTCCAGCAATTTGTCCCGTTACGATGGTGTTCGCTACGGCTCTCGGGCGGATTTTGCTGAGAAGCCACCAGAGGATTTGGCGGAATTTTATAGTCGTAGTCGCGGCCAAGGGTTTGGCCCAGAAGTAAAGCGAAGAATTATGTTGGGGACCTATGCCTTAAGCAGCGGGTACTACGACGCCTACTTTCGCAAGGCCTGCCAAGTTCGTCGCTTGTTGCACGATCAGTTTGTTGCGGCCTTTCAGTCTTGCGATGTCATCTTGGGCCCGGTAACTCCCACCACGGCATTCAAAATCGGCGCAAACATTAAAGACCCCTTACAAATGTACCTGAGCGACATATTTACCACGGCCACCAATCTTGCCGGGCTTCCTGGAATGAGTGTTCCCGCAGGGTTTGACGACCAAGGTCTGCCGGTGGGGTTGCAAGTAATGGCGGGTCACTTTCAAGAGCAAACGATGTTAAACGTGGGCGCGGCACTCGAAGAAATATTTGGTCAGAGCGGGAGTCCGGGGCGTGGCTAACCAAAACTGGGAGGCCGTCATTGGCCTGGAAATTCATGCGCAGCTGGAGACCGAGAGCAAGATTTTTTCTCCGGACTCCGCGCATTTTGGGGGTGGCGACAATGAACACGTTCATCCGATCAGCTTAGGGATGCCAGGCACCTTGCCGATCCCGAACGCCAGAGCAATTGAGATTGGAGTAAAAATAGGGGTGGCATTGGGGTGCGAAATCAATCGCCGCTCCATTTTTGCGCGAAAAAATTATTTCTACCCGGACCTTGCCAAAGGCTATCAAATCTCTCAATTTGACGAGCCCCTGTGCCGTAATGGCGAGCTTGCGTTTTTTGTCGGCGAACAGCTCCATCGGGTGAAAATCGTGCGGGCACACTTGGAAGAGGACGCCGGAAAATCCACTCACCTAGGTGACGCCACTCTCATTAATTACAATCGAGCGGGAGTTCCACTATTGGAAATTGTTTCGGGGCCGGACATGAGGTCCGCGGCCGAAGCGGCTGAATACGCCCGCATGATGCGAAGAGTGCTCCGCTACCTTGGCGCCTGTGATGGCAACCTCGAAGAAGGATCGATGCGATGTGACTGCAACGTCAGCGTTCGCCCCCGAGGGCAGAAAGAGCTCGGAACCAAGGTCGAGCTTAAAAACCTCAACTCCTTTCGTTTCATTGAAAAGGCCATTGAGTACGAAATCCAACGGCAGATCGACACCATTGAAACCGGCGGCACGATCAGCCAAGAAACCCGACTTTACGACTCCACCAAGAACCGGACGATTTCGATGCGCTCTAAAGAAGAGGCACACGATTATCGATATTTTCCCGACCCGGATTTGTTGCCCGTCGAGGTGTCACAACAGCAAGTCAGTCGATTGGCGGGCGAACTTCCGGAGCTGCCCTTCGCTCGGCAACGACGGCTCACCGAAGAGTACGGACTGCCGTTTATTGACGCCCACAATTTGACTGAGGAAATTGAGCTGGCAGACTTTTTTGAGGAAGTGGCGCGCCAAAGCAACAACCCGCGATCGGCGGCCAGTTGGATCATGGTGGAACTCATTCGCGAGCTCAACGACAGCAAAAAGTCGATCTCAGCCTCGCCAGTTTCTGCGCGCCACCTTGCCGAGCTGGTGCGGCTCATTGATGAGGGATCTATATCTGGAAAAATGGCAAAGACCGTGTTTCAAGAGATGTGGTCCAGCGGTTCGGCCCCAAGAGAAATCGTTCAGCGGCAAGGGCTGGTGCAGCTGACCGACGAGGGGGCAATCGGAGCCATCGTGGACAAAATCATTGGCGAAAACGCGGGTCAAGTGGCCGAGTACCAGTCCGGCAAGGAAAAGGTCTTTGGTTTTTTTGTGGGCCAAATTATGAAGGCAACGAAGGGACAGGCCAACCCCGAAATCGTCAATCGATTGTTGCGTGAACGTTTAAAAAAGTAAGGACACCGCGTGAAGGTAGCTGCATTGGATTTGGGCTCGAATACCTTTCTTCTGTTGATCGCGGAGATTGAAGGCCGACGGGTGACCAAGGTTTATCATGACGAGTGTCGGGTCACGCGTCTTGCTCAAGGTGTGGATCGCAATCGAATGTTTCATCCGGACGCTTTGGCGCGCGCTCAAAAATGTCTGACGGATTACGCCCAGACGATTCAAAACCAGCGACCGGAAAAAGTTCTCGCGGTGGCGACCAGTGCCGCTCGCGATGTCCGCAACCAAGGTGAACTGATTGGGATGTTGGCGGCCTTGGGGATTCCGGTACAGATTATTCCGGGACATCTTGAGGCCAAAATTACTTACCATGGGGCCGTCAATGATTTGGTGCCCGATGGCAAGTGTCGGGTTATCGACATCGGCGGCGGATCAACGGAATTTATTGTCGGCCAAGGAAAGGGCCAACTTTTTGGCCAATCATTGAATGTGGGCTCGGTGCGGATGACAGAGCAGATGGTGACGGCTCACCCGATATCAGCCTCAGAGCTTCACGCACTTCGTTTGGCGGTAAGATCTAAGCTCGCCGAGCTAGATCCGCGCGTGGCTTCGGGCCAAGGCCCGCTCATTGCCGTGGCGGGGACGCCGACCACTCTGGCCGCGGTTATTCTTGGTGTTCCTTTTGAGGCCGAAAAAATTCACGGATACCGCATGAGCGCCGACGCGGTTGAGCGTTGGCTTCAAAAGATGGGCGCAATGACGGTCGAAGAGCGGGCGCGGCTGCCAGGCATGGAGCCTCTGCGCGCCGATGTGATTGTCACGGGCTTAGTCATCTTAGCCGAGTCAATGCGCCACCTCGGGGCGACAGAACTCATTGTCTCTACCCGAGGTGTTCGCTTTGGCGTTGCCATGGAGCTAGCAAATGAAAATAGCGAGTTGTTTGTTGGGTAGCTGGTTGTTGATTCAGGTTGCGGCAACGGCCGCCGAAGAAGTCGACTTTTCTAAGAGACGCCTGCGACTGGGGACGGTCACCCTGACCGTGGAGGTGGCCGACACGGATGCTCGTCGAGCGCGCGGGCTGATGTTTCGCCAGAGTCTTTCCGAGGATCAGGGGATGTTATTTCTATTCAACGAGGAGAGAGAACTTTCCTTTTGGATGAAGAACACCTTCATTCCGTTGTCCATTGGTTACTTCAATCGCAAAAAGGAACTCATCAAAATTGTCGAGATGTCTCCAGTGAAGTCAGAGATGGATCAGGCAGTTCCTTCTTACCCAAGTGGCGCGCCGGCGCAGTCTGCGCTCGAAGTAAATGCGGGTTGGTTTAAGCGACACAACATCGCCGTGGGCACGCGCTGGCAGTGGGCGGACTCTTCACCAAAGTCTAAAAAAGCCGACTAAGGTCTAGGTGCAAATCGACCGTTAACCAAGGTCTGGACGCCCGAATAATTTCTTACACTCAATGTTCATCTATGATCTAATGATTATGGTATTTTAGCGACTATCGCTCAACTGAGGTTTTACGCCTATGAAGAAGTTTTTAACGCTATTAGTTCCCATTTTCTTGGTGTTTGGTTTTAGCGGCTGTACGTCAAGCGACATCGAGTCGGACGAGGCAGCAGAAGCGAAGGCGACCGACGGGTCGGATGAGGGGATGGCCGACGAGGGTGGCGGCGAAGAATTAGTTGAGGGCTCCGAAGAAGGTGGCGGTGAGGCCGATGGTGGAGACGATCTTGCGGCCGATGACTCAAGTGAAGGTGGTGACGACCTAGCCGTAGACGAGCCCGAATCAGGAGATGAAGGCAAGAGTGGCGAGTCGGAGTTTGCCGACAGCTCTGATGTGGGCGAAAAGATGACCGAGGACGGTTTTACCGACGACGGCTTTGCCGAAGAGGCGGGCGCAGAATCTGATGACATGTTGGCCGATGAGGGCGACGCCCCGGCTGAGTCAGAAAAGGCCGACACCGAACCCAGCATCGAGCCGACGCCTGAGCCCACTTCAACTGCGGATGTCGAAGAAAAACCTTCGACCATAACGGAAGAAGATACCGCCGCAAGTTCAGAGAGCAGCGAAACGCCGGAAGAGCCGGTCGAGCCCAAGCCCAAAGTCTCGCTCAAAAAGATTCCGACGACTCCCTGGAAGAGTGGCGGGATGCTGTTGAACGCCGTTTATGTGGCTCGTGCCGACGACAAGAACATGAAGTCGGTGAGCCAAAAAATCTATGGAACGAACAAATCAAAAGACCTGCTCAAGGCCAACCCCTCGCTGCAAGGACGCTCACTTAAAGTCGGGGACAAAATTTACTATAACTCTCCCCAACGTCCGACCGACGAAACCCAACTGCTGACCTACTATGAAGACAATGGATTGACCCCCGAAATCTATACCGCCCAAGAGGGTGACAACATTCGCACGGTTGCGCAAAAGTTGTTGGGACATGAAAATAGCTGGAAAGAAGTCTGGTCGACCAACGCTGACGTTGAGTCGAAAGGTGATCTTGCCGCGGGAACGCAGCTCCGATACTGGGCCGCAGGAACTGTAGCCGCAGCCCCGCCGCCGTCGGCCGATGCGCCTCCGGCGGATACCGCCGCTCCGGCACCGCCTCCAGCAGACACCAATGTCGCGGCGAACGAGCCGCCACCAGCTCCTCCGGCGGGCGAGTTTGAAGCACCTCCACCGCCCCCGCCGCCTCCCGCCACGGGTTCGGCTGACTTAGACAGTCCTCCTCCGCCGCCTCCGTCGGATTTTGATTCTCCGCCACCGCCACCTCCTCCTGCCACGGCGTCAACCGAAACGCCGCCCGGAGAGACGCCTCCCTCTGGGGATGCTGGCGCAGAGGCCGCGGCGAACGCGATGAACGAGTTGAGTATGTTGGTTGGCGACGATCCCAATCAGACCATGGCCCTAGGAGTTGGCGCCCTTCTGCTTCTGGCCTCAGTGGCGCTCTTTGTAATTGTTAGAAAGAAGAAGCGTCGGCAGTCGCTGGACTTTAATACGACGACACAAACTCAGATTGAATAGACCTCGACTATAGTCGAGTCAGAAACAAAAAGAGCACCACTTGGAGGTGCTCTTTTTTTGTTCAAAGCGGATGCTCTAAGAAACGCGCCGAAAAATATTGTTCAAAACATCTCGGCGAGTTTCACGCTTCGATTCTACGAAGTACATCAAATCATCCACGATTTGAACGTCTCGGTTATTTGTCGGATGAAACCTAACTCCACAACCCGCTTCGTTTTTCCAAACCACGGTTGCCGTTAAATTTCTCCGTCGGCCACTCACTATAAAAGTGACCTGAAGCTTATCGTTTGTTCCCAGGCCCAACACATCAGTCTCGAGGAATGCTCCTGTTAAACTGATGTTACGCAACGTACCCCTATCAGAATGCCGGGCATAACTGCGCCGATATTCCACATCCATGCTAAGAGGAAGCCTAGGAGCAGGGACGGAAGATTGATTCATGTCCATGCTAGACCCTCCCACACCATTGAATTTATCGGCGAATGGCATGAAACATTGAGCGATTGTTCAAAAATTTTATCAGTCGTTGTGAACTTCTTAGACAAAAATCCGGCCATTGGTGTGTCGAATTGGAGCGATTAAGTGAGATGGCCTATTCCTCGACACATCGAGACTAAAACTCAGACAATCGTTATGAGAATGCGCCGTATTAAGACGCAGGAATCACGGCGGAATACCCCAATTCAGGCAAAAAGGCGAAGCTTCGAAATTTCGAAACGAGACACGATTTTTCTTCTCAAAAGCCCCTTTCAAACCCACCAAACTACCCCTTGGTTATTGACAAGACGTGGTGTGCAGCCATAATTAGGGAGAACCCAAAAGTTGGATCTCCTAATATTCAAATAACCTGAAGAGTTCGCTTAAAGGACTTTTTCGCTTTAACAATCCAAATCCTCTAATACTCGTTGGAATCAAATTAGATCCACAAATTTTAAAGCGAAATCACCCACAGGAAATCATTGAGCTGGAGACAAACAATCAATCGTGCTTTGGCAGTGAAGATAAGTTCGCTGAGGCGAGCGATAAAGTGAGGAAAAAGTAATGTCAGAAGGTAAGGAACCCCAGGTGGGCGAAGACACCGAAAAAATTGAAACGGCTCCTGAGGCCGCAAGCAATAATGGCGGCCAAGAAGAAATGGGCGACCGTCACCGCCACCGTAAAGATTTTCGGAATAAAAAAAATAACCGCAATAATGGGCGACGCGGCGGCCACCACCAGGGGCAAGGACATGGCGGCCATGGGGGCCATGGCGGTCATGGTGGGCACCATCGCGATCACAACCAGCACAACGGTAAGCGGATGTCCCAGCCGATGCACGACGAGCCGGAAATTGAACCCGTCGATGAGAATGTCGATCTCTCAGACATTAACCTGACGGATGATGAGCGTCGTGATCTGAGCTCAAAGAATTTGAAGTCAAAAGACATTCGCGATCTCACCGCTTTGGCGTTGAAGCTAAAAATTGAAAATGCGGCCGGTATGCGTCGGCAAGACATGGTTTTCTGGATTCTTAAGCGCGCCGCTCAATTGGGAGACATCTACGGCGACGGCGTTCTTGAAATTCTGCCGGATGGCTATGGATTTTTGCGATCGCCGGATTACAACTATCTCCCGGGTCCGGACGATATCTATGTGAGCCCCTCGCAAATTCGTCGTTTTGGTTTGCGCACGGGTGACACGGTTACGGGAACCGTGCGTCCGCCCAAAGATGGCGAGCGGTACTTTGCTCTGCTCAAGGTCGACACGCTCAACTTTGAAGCCCCAGAGAAGGCCAAGAACAAGATCCTCTTTGATAACTTGACGCCGCTTTACCCAGACGAGCGGCTCCTCCTTGAGCACTTGCCCAACGAGTTCACCACCCGGGTCGTGGACCTCATGGCGCCGCTAGGCAAGGGGCAACGAGGTCTCATCGTCGCTCCTCCGCGGACAGGTAAAACGGTTTTGTTGCAAAATATTGCCAACGCCATCTCGACCAACCATCCAGAGGTGAAGTTGATTGTATTGTTGATCGACGAGCGCCCCGAAGAGGTGACCGACATGTCACGGACGGTGAAGGGTGAGGTGGTTAGTTCAACCTTCGATGAGCCACCGACCCGGCACGTTCAGGTCGCGGAGATGGTCATCGAAAAGGCCAAGCGGCTGGTTGAGCATAAACACGACGTGGTTATTCTCCTCGACTCCATTACGCGTTTGGCCCGCGCCTACAACACCGTGGTCCCGCCCTCAGGAAAAATTCTTTCAGGCGGTGTGGACTCCAATGCGCTTCATAAACCCAAGCGGTTCTTTGGTGCAGCTCGAAACATCGAGGAGGGCGGCAGTTTAACGATCATTGCAACGGCCCTTATTGACACGGGTTCGCGCATGGATGAAGTGATTTTCGAAGAGTTCAAGGGAACCGGTAACTCGGAAATTCTTTTGGATCGCAAGCTGATGGAAAAGCGGATCTTCCCGTGCATGGACATTAATAAGTCGGGCACCCGTAAAGAAGATCTGTTGATCAAGAAGGAAGACCTTAACCGGCTGTGGATTTTGCGCAAGGTTTTGGCACCAATGAATGTTGTGGATAGCATGGAGTTCTTGATCGACAAGTTGAAGGACTGCAAGACCAACGTCGAGTTCTTGACCAACATGAGCGGCTGATAAGGCCTTGAAATTTATTAAGAAAATAAAAGTACGAAACAGTTAAGAGGCCAGCGGTGGCCTCAACGCAAGACCCCGAAAATGTGGATAACTCTGGGGATTACTGCAAGGGCGGCAAAAAAATTTTTTGAAGGTGCTGAACTTAGCATGGGCAAAAAATTGCTGTAAAGGAAAACCGCAAAGAAATCTGAAAATTGAAACGGAGCAAAAATGTTTTCGAAGCTCGAGGAAGTCGAAAAACGATTCGAGCAAATTCACCAACAGCTTCAAGAGCCGGGAATTACCGATAACCAAGACAAGTTTCGTGGTCTCATGAAGGAACTCGCGTCTCTCGAGGAGGTGGTGCAAACCTTTCGAAACTACAAGGCTTTGTTAAAACAAATCGAAGGCAACAAACAAATCCTGGCAGAAGAAAAGGACGCGGAGCTTCGAGCCATGGCGCGCGATGAGCTCGCCGAGTTTGAGGAAAACCGCGGGCGGATAGAAAAGGAACTCCAAGTTCTATTGTTGCCGAAAGATCCCAACGACGAAAAAAATGTGATCGTCGAAATTCGCGCCGGAGCCGGCGGCGACGAAGCCAGTCTCTTTGCGTCCGAACTTTTCTCGGCGTACACCCACTACGCGTCTAAGCAGGGCTGGAAAGTATCGGTGTTGTCGACTTCACCGGGTAATGTTGGCGGCTACAAAGAGGCAATCGCTTCCATCGCTGGTGACCGAGTTTACTCGCGCCTTAAGTATGAGAGCGGCGTGCATCGCGTTCAGCGCGTGCCTAAGACCGAAACTCAGGGGCGCATTCATACCTCAACAGTGACCGTTGCGGTGCTTCCCGAAGCCGATGAGGTGAGCGTTAAAATTAATCCCAATGAATTGCGCATCGACGTGTTTCGTTCCAGTGGCCACGGCGGCCAATCGGTCAATACCACGGACTCCGCCGTTCGGGTCACTCACCTGCCAACGGGTTTGGTGGTGAGCTGCCAAGACGGCAAATCTCAGTTGTCCAACAAAGAGCAGGCGCTCAAGGTGCTCTACTCTCGGCTGCTGGCTCTCGAAGAAGAAAAAGCTCGTCAGGACGCTTCGTCGGCGCGCCTTGCTCAGATCGGTACGGGAGATCGTTCTGAACGCATTCGCACCTACAACTTTCCGCAATCAAGAATCACGGACCATCGCATCGGCCTCACCACTCACGCCCTAGTTGATGTGATGGGTGGAAATATGGAGCCGGTCATTAATCCCGTCATCGCCCATTTTCAGGCGGAGATGCTCAAACAGCAAGGAGCCACGGTCGGATGACCATTGACGAGTTGTTGCGCACGGGAGCTGGGCGATTGGCGCAGGTTCCAACCGACAGCCCTCGGCTCGAAGCAGAGTTGTTGTTAGCGGAAACCCTGAGCTGCGAGCGGAGCCAAATCTTAGCTAAATTATCACGCGAGGTGACGCCGCAGGAGCAAGCGGACTTTGAACGGCTGCTCGATCGACGAGCGACGGGAGAGCCGGTGGCCTACATTCTCGGCTATCGAGATTTTTATCGCGATCGATTCGTCGTGGGTCCCGGCGTTCTCATTCCTCGACCCGAGACCGAACTTTTGGTTGAGTTTGCCGAGAAGTGGATCAAGAGCGCTCAGGTGTCGCGACCTCAAATTGTTGATCTTGGCTGTGGCAGCGGTTGTTTGGGGCTATCGCTCGTGCGGGCGGCGTCCGGATCACTGCTCGCGCTCGACTCCTCTGCTGAGGCCGTGGCAACCACGAGGGAGAACGCGCGACGCCTCGCCTTGGACCAACAGACGACGGTTCTGCAGTGTCGAGTGCAGCAACTCCGCCCGGCTTCATTACCCGAGCACTGGTCCTGGGGCGAGGTGGATGTGGTGGTGGCGAATCCGCCCTATATCGGACGACACGACCAACAACTTTGCCCGTGGGTAAAAAAATTCGAACCGCCCGAAGCACTATTTGCCGAGGACGAGGGCTATCGAGAAATCGGCGAGTGGATGGTGGTGGCCGCTCAACTGCTACGTCCAGGCGGACTCTTTTTGCTCGAGCATGGCGCCAACCAGGGTGAGCGTGTGCGCAACACGATTGCGTCCTTAGGAGAGTTTAACCAGATCCAGACCTATCGGGATCTGTCGGGATGGGATAGAATGTTAGCCGCCGTTAGAAACCAGAAATCACCAACGAGAATTTGATATGGATAAAATGACAGTTAAAAAAAGTCCGGCCCTTCGCGGAACAGTCAGTGCCGGCGGCTCCAAGAACTCAGCGCTCCCCATCTTATTTTCGACGCTGCTCGCAGAGGGAGATCACTGGTTTGAAAACATCCCCCAGCTCATGGACATTGATTCAACGGCCTTGCTGTTGGGATCTCTTGGCGCAGAGCTGACTCGCGACGGAAGCCGCGTCCGCGTGCGAGTTGGTAAAACGGATGCGCGCATTGCTCACTACGATATTGTTCGAAAAATGCGCGCGAGCATTTTGTGTTTGGGTCCTCTGCTGGCCCGTTTTGGCGAAGCCGAAGTCAGTTTGCCAGGCGGATGTGCGATCGGCACACGCCCCATCAACTTGCATCTCGAGGGCCTGAAAGAAATGGGCGCCGAGATTAAGACCGAAAAAGGCTACGTGATCGGTAAATGCAAGCGCCTTAAGGGAACAACGATTCTATTTGACTCGCCAACCGTGGGCGGGACCGAGAACATTATGATGGCGGCCGCTCTCGCTGAGGGGACGACCATCATCGAAAATGCCGCCAAAGAACCGGAGATTGTTGATCTGGCCAATTACCTCAACGCCATGGGAGGAAAGGTCACGGGTGCGGGCAGTGGGATTATTCGCATCGAAGGGGTTGAGCGGCTGAAGGCAGCAGAACATCGAGTCATTCCAGATCGCATCGAGGCGGGAACACTGCTTCTGGCGGGAGCCATCACCGGAGGCGAAGTCTTAGTAAAAAATTGCATCGTTGACCATGTCGAGGCCCTTTTGCAAAAGCTCGAAGAGAGTGGCTTTCGACTGACTCGTGAGAAAACGGCGGTTACGATTCACGCTCATCGCGGTTGGCGAGGGGTTGACGTTACGACCGCGCCCTTTCCGGCGTTTGCCACCGATCTTCAAGCGCAATTTATGGCGCTTATGACTCAAGCCGAAGGCACCAGCATCATTACGGAGTCCGTTTTCGAAAATCGCTTTATGCACGTTCAAGAGCTGGTTCGCTTAGGTGCGGACATTACGCCTAAAACTCGAGTGGCCGTCGTGCGCGGGACCCCGGGCAAGCTGCAGGGCGCACCCGTCATGGCCACAGACCTCAGGGCGAGCGCCTGCCTGGTGCTGGTGGGTCTAGTCGCGCAAGGTGAAACAGAGGTGAATCGGATTTATCACCTCGACCGAGGCTACGAGAGGCTCGAAGCCAAGCTCGAATCTTTGGGCGCTCTCATTCGCAGGCACCAGTAAAAATCTGGTCCAGTCTTTGGTCTTAAGGTGCGACGACGGGTCGCGCCCGAAATTTTCTCTTAGAGCAATCATTGCTAGAATGAAAAAATGGCCGCGACCCCTAAGCGTTGGATCATCAAAGATAGTGACGGCAGAATTGTAGGCCCTTTTCCTACGGAGAAGGTCTTGTACAAAATTGGCCGCGGCGAATTGAGTGGCGACGAAGCGATTGCGCTTTACCCCGGCGGAGACTGGTTCCCGATATCGCAAGAGCCACAATTTTATGATCGACTGATCGACGCGCTGGCGGGGCACGCGGCGCACGAGCCCGACGACGACCGAGACACTCAACCCACGCCCATCGTGCCGACCAATTCACAAGCGCCCACAGAAGAACTTGAGATTGAAGATCTTGGCGAGACCCGGAAGCTGCCAGAAAATGAAAATCGCCCCAAGCGAGGGCGGGCTCGTCACAAGACCGATGAGGAGCGTCCTCGCGAAGAAGAAAAAGCAAAAAAGCCAAAAGAAAAGCGCAAGTCGACGCGTTCCACCCCAGAAGCCGTCATTGAGTTAATGGACCTTGGCAAGCTGGTAAAAAAAGAGCGAGTTAAGAGAATTAAAATTCCAGTTGTACTGGCGATGGTCATCTTGGTGGTGGCCGCCGTCATTCAGATTAAGCCCAGGGTGGCCGATGACCGCATCCACCTGACAGCCCTTCAGTCCCAAGGCAAGCCACTGGGCCGAGATCAACTCATCGATCGAATTCGGCGCGCGCAACTGGCTTATACCGAAGGAACATTCACCGGGCTACAAAATGCCCAAAACTATTTGCTTCAGGTGATCGAGGGCGATGAAAAAAATGCCCCGATGTTGGCACTGCTCTGCCTGACTTATTACGAACTGTGGCCCTATGCCTTTCAAGACTCTACCGACTTACGGGCCGTATCGATTGCCAACCAACGGGTCGGCAGCCTCGATCCGGCCGGCGCCAATGCGGCAACTTGTCGGGTCGTCGATTTGTTAGTGCGGGGGCGCTTGGCAGAAGCTAAGAGCATGACGGAATCGATTCTGGATACCTACAGCGCAACCTCAAACCCCCCGATCCCGTTCTATTATTTTAAGGCGGTGTTGCTGGCCGACGCGAATGAGGTCTCGACCGCGATCAACTACCTCAATTCGGCGCAACAGCTCTCGCCGCGGTGGTTATCGGCCTATGTTCTTGAAGCTGAGTTGCAGGGGCGCGTGGGCAACCACACTCAGGCGGCGAAAATCTATCGGCACGTCTTAGGATTAAATCCTCAACACAAGATCGCCAAGATTCAGCTGGGGTTGATCGAGTTACTAAACTTTAACCACCAAGACAAGGGCTCGGCGCTGCTCCAGGAAGCTCTCGCGTCGGGTGAGCGCGCGCCCCCGGTCGTCATGTCCCGCGCCTATCTGGGGATGGCGAGAATTGCGCTCATGCAAAGAGACAACTCCCAGGCGCTCAAGCACGCGCAAAAAGCCTTTAAGTTTGATTCGACGAATATTGAGGCCAAAAACCTGGTTGTGGCACTTGGCGGAAAGGACAAGCTGGAAAAAACCGACGTTAAAAGTCAGCAGCTCGTCTACGAGGGCGATCAGTATGTGCGCGAAGGTGATTGCAATTCAGCCCAGGCGCACTACAAGTCGGCCTGGGAGATGGACAAAACCAATGCTCAGGCGGCAATGAAGGCCGCCACTTGCATGTGGCAATTGAGTTTTAGTCGAGAAGCGATTGAATGGCTCAATCGCGCGATTAAGTCAGACCCCAAACTCATCGATGCCTATGTGACCTTAGCCGACTACTACACGCAAAAGTACGACTTCCTCTCGGCCGCTCGCATTCTCGCCCAGGCGCAAAGAGTGATGCCCAACAGCTATGAAGTCTTTCGTGGCTATGCCTTGGTTGAATACCGGCGCGGCAATCCCAAGGCGGCGATCAACTACGGAGAAAAAGCTCTCGCACTTTATGAAACCGATGTGGAGACCCACATTCTCATGTCCCAGGCCCACCTAAAAATCGGCGGAGATCGGGCGGGCGCTGAAGCTTATAAGCATGCCTCCAAAGCGATTGAAATCGACATCAACAGTCGTCAGGCGCAAATCGTGTACGCCCAAACACTAGCGGCCACCAAGGGAGTGGAGCTGGGCTTGGATTATCTCACCCGCTTGGTCACGACGTATCCCTTGGTGATTGAATATCGAATGGCCCTCGGCGAATTAAACCTCAAGGACGAACGGTATGGCGATGCGGTACAGGTCTTCCGGCAAGTTATCGAGATTGAGGAAAAATCAAAAAAAGCGTGGTTTAGTTTAGGTAAGTCGCAACGCCTCTTGGGAGAAAACCAAGCTGCCCTCGAGTCGCTACTTAAAGCGGCCGTTCTCGATCCATCGGATACCGAACCTTTGTTTGAAGCCGGTCTTCTCTATTTAGAAATCAAACAACCCATTCAGGCGCGCACTCAATTTCAGCGGGTTTTAAGTATCAATAACCGCCACCCGCTGGTTCACTATTACATGGGGCGAGCCTCGCTCCTGATGAATGATCCCAAGGAGGCGCTCAAGAGCGCGATGGAAGAGCGCAAGATCAATCCAAATCTTGCGGATGCTTACCTGCTGGCGGCGGAGTCTCAGTACTTGATGAATCAGCACAGCCTTTGTGTTCGGGAGTATACCCAGGCGATCAAATTGCGCCCGCAGGGGGCCGACACCTACGTCAAGCTGGCTCGCTGCTATCGATTGATGGGGAGTTATGACATGGGTGTTCAGGTTATTGAGCAGGCCAGTAAGTACGACGGGAGCTTGCCGGACCTGTACCGGGAGAGGGGCGAGTTATTTTTGGCGCAGGGCAAGTTTGATGAAGCCGCTGAGTCATTCAATCAATACTTTCAGATGGCTCCGGGGGCCGAAGATCGAAAACAAATCCAAGATCGCCTCGAGGCACTGGTGCGGCAGATGGGTAAGTGATAAGGTAGCAACCTAAGGAGTGAACGCATGGGACAAATGGTAGAAGCCCTTCAAGAGCGATTTCGCAATACTTCCTACAGCTTTGCGCTGGGAGCTTTCCGACTCCTCTCGGGCGCCATGCTGGGTTTGACCTTTGCTCTTATTGGTGACGAACTTTTGGAGTACGGGATGCTCTCGTTTCTGTTGGTACTGGTTGCGACGACCGCGGCCTTTATGCGCATCTCGCGCGGGTGGCGACCCGTGGGCGTTATGATTTTTGATTTGGTCTGTGTGTTGATCGGGATGTTGTTGCGCCTGTATATTCTGATCGCGCCGGGCAATTGAGGAGTCGAAGAGATGATTGACATTAAATCTTTAGAAAAAACCGAAGCCGGAGCAAATGGCAAGACCTACGCCCAGGAATATCGCGAGTGTCTTGTGCATCGCGGACAAGATCCATCGACAGTGGATCGCTTGCTTGAAATCAACAAAGAGCGCAAAGCCCTGATCACCCACGCCGAACAAGCACGCGCAGAACAAAATCGCGTGAGCCAAGAAATTGCCAAGCTCAAGCGCAACAAAGAAGACGCCACCCAGCTCCTCGAGCAGATGCAGGGCCTGAGCTCTCAAATTAAAAAAATGGCGGAGGACGCCGACAAAAAGGAGCTCGAACTCAATGAAGTCTTAAGTCGCCTGCCTAACAAATGCCACGCTTCTGTTCCGGTCGGTAAGAGCGAAGAGGACAATGTCGAGGTCCGCCGCGTTGGCACTCCGGCGAAGTTACCGTTTGCGGCCAAGGATCACATTGCTTTGGGCGAAGCCCTAGGGATCATCGATTTTGAACGCGCCGGCAAAGTCACCGGCGCGCGCTTTACTTTTTTGCGAGGAGCGGCCTCAGCACTTGAGCGAGCGCTTATTCAGTTCATGATGGATTGTCATACGCAAGAGCATGGCTATGAAGAAATGATTCCCCCCTTTGCGGTTAACAGTAAGAGCTTGTTCGGCACGGGCCAATTTCCCAAGTTTCGCGAAGATGTTTTCAACTTGGCGGGCACTGATTATTTTATGGTGCCGACCGCGGAAGTGCCCGTGACCAATTACTTCGCTGGCGAAATTCTCGCCGAGGAAGAGCTGCCGGTGAAGTTTGCCGCCTACACTCCGTGCTTTCGCTCTGAGGCCGGCAACTACGGCAAGGACACCAAAGGCCTGATTCGCCAACACCAATTTAACAAGGTCGAATTGATGGTGTTTGCCCATCCGGACCAATCTTACGAAATTCACGAGCAGCTGACCGGCCATGCGGAAACCATTTTGAAAAAACTGGAGCTCCCCTATCGCGTGATGGCTTTGTGTACTAAGGACATCGGCTTTGGTGCGGCCAAGTGCTACGACATCGAGGTTTGGCTTCCGGGTCAGCAGAGTTATCGGGAGATCAGTTCGTGCTCCAACTTTGAGGACTTTCAGGCTCGTCGGGCGGACATCCGCTTTCGGCCCGCCGGCCCCAAGGCCAAACCACAGTATGTGCACACTTTGAATGGTTCGGGCTTGGCTGTAGGACGAACCCTCATTGCGATTATCGAGAATTATCAGAACCAAGACGGAAGCATTACGGTTCCGGCGGCCTTGCAGCCATATCTTCATGGCCGAAAGCGCATCGAAGCCCGGAAAGTCTAAGCCGGGCTTTATTGCCGCAAAGCAAAACCCCCGAAATTCCTCACTAAAACTGTTGCCTCCGCTGGCCTGCGTGCGTAATTTGGTCGACGGAGAGATGGCTGAGCGGTTGAAAGCACCGGTCTTGAAAACCGGCAAGCCTTTGCGGGCTTCGTGGGTTCGAATCCCACTCTCTCCGCCAAATTACTCCATAGTAATTTGAAAACCGGACACCAAAAAAAATGACTTCAGTTTCAATCGCCTAACTCCGCAAAAGATCAGAAGAAAATAACAATAACAAGCAGATAGAGTTCAAGGCGATTTTCAGTTCGAAAAATGCCAACATCACGCGAGAATGCCCGAGATTTCCTGGTTTATGCTATTTCTGTGCTACGTTTGTGCTACGGAAAAATAGCATCGACCAAAAGTTTACAGACTTGGAAACCTCTCGCTAAATTCTTGAAATCAGTGTGTTTCGTACTTTCCAAGCAGGCGTCTGGAACGTCTAACCCAAAACGACCATTTTTCACGGAACTTTTCAGTTGGAAAGTTGGAAACCAGGAAACGTGGTCGAAAAAAAAGGAGTACGAATCATGGCTTTAACGGAGAAAAAACGAATGAACAGTGTCGCAAGTGTGATGAAGCGCTTGCGCGAAAATGCGGGGCTTACTACGAGGCAAGCCGCCGGGATCATAGGTGTAACTCACACAACAATTAGTCAGTTTGAAACAGGTAAGCGCGACTTTCCGAGTTTGCGAATAGAAAAGCTTGTAAAAGCCTATGGCTACACCATGGAGAGCTTTGAGAAGATCCTCGGTCATAGAAGCGCCACCAGTCATAAAGACGACTGTGTCACAATGATCGGCCAATTGGACGACGATCAGCTTTCAGCAATCCGCTCGATCTTATCTCAAATGTTGCGCAATTCCAAACAGGCAATTGTCGCAACTGAGCCCGCAGAAATGCAGCAGTAATTCCCCACAAACTAATCATTTTAAAAATAGGAATAAATCAAATGGAAAACAAAACAGGTAAAACAAACACAAAGATAGGCACAAAAAATAAATCTGTTCGCATCAGTCTAGAGAACCAGAAGAAGGCAGAAAAAGTTCTTGCGGCTGCGAACAAGAAGAAGCTTGGTCGCAAGGTTAAACTCGATCATGTGCTGGCAATCGCCTTGGAACTTTTAACAGATGAGCACATCCGAAAGCTGCAAGATCAATCTCTGTCGAACGAAGATCGAAAGGAACAACTGCGACAAAGGTACATCATTGCCAGAGGACCAATTTCTCGGGATGAGTTTACAGGATTTATGCTCACAAAGGAGTTTTTCGAGTTTCTAGCGGCGCAGCCTGCAACGATGAGTGCCGCATAAAAGAAAAGGCGGATTGCACATTTCAGCAATCCGCATCTTTGCTTTTTATTGGAAGTCTGTGAAACATCACATTAGCAATTGCGAAAAACGTAAGTCTGGCAATTGTGCCGAGTAAAAGAAAAGTCGCCGTTTAACTTAAGATCACGGGCGTAGCTTTCATAATCAAAATACCCCTGAGCCCAATTGGGAAGCTCGCTCAACTGACCAGTTTCTTCGAGCAGTTTGTAAGCGAAATCAGTCTCAGATTCAAAAGCGCCTTGCCACTGCTCTAAGAACATTTCTTCAAGTTCTGAGCAATCAAAGTTGCTGCCGTCTTGGTTCTGATACCAGAGCGTAAAGGGCTCGCCATGTTCAGCAATTAATTTTGCAAGAATTGAAACGCGCTCAAGACTCAGCCACTCACCGAGAGAAATGGAACCGAAGCCCTCGTAATCGTGAACGGCCCACTCTTCGGCAAATGGCTCGGGTGACTTTTCCAGCATGGACTGTATTGCGGCCTGAATTTCTTGTGGCTCTTGGTCCGCAAGAATCCAATCGCCGTGCAATTGCCCTGCGTTGTATGAAGCCAAGCAAGCAACGTAGATTTTAGGGCTATCGTTTTGTGCTTTGTGTCCCATGATTTTGTCTCCTTCTTATGGTTTTAAAAAAACATTTTTCACCCGCCCGGTACGCTCCCAGCTTTGCTGGGCGGGGGGAAAAGTCAGAGCACATGGCGCTTCTTGCTCATGGACTCGCATAGGCCCTTTTGGGCCGTTCAGAAGGCATGACAAGGCCCGAAGGGGATTGGCGGGACTTCGTGAGAAGAGAACGTGAATTTGCAAGATGTGACAGGTGCGACCTAGAAAATGAGACAACCTGAAGGTATTCATTCAGTTTATCCGCTATTGGTATTTGTAACTGGAGGCTTTGGCCTCCAGTTACTTGTGATAGTACCGCTTATGCGGTTTGTGTTTTTGGAGTGTACACAACTCCAAGAATTTGTTTGTAGTAGTTCACGTGTTTTGAAATGCGAATTCCTAGAACACTGTGAATGAGGTAGTTACCGTCTTCGCTTAAGAAAACTACGGGTCTAGCAACGAGACCGTAAGTGACCTTTCGAGAAGCCTTAGCTTCTTGATTTTGAGGAGCCTCTTTCTTCTCAAAAGGCAGACCCAAAATCTTTTTATACAGGTTGATGGGCATTTCGATTTTGAGATCAGACCCCAAGCGATGAGTTATGCTTCCTCGATCTTGATTTAGGTAAACTTGCGGATTTGCGTTGAATCCTTGGGCGATACGAACTGGTTTAGCTGTTTTGTTTTCCATTTTACTTTCTCCTTGTGAAAGTTGTTTTGTTTTTTGTTCCCACTCTCTATCGAGTGGGGCCTTCGCTAGAAGGACAGGCCCCCGAAGAGAGAGGCTCAAAGCGAGCGCAAGACAGTAGCCCCGACCGTCACACGAGAGCACCCGAGAGGTGCGGTAGAGGCAGCGGGCATGACAGAAAGAGGCCTGATAAGGTCCTGGCATTGACCCGATGCAGAGGGAGGAAAAGGCTGCTGGCTTAAAAGAGAGCGACCTTAAAAAAACAACTCACAGGGAATAGGAAAATTGGTCTAAGAAAGCCGATGACAGATCGAACAAGATGATCCAAGAAGATAGTTGCTTTCAGAATGAAGAAGTTGAAGTATCACGCCTTGCAGAAGGGTTGTGATTTCAAAATGTTCAATCAAATGGAGCTAAAAGCACATGACGTCAGAAGCGGGAGAAGTGAATAAAAAAGCCAAGCGCAGAGGTCGTCCGAAAGGCAGTAAGAATAAGAAAAAGCGCGGTACACAAAAGAGGCTCGGCAGACCTCCGGGAAGTAAAAGTAAAAAAACCACCGTTAAAACAAATCGTGTTTCACTAGAGGAGACCATCAAGCAGTTGTTAAAATGTACTTAGGTGAAAATTCTCGGACACTTTTCGATGAAGCCATCGCTTTTCATGCAGCGGTTTTTTCCTCAATCGGTTGGCTCATAAATTCACTAAAGGCCTGAAATGGTGTGCGCCCCTTGGTGC
>JADZEO010000105.1 GCA_020850475.1 Bdellovibrionales bacterium | reverse complement strand
TTTGGCTCAGTTTTTTTCCTTTGAACCCAATGATGCAGTGGGTTTGAGACTGGCCAGCGAACAAAAAGCTTCCCTCAGTGACCCGGAGTATGATTTTTATCCGACGTTGCGGTGGAATTCACGGAGCATCATTAAGGCTTTGACGTCGGATCAACCTTGAGGCTCGAGGCGACAGGGCAGAGGCCACAGCAAACTTCATTCAATTGTTGGAGCGAGAAACTGTGTCGGTAAAGATTCTTTTGAGTTTAAGTTTGGTCCTGGGTTTTTATCTTGGTGTTCAGGTGGGAGGACCGTGGTGGTCTGAGACCCTCTTTGCGTCGGCTCGGACCTATCAATTGGTCTCACCGCCGATCGAGAGCCGCCGGTGTCAGCTCCAAGAACAATTTAGTTGTGTCCGCGAAATGACTTTTGATCCGGGGGGCCGAGTCCTCGTGGTGAGCGGTTCGACGGGCGTGAGTGGCCGCTACCGGGTCGAAGAGGGTTGGCTTCATTTATCGCTCACGTCGGATGCCGGAGATGAGAAAATTCGTTTGCGCCTCAATCCCGATCAAAGCCAAGTGACACTGCTCGATGCTCCCAGTTCTGCGGTCTGGCAGCTCGCAGAAACACCAAACTCCTCGATCTAAGAATTTTCGCGTGAGGTTCATGTGAGGCATAACCGGCGAGCGCACCGTCGGCGCGCTCAGTATTACATTGTGCGCTTGGCTTTCGCTTTTAGGCGGGCCGCTTGGCTTTCTTTAGCCATGACTTCGCGGTCCAGCTTTTGATTGGCTTTGGACAAACGGCGCTTATTTTGCTTAGCCTGATCAATTTGCTTTTGCAGACGAGTGATCTGCCGCTCAGCTGCTTGCTTGCGAGCTTTCAGAGTCCGCTCTCGGTTTTGTTCCTGGCGAACTTCTTTTTGGGCAGAGTTGCGGCGCGCCTTCGCATCAACCGCGGCTTGCTCGACCGTGTTCACTTTAGTCTGCAATTGCGCGAGCCGATTTTTGAGTTGATCACGGGTGCTTTCCGCTTGGCGAGCTTCGGCTTCCATTTTTGCTTTGTGATCGGCGCTCGAGTCGAACCGCTTACTTTGGCGCTCAATTTGCGACTGCAGGCGCTTTTTTTGATTTTCAAGATTTTTGATCTGTTTTTTGTATTGGGCGGATTCGCGCTCCGTCTCTTTGACGAATTCGGCAGTCGCCTTGGCGCGTTCCTGTTCGTCGTACACTTCCATCTCTTCGACATCAGCTTCCAGCGAGACTTCGTTGAGGTTTTCCTCAGCTTGATCACGCGTGTATTGTTCTTCGGCTTGGCTCCAGCCCGAAACCGCTAAGGTCGCCACCAAAATCGAAAGTACCATCCAGTTCTTCATAGCCCTAAACTCCCAATTGTATATAGACACAAATCCCACAGACACATGACTTTAACGCCACAAACAGCAAGCCAGATGCCGAGGACCGGGTGGCAATAAGGGGGGGAGGGCGCTTGAGAGACAGTAAAATTTTCACCGAAGGAGCCCAAAAAGAGCCTTGATTCATAGGTTTATCAGTCGTGGGGAGGGGCTCTAGAGGGCGATCAGGCCTTCGATTTTGGCGGCCCTTTCGTAGATCGCAATCACGAGGTCTGCGCTTTCGCATTCTATACTGATGGTGGCACTGACGTAATTGCCTTTGCGGGAGTCACGAAAGCGGATTTCACAATTGGGAAATAGGGCTTCAACCTTTGGGACAGCTTCTTTAGGGACGATAAACTTAAACATGTACTCACAGGGCCAAGAGTGCTCCTGATCGAGGATGGTTTTAAACTTAATATGATCGCCGGGGTAGCGGGGCTTCATGACTTGGGTTCCTCAGTTCTCGGGGTGATACAGCCGATCACCCCATCCTTTCGAACTACTTATCGGCCGGCCCGGATCAAAAGTTGATCGGCTTACGCCCGTTCAGCGCCTGCACGGGACGCGAATTATTGGGATAAATCGCCTTAAAGGCCTCGAGCTGGGCTTTCGAGATTTCCAAGGGAGTGTTGAGTACATTCCAATCCACACCTTGTGTGCAGGGAGGCGTGGTCAAGGAGCCAGCGTAGTTGTAGTAAGTCAGAGACTTCGGCAAAAACTCGGCCACTTCGAGCGTTGTTCCCGCAACTTCCACTTCGCTTGACTTGTCCTTAGGAAGATTTGCCCACAGTTTGCCAATGAGGGGATTTTCCTTGGCACCGACCTTCATCATCCGACCCACGACTGCCAGCTTTCCTGACGGTGATTTATGGACCATGTGAAGCTCCATCGGGAACTGTTTGCCGCTGAGAGTGTGTTCGCTGGGCGAGTGAAAGTGGATTTGCACCAAATCGTAGACTTCGCCGCCAATCGACAGCTGACTTCCGGAATCAATATTGGCTTGGATGGTATGACCGTTGTCGACAAGACGCAGACGCGAAGGTTGGAGTTTGAAGTCGAGTTTTCGTCCTTGGGCCGGCTTGGACCATTTGAGATCGACCGGAGACTGCATGTCGCCAGTTTTGCACGAAGCGTACTCGGCATCGAGATCGCCCCACATCGCGGGCCCAAAAACTCCTTCATAAGACCACCTTGGATGATGGGCCGCCGGGGGATGGTCGGCGGGCGGGTGGTCCTCGGTCGAAGCACCGCTGGCCGGAAGATCGACCATGTTGGGGTCACTGTGGCTCGCGTCGGTTTCGGCTGGCGCAGCTGGTGGAGATTCCTTCGGAGGCTCTTCCACGGGAGCCGGCGCTTGTTGAGTGATTTGTTTTTCGGGCGGCAACCCCGGGCTCTTGGTCTTTGACGCGCAAGATGCGACCGCGACAAGCAAGGACGTCGCAAAAAAGATAGCTCCTAATTGACGATAAGAATTCGTGCCCCTCATTGGTGTTCCTCCGTGGTGCTGACAATTCGTGCGCGCTCTTGGCAAATTGAAACGGTCGCGGCACTCAGAGGAATTTTAGAAGAGTTTGGGAGTAAACAGTAGGGCCATCAGACTTCTATCGACAAAAGTCTAGCCTTAATGGGTGTGAGTTAGGATTGTCTTTACCCAAAATTGGGACCCAGAGCGCGACCCAAGCTCCAACGAGCCAAGTCCTCGTTGGAACTCTTGGCGACCTGAGTCCCAATTTTACGTAAAGAACCTTTGAACGTCAGGGAGACGAACAAACTCGAACACTAACTTTTTTGGCAAGTCCCCACTCCACTGGTGTCAAACCGAACACCCAACCCGGGAGTAGCAAACTCTGTACCGGCAGGAGTGGTGTCAAATTTCTTTCAGCTGAGTTGAAATTTCGAGCAAGCTAATTTTGAGGAGGCGTTTGGCGAAGTGCGTGAACGCGCACTTGAGCCCACTGGTCAAGATGCAGAGCCAGTTGATAGCGAACCAAAGAATTTTGCGTGAGTTGAAGGTCCAATTGAGCCGTTTTTTTGAGGCGACCCTTGTCGGTACTGAGAAGTTGACGATCATGTGGAGTGAGGATCGTATTCAGATCGAAGTCAAAAGTCACCAGGTGGAGCCAAAGGGAGTCGGGGGGTGACGGCTGAGTTTGGCCCAGTCGCTCTTGGAGTTGGCCGAGGAGTTGGGTGCGATCCCCGGCCTCACCCGCGGCGAGCTCAGAGAGGGGCTGGGTCCCATCCAAATCGGTGAGCCACTGGTTCAGCTCTTCCTTTGAAATGTTGCCTGCTCCGATGGCAAGGCCCATCGGAATTGTGGTGCTCACTTGAGGGGAGAGATTCGTCCAGGGGTGAGTAAAAGTGAGAACGCCCTTTTCATCGGCGAAGGTGACCGAACGCTGACGCCAGCGACGAGCAGTTGGGTCGCACTCGATCATTGCCACTTTAAGGTGAAGGCGATAGGCGGAGTCTTTGACCCACTCAATGCGTGGATCAAACACCAAGGCGGCAAACTTTTGGCCGGGGCAAGATGGGTGAGAGAGGGATTTGAGCTCAACGGCAGTTGTTCCTTCAGCCCAAGCCCAAGACGTACCGGTGGATAAAATGACGATCAAGCCCAACGCCCGCCAAAAAATAGCTCCACCCCCTGCCGATTTTAAATTTGGTGATCTCCCGCTCTGGTGGGTTTCCCAAGTGCCCAAAGCTCAGTCAAGCAGAGGCAGCTGGCAGAAATTATTGCATTTTGGGCGGGGCCGGTGTTGACCTCAGCTGGTTCACTGCTGAAATTTTGGACGCTTTTTCGAAGTGCCTCATAATAAGTCTGTCTAACAACTAGACTGGATTATTGCGTTTGACAGGTGGGGGACTGGGCCGCGAAGAAAGGGCCCATTTGTTTGGTTCCCGCCTAAAAAGGGTGGCACCCCCCTTGCTCTTAAAGACGGTTGCAAGGTCTTCGGGGGGAGTAAAAGGTAATGAAGCAGGTTTGTTGTTGTCTGGCGACGTTTATCATTGTGGGTTTGTTCCAATCTGAGATGGCCCTGGCCGCGGGGACTCGGTCTAAAGCAAATGCCGGGATCATCGCGCAATCCTCAAAAGAATTTGTCGCTAAATTAAAGGATATCGCTAACGAGTCATCAGGCGACATGGTTGCAGACTATGATGCGGCTCGCGAAGTGCGCGAGTACACCCAGAGTAAACTGGCTGATGCTTATGCGACACTCTTCTTCTTTGCACACGAAGCGGACAGCCAAAAGAAGTTCCTCAAGCCCGTCGGAAAAATCCTTTCCAAAGAACAAATGAAGCAAGTTCAGGCGGTATTAAAAAAGCTGGCTCGCCTGCCCAAGGGTAAGGTCAACGAGGCAGAACTTCATGATCTCATTTTGACGGAAAGCGAACGCCTCGCGGCCACCGAAGTGGCCAAAGCGGAAAAGGCCTTTTCTAAAGAATTTCAAACCGTCATCACCGAAAAGATGCGTGAGAAATCAAAACTTCAACCGGGTGCTTAATTACGGCACCAGGCTTCTTACGGGCGGCTGACTTTGACGGTCCAGCCCGCACCGGATTTCACATTGCGGAGTTTGGCGAAGTTGCCCTGGTTCACCGCAAATGACAGATTGAGCAGACTATTTAAGTAAATCAGATCATTGCCCACGGGCACATCCCCAAAGGTGCGATGGAAGGGAATCACCCGACTGTAAATGAGGTGGTTGTCTTCAAAGATTTGCACCCGATAAAGCTCGCCCGTTGCCAGGCGCATCTTCTCGGCCAACTCGGAAGGAATATTCGTCCAGACGTTTCCATATTGGGGGTCGAGCACCGGTACATTGCCGCTTAAGACGCCCTCAGCCCAGGTGGGAGCTGTAAACTCCAGAGCTCGGTGAGGATCGGTGGCAAGGGTTCCAACTTGCTCGAACTTGAGGCGCCCCGAGGCCAGCATCGCCCCCACATGGGCATAGAGATCGCGGCCATGAAAGGTGTGGCTTTGCTCAGATCCACGGAGTCGCAGCTTTTTGTCGTCAATCTGGCGCAGCTGCTCGATTCCGAGGTGGTGGGCAACGTGAGTGAGGGTGCCGTTGTCCGGAGTGACCACCAGGTGCCCCGATTTTAATCGGGCCACCACACTTTTGCGAGCCGACCCCACGCCAGGGTCCACCACGCTGACAAATACGGTGCCTTTCTTCCAATAGGGAACGACTTGCATGAGACGATAGGAAGCTTCCCAAATGTTAAAGGCGGGAATTTCATGACTCAAGTCATTGACCTGGAGTTGGTCATCAACTTGAAAGATGACCCCCCGCATGGCGCTGACCGCTCCGTCTTTGAGGCCGAAATCGGTTTGTAGTACCAGGTGAGCCTTCGCGGCGGCCGTAAAGCTAACGACCAGGGCGAGTCCGGGCAATAAGGTTTTCATGAGGTTCATATGGCGGGAACAATTATGCGAAAAATCGCGACCTGTCCAGGCTTCCGACGATGAAGGCCCTGATCGCAATCAGGGCCTCTTCTGCACTTGGCTTATCGGCGGGGACGAGTATTGGGTTCCCTGCAAACGGGTGGGCCGCAGCCGCCACCACCACCGCCACCACAAGCCACATGGTTGCAGCTCAAGGTTTTGACTTCCTTGGGTTTGAAGCTGGCTTCCGCCAAAACAATCTCTTCCAAGCGCTCAAGGTCCATTCCAACGGCATTTTCACCCAGGCTCTTAAGGGCGGCAGCATCAACCATGAGGTTGAGTCCCGGGCGAATGAGGTTGAGGTTATCGACCACAAACTTGATATCTGGGCTGGTAGCCACCCGTCGGCCGGCCGATTGGGGCGCATTGGCTGATGCCGTGAGGTTTATGCCGAGGCCAAGTACCAACATGGCGATCAGGGCGAGAAACCGGGTCATTTTGCACCTCCTGTAGTCGGGGCCGAAGCTCCACCCTGGCAATTATCAAATTCCGCGCCAACAATTTCGGGGTCAATTAGGCTCCAAGGCGGCCTGGGCTCCTCCGAGTTCGACGCAAAACCGGTGGCCGTCCCTTGGTGGTGTCATTTTGCACATTGAGCCAAAGGTTCTGGTTTGCCCGCAAACAGGGTAGATTTTTCATAAAGTGGGTGGGGGATTGGGTATGCCTTCGTTTGATATCGTCTCTGAGGTGAATTTGCAGGAAGTGGAAAACGCCATTAACCAAGCGAGTAAGGAAATCCAAAGCCGCTATGACTTTAAAGGATCCAAAGCTCGCATTGACTGGGACAAAAAGGAAATCGCGGTCACCGCCGAGGACGAGTACAAGGTCAATGCCATGAAGGACATCCTGCAAACCAAGATGCATCGGCGGGGAATCGACATCAAAGCCCTCAAATTTGAAAAACCGGAACAAGTTGGAGGGATGATGCTGAAGATCCGGGTGACGCTGGTTCAGGGCATCGATAAGGAAGTCGCCAAGAAAATCACCAAGTCGATTAAAGATTCAAAAATGAAAGTCCAAGCCCAAATTGTGGATGATAAAGTTCGGGTGTCTTCCAAGAGCATCGACTCGCTTCAAGAGTGTATGCGCTTTATTAAGGGACAGTCCTTGGAAATCCCACTTCAGTTTGAAAACATGAGGTCCTAGATGAGCCAGATTCCTCCTCTTGAGAAAATGAAAAAGGTGGCCGAGGACAAGGCTATTTCTGAAGCGCCGGCTCAGTCCTTTATGACCAAACAGGTGCTGTGCATCTCGGTCGGGACGCGAATCTATTTTGCGGTCAAGATGCTGCAAACCCATCGCATCAGCGGCGCACCGGTCGTCGATAACAGTGGACGCCTCATTGGGATTATTTCCGATCATGATTTGCTGCTGCAGGCGGCGACGCGGGATGTTTCGGAGCCCATCGAGTATCGGAAAGAGGTCTTGGCCATTGATGTCGATACCCCACTTAAAGAAGTCATCGTGCATCTCTACAAGACCAAGTACCGTCGGCTTCCGGTGATCGATTCCACGCGCAAGGTCGTCGGTGTGGTTTCGCGCATCGACGTGTTGATGAAATTGTTAGGCTTGCCCTAAGAAGGAATAATGGAGCCGCTCGCAACCGCCATTTGGCGCGACATTGGTCGAGAGTCAAAACGAAGATTGCGGGCGGTGGACTTTTGCGGGCGACAAGCTCTGGGTGAGCACGCTATGATCAATCACTGAATTGGGTTGAGTGTCCCTCTCCTTTTAAAGTTTTCAGGTCAGCATGAGCCAACGAATTGGGCGAGCTATTTACAACGAAAATTGCGAGCAGTTGGAAGAGTACAATTCCCCCTGGATTGAGGGGGTGATTCAATCTGTGCAGTCGCCTTCGGATAAAATCGAAAACGAAGACTCTGCTGGGGTGCTGATCTATGATGACTTCGCCATTGCCATGGTGGCAGACGGTTTGGGTGGCCACCTCGGGGGTGCCCAAGCCTCGCGTTTGGCGATTGAAACGCTGGCCCAAAAATTGGACGAGTGGACGGGGCTTACGGAGGCCAATCGACCTCCGCGCCGCGAGACGATTCTCGGTGGGATTGAAGCAGCTCATGAAGCGATCAAAGCTTTAAACGTGGGTGGTGGTACCACCCTGACTCTGGCGGAAGTTACCAAAGGTTGGGTTCGATTTTACAACGCCGGCGACTCCTTCGGCATGTTGGCAAGCCAGTGGGCGATTTTGCGTTACAAAAATGTCGAGCATTCGCCGGTCGGCTATTGCCTTGAGGCGGGGGCGATTTCAGAGGAGGAAGTGATTGGTCATCCGGCCTCAGGAATTGTGCTGAGTGCCCTCGGCATTGATCCAGTGCGTATTGAGATGAGCAGTCAAATTCCTCTGGGCCGAAGGGATCAGATTTTACTCGCTTCCGATGGGTTGTCGGATAATGTTCGCCCAAGTGAGATTTGTGGCTTACTCAGAACGGGGAGTCCCAGTGAAAAACTCGCTGGGCTGGTCAAAGCCGCGCGCTTGCAAATGGGCTTGGAAAAAGGCAAACCCGATGACCTGACTTTGGTGTTGTTGGTTTTGGATCGAGAACTCTCACCGCCCTCTTCAGCTCCGATTCAAGACGCTTAATTATTGGGCTTTTTTACGGGGGCTACGAAAAAATCCGTGTTATTTGCTAGTCTTAGCGCCATGCATTTGCTAACATGATTGCAAATTGACTCAACAAGGATAACTCAAATGATGAAATGGTTACTTGTACTTTCATTAGTAGCTCCGCTAACTGCTTGCCTCGAGGACAAAGAGAAATCGGACTCAGGTGCTGAGGTGATGGTTGATTCAACGACCCAAGACGGAACTGCGGGTCAAGAGCAACAACCAGCAGCTCAAGAAGCAGCGCCGGCAGAGGAAACTCCTGCTAATCAGTAATGCTGCCAATGATTAATGGTTTTCTAAAAGGCAGACTTGCACTCGCAGGTCTGCTCCTTTTTAGTTCTTCCGCCTGGGCCCAGTACGAGGGCGACATGCCTCCCGATGATGGTGAGGCCATCTACGACGGCGGAGCCGTAGCACCCTACCAACCCGACGATGCCCAACCTCCCGACTCTGAACCTCCGCAGGCCACCGAAGATTTTCGGCGCGGCTCAAATGGGGGAGGGTTTGGTGGTGGCGATGGTCAGCCCGCGTTTACGGGGGGACCGAGCGGGGGCGGTAACTTTGGCGGAAGTCAGCGCAAAGTGGAGTTCCGTTTAGTTAAAGAGGGCAATCCTCGTTACAACACCAATCGCAAACCCCGGAATCAAAATTATTAGAGCCTTGACCTTTCAAATGGCTAGAAGAAACGTCCACAGCCCCTAATCCTGGGGATTAAAAAATCCGGCGCGTTTTAAGGCGGGCATAAATCAGGAAAATGGAAATTACCAACAGCCCCAGGGACAAAAGGCGAAGCCAAACACTGCCATGATCGAAGGAAAGCCCAAAGATCGAGAGCGAGAGTGTGAGATAAGGCTTGAGTTCATAATAGATTTTCTCGAAGGATTCCACGCGTGCTCCCTTAACAGGCTAAGAATAACATCGCTCACCCGGGCTCGCCATCCGACTTAGGTCCATGTTTTTTTTCAGTGGCGTCCTCAGGTGGGTGATTGGGGCGCAGACACTCGTTTGATGAGTCGCCGCAAATTTTCACGACGAAGCGATAAGGGAATCAATCGCCAAAACCACATTCGCCAAATTCCCGGCCATTCAGGGAGATTCAACATCCAAACGAAAGTGCGCCCATAGGCGTAGGCTTTATAAGTCCACGACGGGAGCAAGTGGAAGATCAGACGATACGTCTGAATCATCAGGGCATGGAGGGTGAAAAAGTAAACCTTGCGAACGACACAATAGTAAAACTTCCTAAGCACGAACAGGTGAAGGGTTAAAAGGACGTCCTCATAAAATACCCGCCAGCCGTTTAGGTACAGTTCCTCGAAGACCCACCGGCCCAAGGCTTTTTGCCAGTAGCAGTTGCCCGTTACCGGGCCTAAGAAAAATCGGCAAAAGAACAAAGCGAGTCGAGCTGATGGGGTCGAAGTATCCGGGAAGGTACTTTGCGCGGAGGCTTCCAGAGAGGGATTAACTTTGCGAAAGGCCGCGGCTCGCCACGAGAAATTTTGTTCGAGCTGCCAATGCGGGTGATTGCGGAGAAAGAAAAACCAGGCGGCGGCGGGCTTGGACTTGATACTCCCCAAAACGAGGTAGCCACCGGTTTTGATTTGGCAGGCCAGCTTTTGCCAAGCCAAAGGTGTTTGCGGAAAAGCCCTTTCGTCGATGAAAAGCACCAGATCGACACTTGGTTGCTCCGAGGAGTTGGCCAAAACTTGACCGAGTTCTTCGAGCCTCATTTCCAGTCGCGAGCTATTGAGGTGTTCCCACATGCAGACTTCGAGTACGCGCTCGCGTTGTTCAGGTGATTTCATGAACGCCAAATGCGAAGTTCGATGGGTGACAAAAATCAAGGTTGAGAGCCCGGCGCCGACTTCGAGTGTTTTCATCTCTGGACGGGTCTCGGTGAAGAGGAAGTCAAGCACCTCCTCGTTGAGGTTCCATTGGATGGGGTCAACGGCAAAGGTGCGATGATGAATCCCTTGGGCTCGGGTTTTAAGTTTTTCCAGCTCCCGCCCTCGTTTCAACACGTCAACCTCGTTTCCAATCAAAAATACCGAGGACCCCGCCGCAGGGGCAATCATTAATCTGTGCCGCGCTACGCCGCGAGTCGCCGTCCGTGTTGGGGAGCAAATTACTGCGGTATTGAGCAGACAAAACCGGGAAGTTACATTTTAATTATCGAATCTGATGAAGATGCAGCAAGGAGGCGACCATGAGTCAGTTTGGAGGCGGGGGTGGCAATCGATGGAATCCTCGAGGTGACGAATTCGAACGATTTCGTCAGCTGATCATTGAACGGCCGACGATCTTGGTCGTCATTTTTTCTCTCTTAGTGGGACTGCCGGTCATCTTTTCGTCTTTTTACACCGTCGAGCCGGATGAAGAAGCGGTCATCCTGAGGTTTGGCCGCTATATCGAAACCACTCCTCCGGGACTGCACTTTAAGCTTCCGCTCGGAGTTGATGAGGCGATCAAAGTTAAGACCAAGCTGATTTTGCAGCAGGAGTTTGGTTTTCGCTCAGAAAACGTCCGCGGTGGGCGGACCAGTTATTCGGAGGCCCTGGATGACGAGTCCTTGATGCTGACGGGTGATCTGAATGTGGCCGATGTGGAATGGATCACCCAGTTTCAAATCTCAGATCCCAAGAAATTCTTGTTTCATACTCGCGACCCCATTCGCAACATTCGGGATGTTTCTGAAGCGGTAATGCGCCGGGTCGTGGGGGACCGTTTGGTGACGGATGTACTCACAGTGGGACGGGTGGAAATTGCCAGCGAAGCCATGAGTCTCATTCAAGGCATTGTGGATCAGTACGACAGGGGCGTTCGCGTGGTTTCGATTAAACTTCAGGATGTCAATCCGCCGGATGCGGTCAAGCCTTCCTTTAACGAAGTCAATGCCGCCAAACAGGAACAAGAGCAAGCGATCAACCAAGCCGAGAAGCACTACAACGAGGTCATTCCCGAAGCCAAAGGACGGGCCGACAAAGACATCGCCATGGCTCAAGGTTATGCCACCGCTTTGCTTAATCGTTCCAAGGGTGATGCCGACCGTTTTGAGCTGGTCCTGCAGGAATACCGTCGGGCTCCGACGGTGACTCGTGAGCGTCTGTATCTGGAAACCATGGAACGAGTCTTTATGCGGTTGGAGGGCCTAACCCTCGTCGATGAAAGCATGCGGGGCGGACTCTTGCCGATTTTTGATCAACTCAAGGGAGGTAAGGACAAATGAGCAAACTCCGGATTTGGTTGATTATAGGAGTGGGATTGATCGCCTTGGTGGCTGTTAATTCGGCGATGTTCACAATTGAAGAGGGACGCCAAGCGGTGATCACCCAGTTCGGCAAACCGCTGCGCACCGTAACGGATGCCGGTATTCACTGGAAGGCCCCCTTGATTCATGATGTGAGGCTTCTTGATCTTCGTATTTTGAGTTGGGACGGGTACCCTAATCAAATTCCCACCAAAGACAAGAAGTACATTCGCGTCGACACCACCGCTCGTTGGAGAATCCATGATCCGCTTAAGTTTATTCAAACGGTACAAAGCGAGCGCGGTGCCCAGTCGCGCCTAGATGCCATCCTCGACGGGGTGACCCGTGACGTGATTTCCAGCCATCATTTAGTTGAAGCCGTACGCAACAGTAACAAGGTCTATGAGCTCGTGGCCCAGCGGCGGGACGCGCGTCTAAAAAAGGATCAGGAGTCTGAGCAAGTCAATGTGACCGCGGGCGAAGAAGAAATTGTGGGAGAGGTTGAGCCGATCGAAGTGGGTCGAGAAAAGCTCAGCGCCATGATTGTCGAGGGCGCTCGAGCGGAGCTGGCTCCCTTGGGAATTGAGCTGATCGACGTGCAGTTGCGTCGGATCGCCTATGAGGAGAGTGTCCAAGCCAAAGTGTATTCTCGGATGATTTCTGAACGGCAGAGTATTGCCGAGAAGATTCGTTCGATCGGCAAGGGCGAGCAGGCAAAAATCAATGGCAAAGCAGATAAAGACCTCAAGCAAATTGAATCGGAGGCCTATCGTTTGATTCAAAAAATCAAAGGGGAGGCGGAAGCCAAAGCGACGGCGATTTATGCTAAGTCACTGAATCAGGATCCGCAGTTTTATTCCTTCTTGCGTCGACTTGAGGCCTATGAGAAGAGCCTACCGGCCGACACCAAGTTGTTGCTCACGACGCGCTCCAAGTTTTTTGAGGTTCTTCAAGAAGGGAAAGCGCCTTGATCTTTCGTCAACTGTTTGATCGAGAAACATCCACCTACACCTATTTGGTGGGTGATCCGTTGACTCGCGAAATGATCATCATTGATCCGGTAAGGGAGCAGTTTGATCGTGATCGTCAGTTGGTGCGGGAGTTGGAGGGGCGACTCAAAATGGTTTTAGAAACCCATATTCACGCCGACCACGTGACAGCTGCCGCTCGTTGGCGGAGTGAGACGGGAGCGGTGATTGGCGTGGCGGCGGCTGCAGAGGCGAAGGGCGTCGACTTGCCTCTTCACGATGGTCAAGAAGTTAAGGTGGGCTCACTGCGACTGAAAGTCTTGGCGACACCAGGGCATACCAACTCTTGCCTATCGTACTATTTGGCTGATCGAGTTTTTACGGGTGATGCTCTGACCATTCGGGGCTGTGGGCGTACGGATTTTCAGCAAGGCAGCAGCGAGACGCTATTTGCGAGTGTCAATGAGAAGCTGTACGCCTTGCCTGACGCCACCTTCGTGTATCCGGCTCACGACTATCGTGGGTTGGCGGTCTCGACAATCGCCGAGGAAAAGCGGTTTAATCCGCGTCTTCCCGAGGGAAGAGAGTTAAATGATTTTGTAAAAATCATGCGGGAGCTCAAGCTGGCCTTACCCCATCGCATCGATGAGGCAGTTCCGGCGAATCTTTGCCTCGGAGCCGAGACGACGGTCCTTCAAGATGGATCGCGACCTAGGTCTAAGGGCCCCTAGGTCCCGGGCGGATGGGTTTGATTTGAGAAGCGCAGAGTGCATTCGGGACTGGCAGGAACGCAAGGCTTTTGAAATAATAAGATCGGGAGTTTGGTAGGGAGGGACGATGCGAAGCAAAGAGTATTTCCAAAACCTGGGACGGGCACTGGTTCTGATCGTTTTAAGCCAGGGCGTGGCAGTTAGCGCTTTCGGATTGAAGGTCGAAGTCAGCTCAGAGGGTTATGTGGTCACCTGCTCCGAAAGCGGGAAGGCGAGCACGCGGCTCCTCGATTTTTTTGAAGGTGAGAGATTTCAGTCTCAATTTCCTCGCCACGAGAGTTATGTCTATGACAAGGTTCGCTGGTCGCTCTCTCGCATCGAGCCCTTTCATCCTAAATTAAGCGGGCAACTGGCGGAAGTGCTCAAGACCATGCCCTCGCAAGTTGTTTTTATTTCCGGCGAGGGAATCGGGGCCGACGAGACAGCCCGTCCGGCCGGTTTGCCTTTGAGTTGCCAGGTTTCGAAAGCGGTTTTTCGCTCGGCCAGCACCGATAAAAAGTTTTCGATTCGCAAAGACCTGTGGGACCGCTTGGCGATGGACGATCAGGCCGGGTTGATTTTTCACGCCCTCTTAGCTGATCACTTTCAGTCGCAAGGGGCCAAGCTCGATATCGCGCAAGTCCGTTCCCTCGTCAGATTGTGGAGTCAAGGCGGGCCGTCGGAGATCGGGATGGCTCGTTACGTCTATGCCTTGCGTGGGCTAGAGAGTTTACTTGGAGAGATTCGCCTCAACGGCATGGATTATCGATTAGATGCCGCTCACCCATTGAGCGTTTACGACAACGGCCAGGTCGCTCAAGGGACCATGAGCAACGGTGAGAGCACGTTCACCTACAAAGCCGAGCAAGGCTATGAGTTGCAACTCACGAGCAAGCGAGGTCCGGTGCAGCTGAGCTTTCATCCCACGGGCGTTCCGCGCCGTGCCCTGCTGCAGGAGGAGGTTGTTGAGATTCCGATTCAAGGGCGCAAACTCAAGTTCAAGTACGAAGTTGCCTTTCACCCGAACGGCCAAGTTCAACAAGGATATTTCTTGAGTGAATATGGTTTGTTTTTGCGAATGGCGGATGGTCGACTTCGTCGATTCAAGAACATGGAGTACCACATGGGCATTTTTGATGAGGCGGGTAACCTCATTAGTGCTCGCCGTCTTAGCAACGCCAACAAGCCGATCGATCAGAAATAATCTCCCTTAAGGCCTCGCCGATTCCCGGTCCAGAAACGATCGTGGGATGTGGGAGAGTGTTTCAAAGCGAGAATCGCTTTTTTGTTGGCGAGTCCTTTCGAACTAGATCGTCCCTTTGGCTGTGTCGATTTAATTGACAGTTTCGGAGCAGCAGTTTTGGTTTACACTTATTAAGAAGTGGTAAGCTTTACGGGGGTATCATGAAGGGGAAATCACCAACGCGTGGTTTGTGGCTATTATTCTTGGTGGTTGGCCTATTCTTAACTCTCTATGGTTTGTATCAGCGCCCCTCAGAGCGCGATTCGGCTCCCGTAGATTTAGCTTCTCAGGCCGATCCCAACAACAATCAATCACCCCTGCCTCCATCTGAAGAGATTGAACCGGTCAGCGGTTCAGTGAGTTCGAGTACGCGTCAACTGCCCTCGCCTTGGCGCCGGGTGGAGGTGGATGCGCGAATCATGCAGCGGTGGCTCACTCGTCTGGCGGAGCCATCGGGATATGTTCGTTCGGCGGTTGCCGTGGTCATGGACCCTGGGGCCTTGGTGGAGGGTGTATGGCAACCCGGTCAGAGTCTGGTCGGGCGTCCCTTGCAACGTCGCCTGAGATTGCAATTAGATGATCAGACCGAAGTGGTGGCTCAGCAAACCCGGGTTGATTCGCATTTGGGCAGAATGGTGACTTGGGTTGGAGAGATACCGGGAGAGAAGTTCTCGGATGTGTTTTTGACTTTTAATCAAGGGATGTGGCACGGACATGTTAAGTTAGCTCACCGCACGTTTGAACTTGCGTATGGCGAAGGCGAAATCCACTTGTTGCGCGAAGTGGATACCGAAGCCTTGCCCCCGGACCACCCAGGCGATGGACGCAATCTTCCGACGATCCGGGAAGCTGCCGACACTTCTGGCGGAGTGGCTTCGCCAGACAGCGCGGTCGGGAGTGCCGATATTGCAGCGGACGTGGTGACGATTCGCTTGTTGGCGGCCTATACGACGGACGCCAAGAACAAAGCCGGTGGGGCGTCGGCCATCGAGGCCATGATTGGAACTGGAACTTCCCAAACCACCACCGCCTTCTCCCGGGGTGGCGTTCAAGCCCAAATGCAACTCGCTGTAACCAAAGAATACGACTATGCCCAACAAGCCAACATGCAGACCGACCTCACTCGATTTTCAGGCTCCGGTGACAGCTTTATGGATGACGTCCATGGTTTGCGGGACACTCACCAGGCGGACATGAACGTACTGCTTGTGGGCGAGGCCATGGGCGGCGCTTGTGGAATCGGCTATCTATTAACCTCATCGAGTCCGGCCTTGGTGAAGTCGATGCAATTTTCGGTCGTAGCTCGGCCCTGCGCCACTGGGTATTACAGTTTCTCGCATGAACTGGGGCACAATCTGGGGAATCATCACGACCTTCCCAATGCACCTGGTGGTGGATACTTTTCCTATTCAACGGGACATTATAATGAGGCGGCAGCCATGCGCACGATCATGGCTTATCCGTGTCCCAACGTAACCTGTACTCGTTACCTTTATTTTTCTGCCCCGGCCGTTCTGGTCAATGGGGTACCGTCTGGAGTTGAGAATGTTTCAGATAATGCCCGCAGCTTAAGCACCACGACACCTTTTGTCGCTCAAGTTTATGGAAGCCCTGGGTCTCCGGTGATCACCACGCAACCGCAAGGGCAAAATCTTGCAGTGGGAGGAACGATTAATCTTTCCGTTGTGGCAAATGGTTCACCAGCACCCAGCTATCAGTGGTTTTTTAACGGGACAGCGATTGCAGGCGCTACGGCCGCCAACTACACCGAACTTTTTGCGACCTCGACTCGTTCGGGTCTTTACAAGGTGCGGGTTTTCAATACCAACGGTGAAGTTTACTCAAATGAAGTGACGGTGAATGTTCATGTGCCGATTCAAATCACCGTACAGCCGGTGGCGAATCAAACGGTGAGCGAGGGGAGTGGATTTTCCTTAAGTGTAGTGGCCTCTGGTACGGGACCTTTGCGCTATCAGTGGTATCGGGCCGGGAGCGAGATCGCTGGAGCCACCAGCGCAACCTACTCTGTGGCCTCGGCCAATGCCAGCAACGTCGGAAGCTTCACGGTGCGGGTTTCGGGGCCCTATAGTTTTGCCAACTCCAATGCCGCGATCGTGAGTCTCGGCGGACCTCCGCAGATTGTGACTCAGCCTCCCGCGACCGTGACCCTTCTTCAAGGCAGTAACTTGTCGATCGCCACTGTTGCAGTCGGTGGAACTGAACCTTTTATTTATCAATGGTACTTTGGACCGACAGCAGTCACCGGCCAAACCAACAAAACCTTGAGCATTGCCAATATCCAACCGTCTCAAGCCGGCGGCTATCGCCTTGAGGTGAACAACTTCTACGGCACCGCCTATTCGAACTTTGTCCAGGTGGTGGTCGAGACTTTGCCTTCCATTTCAGTTGAACCTGTGGCCCTGACCACGCTGAGAGAGGGGCAAACTTTGAACCTTACCGTTGGTGCGGCGGGAATTCCGACGGTCACTTACCAATGGCAGCGCAATGGAGTGGCCTTAACCGGCAAAACGAGCGCGACTTTGAGTGTGCCTTCCATTCTGCGCAATCAAGCCGGTGAGTACACCGTTGTGGTAACCAATAAGCATGGCTCCGTGACCAGCAAAAAAGCGCTGGTGGTTGTGGAGTACGCGCCCGAAATAACCTTGCAGCCAGCTGCCCTCGAGCTGCTCTTGGGCCAATCCGGCAGTCTCAGCTCGGCGGCGACCGGAGTGCCGGCTCCGACCTATCAGTGGTTTCGCGACGGGAACCCCGTCAGCGGGGCGACGGCCAACACTTTGAATTGGAGTTCGATCTCTTGGGCCGACCGAGGGCTTTATCGGTTGGAAGTTAAGAACTCCGTGGGCAGCGTTCTGTCAACCGCCGTTGAGGTCAAGGTGAAGGCGATTCCTCGAGCCCTCGATTTAGACGGCAAGCCCTTGCCCATTTCTTTGGATCGCACTGCAGGAGTTTACGGACCATGATGAAGCATCCCATTTACCGACAGCGTTTGACCTGGATCCTCTTGGCGGTAGCCGTCGGGGCCATGGCGATTCCGATGACGTTTCAAAATTGTGGCGAGGGATTCGCGGTACGCCAGTTGGATGCAGCCAGTATGGCCTATGGTGGGGTGATTCGTCGCGACTGCATGGAGAGTTTTGAAGCGCAAGCTTGCCTGTTTTTTAAAAATCCCGTGGCGCAAAAAGGAGCTCCTGCCGGTGATGACGAATTGCCCGGCCTGCAGTTACTCGGAGTGGAACTCACTGGGCTCGATAGCTCAGGATATTTAAAGAATGCGAATTTTGAAGTGTCGTCCTCGGCCCACGGCCGAGCCCACGAAGGCAGTAATGGCTGGAAGTTTCAGTGGGGAGCTGCGGGAGGCGAAAACCTCCCTCAAGTGATGGCTTACTACTGGGCCCAAGTGACCATCGAAGAAATCGAGACCGTGCTTGGAGGTCCCTCGGCCTTGAGTGGCAAGGGCCTTAAGATTTTGACGGATGCCAACTACACCGGGTACTCGGTGGCAGAGAATACAATTTACTTAAGCCGCGGATCGAGCGGAGTTAAAAACCATTCGCTCAGTGGCGAGGTGTTGATTCACTTGCTGATGGAGGCTCACCTGCGGACCTCAAGTGGCGGGGGCGCCTATGATTTGACCGGTGACACTCATCACCGCGACTGCGGCCCCACGGAGGGTCCCGTATTCAGTCTTGAATGCTGTGTCGATACCAAGGGCTGCTCAAAGGCTATCACGGCGGGGCTGGCGGATTTTTGGGTGGCGCGAATGTTTCCCGAAATGCCTACCGTGGGCGAGGCCCTGGCCCAGAATGCCGGTGGTTTGAATCACTGTGGTCTGAGTCGCAATTTGAATTCATTTGCCAACTTGACAGTGAATGCCGCCTATTCTGCCTGCCAAACGGCGGGATTTCCGGGCCAAGTGTATTCAATGGGCACCGCCATGGGCTCGATCTGGTTTGAAGTATGGAAGCAGGCTCACGCGCAAGGGCGCGCGAGCGAAATCGAGGAGCTCTTTTTTGAAGTTCAAAAGTCCTTGAAAGGTTCAGATACTTTCCTCACCTTTTTGACCAAAATCCAAGATGCCGACCAGCGCTTGTTTAGCGGCCTTTGGAGCGATCGATTTGTCCAAGAGTACGCACGGCGCGGGATCAATTAAATCATATTTTTAAGACGCTGCCGCGGGCGGGGCCACCGGGCCGTGAGCCGGCGGAGTTGCAATAAGTGGGAGTTCCGCAACAAACGAAGTGTTGGTCTGGGTTTCGTCGTAGTAAAATCGCCCGTTGTGTTCTTTCAGGATGTTGCGGGAGATACTAAGGCCCAACCCCGTGCCTTTGCCGATTTCTTTGGTCGTAAAAAAGGGCTGCAGAATTTTTTCTCGAATACTCTCTGGGATCCCGTTGCCTGAGTCGGTGACTCGAATGCGGCAAACCCCCTCGGAAGGTTCTATTTCGACGCGAATCCACTTGTCTGCTGGTTGGGATTCGATGGCATCCATCGAGTTTTGCAATAGGTTAAGGAGGACCTGGGAAATCTGCACTTCGCGACAAGAAACCCACAAGGGACGTTCGGGAGGTTGGTAGGAGAGCACAATGTTTTTGTTCTTAAGTTTCTCTTGGCAGAGGCTGAGGGTATCATCCACGATATTGCTCACCTTGGCTGGGATCAGCGAAGCGCCAGAGTCGTCGCGCGCATAGGTCCGAAGACTACGGACAATTTTGGCGATTCGAGCGGTCGTGACCACAATGCCATCGGTGATCTTTAGGAGTTGGGCCTTTTCCAGTTTGTCCCGCTGGGCCTGCTGGCTGAGAATTTCTGCATAGCCCTGAATGATCGTGAGCGGGTTGTTGATTTCATGGGCCACCCCGGCCGCCATTTCGCCCAAAGTCGAAAGTTTTGATGCTTGAATGGTTCGGGCTTGCTCCTCCTTGAGGAGAGCTTCGGCCTGAGATTTCAGGCGGAGGTTCGAAGTGTAGCTCTGCATCACCAAAGCCCAAAAAACCGCCGCCAGTGCGAAAACCAAAATCGAGAGAGTCATTCCCACGGTCAAAAATTGATTTTGGCGAGAGAGCAAGTCGTCGCGTTGGGTACTCAAGCCCTCAGAAATCTCTTGCAGTGCGCCCGTGTAGGCATCGCCGGCATTGAGGTATCGTTCGGAGTTAAACAAACTGAGGGCTTGTTCGCGATGACCCTCGCGGAGCTCCTTAAAAATCTCCCCCTCGATTTCCTCAAGTTCGACCCGGTCGGGGAGTGAGGGGGTATCACTCGACCCGTTGAGAGGTTGGAGCGTATACTCCGTGAGCTCCAGGTTTTGCGAAAGCGCATCGGTAAAGATGTTGTATTCGTCAAAGAGGGAAGGATCATTCTTGCTGACCGCGACTTCAACCAGCGAAGAAAGCTTTTCGTGAAGGCGCAGGTTGATGGAGTTGCGCTCAACGATAGGAAATTGAACCTCGGTGAGATTGCGAAAAACCTGGCGATTGTAAATCTGCAAGTAAAATTGGGCGCAGATAAAAAGTAAGGTCGCAATGATCGCCGCCCAGGCAATATGCACCGGAAAACGCGGCTCAGTCGAGGCAATCAGCCAATCTTTTGTTTTCAACCCCAATTGAAATTTCCTCACTAACGAACATTCACTTATCGGCTCGAGATCAAGTTGAAATTAATTGATTAGGATCATTCTCAAGATTGGATGAGGGGCGCGTTAAGGAATTACTAGGTTCTGACGGCTGTGCTGTAACGAGACACAGATATCAAGATTTTTCCCTAAGTCTTCCATATTCCGCCAATTAATCTAGATTAATCTCATTGGGAGTAGCAAGGAGAGAAGATATGTTTCCCCAATCAACTGATATCGCTGGACGTAAGTGGAAGATTCTTATCGTTGATGATGAAGAGCTGATTCGTAGCTTCCTGGAGATGGCACTCGAAGATCTCAACTGTGAGATTCAATTTGCGGAGAATGGCAGCCAGGGCTTTGCAAAAGCCTCAGAATTTCGTCCCGATTTGATCATCTCGGATGTCCTGATGCCCGGGGGAACGGGCGAGGGTTTGGTCCGACGCATGCGCGAAGAACTTAAGGGTTATGACCCTCGGGTGATTCTCATTTCTGGATACTCTCATTTATCGGACGAGGAAGTTAAGAATCTTGGGGTCGACAAGCTCGTCTCCAAGCCCTTTCAATTAGAACAAATGATCACCTCAATCCGCCAGGTCTTAGGTATTGCGAGCACCGCTGCCACTTAAGCTCGGTCGAGCGACTTCGTTGGTGAGGCCGAGGCCCTGACCGAGGGGAGCTGGCCTACGGCCTGTTCATACTCAGCGACAAATTTCTGCAAGATTTCCGCACAAGGCAAGATCTCATGAATGAGGCCTACGCTCTGGCCAGCGCTCCAGACGTTTTTCCACGTCATTCCCTGTGCGGCCTTCTCCATCGCCTTCATGCCGGCAAGGTGGATGAGCGGTACAACATACTTCTTGGTGAGGGGATGCGACTTGAGTTGATGAATCACCCAGGGCAACTCGAGGCCAGTTTTTTGAACATACTCGGTGTTGATCACGGCGGCCGGAGTTCCCGAAATTCGCGTGGTCATGACGAGATCTTCGGGGTCGGCGTCGATCACGGCTTGCTTGTAAGCAGGATCCACTTGCGCCTCTTGGCAGGCAATAAAGCGCGTCCCAACGGAGACGGCTGAGGCACCGAGGGCGAGGGCGGCGGCGAGGGTGGCACCATTGGCGATGCCGCCGGCCGCAACAATAGGAATTGAGAGCTCTTGGCGAAGCCAAGGGATCAACACCATGGGCGAAATAGGGCCCGCATGACCGCCCGCTCCCGTGCCTACCGCAATCACCCCATCGGCTCCGAGATCCTGAATCGTGAGAGCGTGCTCCAGGTTGGTGACGTCACAATAAACCTTGGCGCCGTTGCGGTGAGCATCTTCAATCACCGTTTTGGGGTTACCCAGACTGGTAATAAAGAGCTCAACGCCAGCTTCGAGAGCACACTTAACGTCTTCGTTTTGCCGACCATTACTTTTGTTGACGATAATGTTAACGCCGATTGGTTTCTGGGTTTTGGCCTTCATTTCCTTGAGGGCTTCACGATACGCTTCAATCGGGCGGTAGTTAAGGGCTGGAAAAGTTCCGACTCCGCCACCTTCTGAAATCGCCACCACCATAGGAACATTTGAAACTAAGAACATCGGTGCACCGATGATGGGTAAGTCACAGCCCAAGCTGCGAGTGAAGTCGGTAGTGAGACCTTTCATGAACGAACTCCTTGGCCAAAAAGAGTCCCATTCTAGCACAAGGTAACGACCGCTCAAGGTTTGCCGCAGAACTCAGTGTGTGGATTTGAAGCGCAACCCTGACCAAAGGCGAGAGTGATTCAAAACTGTCAAACTCCCAGCCAGAGTGGGTTCTCAATGAAAATCGTCTCAACTTGAGTCAGTCTCAGTTTGAGAATCGGTCAACGAGGGCTGGCAATCTCTATGAGGATCTCAGGAATTCCAGTATCCTAGATCTATGCGAAGAAAGATTAGGCAGTTTTTTTGGTTTATGGTGGTGGGCGGTCTGTTGATGACGGCGCAGGGTCTATTGAAGCCGTCTCTGGTGAAGGACACCATTGAATTGGGTAAGTCCAAGTTATATGGAACCGTCGCGCCCACGGGGAGCACGAATCAAACCGAACAGCTGCTCAACGGTCCGGCCGCGCAGTTCTTGACCAAGACCGTTCAGTCGGGATTGAGCTTGGTGCAAAAGGGCTTTGATACCTTTTGCAAGGATTGTGGAGTCGATCTTTATCGCCCTTCCGCGGAGGAGTCAGACCAAGCCAGTCGGCGGGTGCGAGTCCTCGTTCCTTCTGAAAATGGCGAGGGCAAAGGGATGGATGAAGTGAAGGCCAACGGCAAACCCTTGGTCTATCAAGATGGCAAGTATCATGAGGGAGTGACCGAGCAAATCTATTACGATAAGAACGGAACTCCCACTCTGGTCATTGATAAATCTCAACAGCGCTATGCGATGAATCGTGAGGAAGGTTTAGCTCATCAAGAAAATGTGGGCGGGCTCAATCCTCCGACGGCTCAAGGAGCCGCCACCGGCGGGGGCCGTGATGATGGGGCGCTGGTGAATAAGGGTGTTGACCCGGCCGGCAATCCTTATGGTCCCACGGCCATGAAGGAAATGATTCAAACTGTTAAGCAAGCCAAGAAAAATATGGAAGACAAAAATCGAGCCCTCAGCGAACTCTCTAAGTAGTGTCCTCAAAGGGCGCTCTGGTGAGCGACCCTCGCTCGAAGCCTTAATTAAAAGGAATAATAGTTATAGCCGTTAAAGCCCGTGCCCGTGCCGCTACCCACTTGCCCGGGGACGCAGCGATTTTCGCCCGGAATGTAGCCGTAGCCTGGCAGACCCATGCATTGATTAAAGCACTGTTGGTATTCGGCAACCCACACTTGATTGTAATTGCAGGAAGTCACTCGTCCTTGCAGACATGAACCTGTTTGTGGGTCCCATCCCATGCCGGGTTGGTTGAAACATTGTTGCAAACAGCCGCGCCCATCGACCCAAACATTGTTATAGGCACAGGCTTGAGCGACTTCGTGACGTCGTTCTTTGTCTTTGCCACAGGCGGCAAGGAGGAGGGTCACCATCAGTCCGGCGCAACAGCACCAAAAAAGAGAGAGGCTCATCCGTTTTTTCATTGTCGGTTCCTTTACTTAAGCCGCTCCAGTACAGTCCGTTTATAACGGAGCTGGCCGAATATTGTTTTGCCGGTAGTGACAATTTGGGGCCCTAGTTAGCCCAGAGACAGGATAAAACGTGAGCGAATGCCTCGTTGGACAAGGTAATTACAAGGAGCGTGCCACGCTTTGCGCAAGACTCACGTGCGTCCAGTGGCCAGTTTCTTCTTTAGGTCTTTGAGTTCATGGTCCAAAAAGTAAGCGGCACTCGGACCACGCCGGCGAACCGCCTCAATGGCTTTGATCGCCCGCGAGTATTGCCCCATCTCGCTCAGCAAATGAACATACTTTTGTGTGACTGAAATCTGCAACGAGTCGGGCTGATTGGCGAGAATGTATTCATAATAGTGAGCGGCTTCTTCCCGCCGCTGAAGATCCTGAAGGGACTGGGCCAACAAAAATGCGGTTTCGAGACCACGGCCGCCTTGATTAAAGTAAGCGGTAAAAACCTCAACCGCCGCTTGATGTTTTCCCATTTGGTGGCGAATTTTACCGAGCTTTTCTTTGAGTTCGAGCTGGCGAGGGGCCAGGCGTACCGCATCCGTGAGCGAAGCCTCGGCGCACCCGGGGTTTTGGCGGAGGTCGCAGATCTTGGCCAGTTCCACTAAGTCTTGGATATTAGCAAGCCCCAAGAGTTGACCTGCTTTGAGGGGGATCACCGTCATAAAGTGGTTGTCCCAGGTGACGATATGAATGAAGGCGGCGACAAGCCCTACGGAGAAGACCCCGGCAATTTGACGAAACCGTCGGTTCACAAAGTGCTGAGTGGCTTCGTCATTGCGAGAAAAAACCAACCCACAATGAGGACAAATGGTCGGTCTTTCAAGCCAGCGTTCGGGGGGGATCACCAAATGGCAACGGGGACAAACATCCTGCAAATTCACGTCAAAACTCCCTAGAGAAACAACCCAATTTTACTAAGAGCAATCCTGTTGCCAGGGTGGAAAACCAGTTAGGTCTTGTCCAGGCTCCCAGGACATGAAAAAATCACTCGTGCGGCCCCAAATTGGCAAAGCGGGGCACGGGAAAAATGGGCATTTTTAGAGTGGAGGGGGAGTGTGAATCGTCTTCGGGCATGGGCGGTGTTGGGTCTCGTCCTCGTCAGTGGCTGTGCGCGACTGCCGGTTCGCGAGCCCACCCAGGCCATGCGCCCCTTTCAGCGTCCCTTGCCGGTGGTGGAGGAGCGAGAGCGTGAATCACTCCGCCAGGCCCTTGAGGAACAAATCCAGTTTTGGCAGAAGTCCGAAAATGGGTCGGGAGAATTGGTCTTTGGACCCGTGCGAGTGTCCCGCCAGGAGTACCTCCAGGCCCTTCAAGAGCTCGTCGTCGTGGTGAAGAGTGGGGCCGATGATCAGGCGCTAAATGAATACCTCGCCACCCACTTTCAATGGCTGGAAGTCTACGGTGGAGATCGCTGGGGAGAGGTCCTCGTCACTTCTTACTACGAGCCTAATTTAGAGGGGGCGGAAAAGCCTCAAGGCGAGCTCACTCAGCCCCTTTACTCCCTTCCTCAGGACATGGTCCTCGTCCATCTAGGGGAGTTTGCCGAAGCCCTGCCAAGTTTGAGTGATCTCAAAGGCAAACTCACAGAGCAGAAATCAGGGCAATCGATCTTGCGAGGTCGGCTCTTGCCCGGGGCTAAAAAGGGCGAGCCCGGGGTGGTGGTACCCTTTCCGTCGCGAGCGCAAATTGACGCGGAAGGAGCGCTGGCCCAACAAGGCCTTGAGCTTTGTTATGTCGACCCGATCGAGGCGTTCTTTTTTCATATTCAGGGTTCGGGCCGAGTCCGGCTTCCCGGTGGGCGTTCACTGCATTTGACCTATGCGGGACAAAATGGGCATCCCTATTACCCGATCGGCAAGGAGCTCTTTGAAATCATTCCGAAAGAGGAGATGAGTCTTCAGCGCATTGAAGCGCACCTGCGCTCCTTACCACTGAACGAGCGCCAGGCCTTGATGAACAAAAATCCAAGCTATGTCTTTTTTGCTTCAGCCCCCGATGGGCGAGGGCTCACCTACCAAGGTACACCAGTGGTGGCCGGTCGAACCATCGCCACCGACCGCGGACTTTTTCCCAAGGGCGCACTCGCCGTCTTGCAGACTCAGGTTCCGGTTTTTACCGAGGCCCAGGCGATAGTCCCAACACAGTGGATTCCGTTCACGCGGTTGGTCCTCGACCAAGATACAGGAGGAGCGATTCGCGGTGGGGGCCGGGTCGACTATTTTTGGGGATCTGGCCCAGAGGCCGCTCGTGCCGCCGGAGTAATGAAAAGTCCGGGCCGATTGTGGTATTTAGCTCCCCGTCGCCCTTAGGGCAAATCCCGCTTTTACCGATCTATTGGTGTGGACGCCTTGTTTCGAACAATTTCGACATTCTTGATGACCGGGGCACTCCTGGCGGTGGCCGTTGAGGGTGAAGAGCCTTGTCCTTCAGCCGGCGATGAGGCCCGTCTGCGCCGCCTGATTCGGGATGTCGGGGGAGTCGAAGGGTACTTGCGCTCAGTCGGCCTGGAGGGAAACCTCAAAACGGCTCTCAGAGACTTTGCCCCCCGTGAGTTTCAACCGGGAGCGGATTTTTCGGGCCCGGGTTTTCGCCAAGTTCCCTTGCGAGTTAAATTAAAGGAACTCGATGAGCGTGAGATAACTCGGTTAATGTCTCCCCATTATGAAGCTCAGCCCGATGCCGGCATACTCATGGTGTTTCGAGCGCCTTCAAGTTTCTCCTTACGAGATTGTGGAAGGGATCAGGGGACTCAATCAACGACTGCCGCCAATTCGATGGTTCATCCAAAGACTTTGCGACGGCAAGACGGAGCCAGTCGCTACCAAGAGATTGACACCATTGGTAGGACGGTCGAATTCAAACTCGAAAAAGGAGATTGCGAGGGGTCGATCACAGTCAGCGCGCGAGCCTACGATATGATGGGTGGAGCAAACAGCGACCTCACCATCACTCCGGTGTCAGACGCAACCATCGAGCGATTCCACCAGGCCCGCGGCTTTAGAGACCCTTATCATCGCCAAGCTTTGGGTTTCGATCATCATCGCGTACACCTAGTGGACGACCGAGGTGAGGCGGTGAGTCCAGTAGAAGGTCGCACCTACTTGTTGTCGACTCGAATTAAGCTGGATCGTTACGAAAAATTGACCCAGTCAGAGGATGGTCGCACAACCTTGAACTATGGGGGCCAGATTCTGTTGCCGGGGGAAAAGCCGTTTTCGCAAACCGGAGCTGGTGTGCACACAAACCTTCAGCACACGCGGGCTCTCACCGACGATTACTCAGCCACCGTCGGAGCTGGCCTTGGGGTGAACGTGATGACTCACGTGTTTGGCGGGTATCGGCCTTATGATGGCGTGTCGGTGCAAACCTATTCCGCTGTCGCTGCCGGGGTCACTCGGCGTGATGCGGACGCCAGAGGCTCAACTAGTGTGGTGATTGCTTATGAGACGCGGTCAGCTCTTTTGGAGCACCAAAAGTACGATGAACCCGGCCAAGAGCGCTTCCTTCAACGTCAGAGCCGGGCGGCCGCAACTGATAAAGAACGTGGCTTTGTCATTGCTTTGATTCGTCGCCGGGGTCCTTCGACGCACTCGTTTCATTGTCGCGAAGATGTTGGCAAGGTCGGTCATCGTTTTGATGGCACCAATGTCGAAGACTTTAAGTGCGGATACTCGTACTCGCGAGAATTCTAATTCGAAGACCGATTGGTACTATCCAAAAATGATTACCGCCCCTCATCCTTGAGGAGCGGGTCAAAATATTTCCAACTGATTTCTATCAATAACTACTTGCGATCCGCAGTTTGCTTGGATTTGGCGATCGACTTCACCGCTTGTTCAGCAGTCAGTCCTTCCGACTCCATGGTCGATTCAATCAAGCTGATAACAAAAGCCGGGGAGGTTTCTTTTTCTCGCCAAGCCATGGCATAGTCGCTTTGGTACTGGCCTTGCTCATTCTTTTTGCGCAAGAAAGTAAATGCCGTGCCGGAGTTGGCGTCAGCATGATCCCAGTTCGGATAGCTGACGGCAATGACCACTTCGGATTGCTTGCCCATCACAAATACGCTGATGCGATCCGCTTCGTTGCCTGGATTGGAAAAAGCCACCGGCTCTTTGCCACCATCCCAACGTCCCTTGTAAGCATGAGATTGGGTTTGGTCCCCATACGGCAGGCGAATTTCCAGACCGTCTTTGCCTTGTTCACCGAGAAGTTCAGCCGACGGCTGCAATATCAACTTGCCAACGGGTCCCCCGCCTGGTGCGGCTGGGTTTTTGGGCAGCTTACGGTCGGTGCGGCCGCAACTCATAAAGGTCACAGCACAGCAGATCAATAGGACACACATCTTTAAATTTGATTTCATACCCACAATCCTCCTAATTCCAATAACCTTAACCACATCTTGAGCAAGCCCAGTGCCACTGAAAGTGGCCGATACTGAGCACCTTGTTAGTCAGTCGAGGAAAAATTACGGGGTGACGAATTGGGCTCGTGAGGAGGGCAACAAATTCATATCTCAAACCCGACCCAGGGAGTCCCCAGTGATTTGATCGATGCGGCCTTGGAGGTTTTTCAGAAATAAAAAGGGGAGGCTCACGGCTTGAGCGCAAGGTTTTGGGGTCCTAAGTGGCGTTGGGGAGGACAGCCCTGGCCTGAATTCTCTACTCATGACGTGACAAATTGCGGTCTTTGAGCGGCGAAGCCAAGGCCTCTAAAGTCCGCTCAAATGAAGGGTCACGCCGCATCATATGGTAGCAAGTTTTGGAATTTGGGAAAAGTTATCCTAATATGGTGTCCCATTTCCTCGAGGACAAGGAGATTTATGGTGGATGCAAAGCCAACCCATCGCGCTCAGTTAAACCCCGAATTCAACGCCCTAAGGGAAGCCTGGGAGAGGGTGTTTACTTATCTTAAGTCAAAGAGTGAGGCTCACTGGTACCCCTCCATTTTGATCGAACGGCGGCACCGTCGAGAATTCACGGTCAACGTCAAGGCCGAGAATGTCCACGAGACGCTCACCGAAGGCACGATCTTGCGGATTTATGATGGCACAACTTTGTTTGAAGAAGCGACCTGTGAGGTGGGCGAGAGTCAATTGATGAGCTTGGTGGATCGCTTTATTCATCGAGTGAAGGCGCAGGGAAGCGGCTTGGTCGGCCGACCTTACTCGCCCGCGACGTGGTCCGAGCGTTTGTCACAAAAGCTCGAAGAGGAATTGCGCAGCCAAGTTCCCGTGGGTGTTTCCGCCCAGACGTGGGTTCATTTCGGAACCCCACAAGAGCAGCTCTTGTGGTCTAAAAATGAAGAAGCCATGACGGAGTGTAAAGCGCTCTTTCATCGCCTCCGCGACATGGAAGAAAAACTCCTCGCCGATCATCCGGCGCGGCAGCCCGACTATTTGCAATCACGAATTTCATTGGAGAAGTGCGACTTTGTGTTTGTCGACGACGAGACTCGAATGAGCCAAAGCTTGCTGCGCAATATGACGATGGCAGTGGTCATGAAACGCGGCGAGCGAGGTTTTTGTCTCAACGGTGGTCTGGGGGGCCGTGAGACCCTGGAGCTGAAGGACCAAGATCTCTTTGAAGCCTACGAAAAACTACGCAAGAGCTTGATTGCCGAGAAAATCACACCAGGGCGCTACAAAGTGCTCATGCATCCTTCGATCACCGGAGTCTTTGCTCACGAAGCCTTTGGCCACTCCCAAGAAGGTGACACCTGGGCGCGAGGGCGCAGTAAGGCCCGCGAGTTGTATGAAACCAAGGAAAAGGTCGGCAACGAACATGCGACCATTCTCAATAATCCCGCGATCTACCAAAACGGCATGGACGGTTTTGCCGCTTGGGGCTCCTATTATTTTGACGAAGAGGGTTGGCTGGCGCAGGAACATTACTTGGTCAAAGAAGGGGTTTTACAAAGACCAATGACCCATTTGACCTCGGCCGTACGCCTCGGAGTCCCGCGCACCGCCAACGGCAAGCGTGAGAACTGGACACACGGAGTTTACACGCGCCAAACCAACACCTATTTTTCAGCCGGAGACAAAACGTTAGGCGAAATGATGGCGATGGTAGATTACGGGTTCTTGGCCGTCGCTTGCTTTGGCGGAATGGAAGATCCCAAGGGGATGGGAATTCAAGTCGGCATGGCGTATGTCGAAGAAATCAGAAATGGCGAATTAACCGGCCGGACCTTTAAAGCTCCCAATGGAGGCGCGATTCAGATGACCGGCTACGTTCCCGATTATCTTAAGTCCATCCTAGCGAAGTCCAAAATCGAAGCCCATCATGACGAAATGGATGAATCGGGGCACCCTTGGAATGAGGTTGGTGGTTGTGGCAAGTACCACAAAGAGTTTGTGGTCGCCGGATGTGGGGGACCCTACATGCTGGTCGATGATGTTTTGTTAAGTTGATGAGGAGCCGAGTATGACGTGGCAACGAGAACAGTTGTTAAAAGCTTTGCATGACAAGAGTCTCAAAGGAGGTTGGGCGCAATGGGCCCTCTTGGAGGTTGAAGAGGACCGCCAAGAATTTTACCTCATTCAGTCCTCGTCACATCGAGTTGAGTTGGATCAGTCTCGCGAAGTGCATAATCAAGTTTTTAAGTTGCGGGCCTATATTGAAAAGCCCGACGGTCGCCTGGGAACTTCCGAGAGCCCATTGTTTCAAAAACTGGACCTCAGCACTCAGCTGCAGGAGTTGGAAAAGAAGGCGATGCTGGGAGGCGAAAAGTCATGGCACTTTCCCGAACGCTGGGAAAAGTCAGCTCGCCAGCCGCAAAAAGTTTATCCCCCCTTGATGGACGATCTCGTTGGCTGCGCGACTCAGATTTACCAGGACTTGGAAAGCTCGATTCGTGAGAGCAAAAAGGGCGAGTTTAACTCGGCGGAATTGTTCGTCACCCGCGAAAAGCGGCGACGGACAATCTCGACGGGATTTACTCACGAAACTGTGGAGTCTCGAATTTATGCCGAGGTGTGTTTCTCAGCCACCGATCGTAGCACTGGTCTTTCGGAAGAATTCTTGATCACTCGCTGGGCGGCTCATCCCGAGCAATTGGATTTTGCTAAGATGTGTGCCGAGTCGGCGGAATTCGCCGAAGCCAGCTTAAAGACCGAAAAACCGCCGAGTGGTCAGTACGCGGTGTTGTTGCACGCCGATGTTTTGCGTCCGTTGTTTCACGACGTTTTAAGCCAAATGAATTCACGGCAAAGATATTATCAACTGCCCTTTCTTGAAAAAGGGAAGGAGCTGATTCCCCAATTTAGTGGTGTGCCCTTTGCGTTGAGCTTGAATCCGGATCGGGATTTTTGTTTTGCCAGTGGGGTCTACAGTGGTGAGGGGAGTATGCAACGCGAACTGACTCTGGCTCGCGGCAATGTGATTTTGCAAAACCCCACTTCCTCGCAAATGTCTCAGTATCTGGACCAGCCGGAGACGACGATCTTGGGGAGTGTGGTGGTGACCCCCGAGAGTGTTGAGAGTTATGAGGACCTCAAACAGGCCAAACCCCAGGTGCTGGAGATTTTGCAGTTCTCGGGACTGTTTACTAATGAAATGGATCTCACGTTCTCTTCGGAAATTCGGCTTGCGCGCCTCTATGATCGGCAGACCGGAAAATCAAAATTTATTAAAGGCGGCAATCTCTCCGGGCATTTTCCGACCAACTTTAGGGGCGTCATGTGGGGCGGCAAGGTCGTGGTCGAAAATCATGAAGAGTCGGGCGGGGGCGGAACCTCCTACGTGGGGCCACAAATGGCCTTGGTCACTGAGGTGTCCGTCAGTTCTTAAGGGGAATTTTTGTTTTTCGAGTTATGGGGAATTCAAACGGGGGTATCAGGGATGAGAATAGACGTTAAGGGCTGGGGGATGTTGGTTGCGTTGGCCTTACTCACGAGCTGCGGGAGCATGGATAAAAAAACCTGCGAAGTGGGTGACTGGGCTCAGTACGGAAAAGTCGATGCTCGCCAAGGGCGGTTGAAAGACTATTGGAAGAAGCATCAGCGTTCGTGCAGTGAATTTGACACCCAAGTCGACGTCTCGGCCTATGAAGCGGGCTGGAACCAAGGGTTGGCGGAGTTTTGTCAGCCGGAGAGTGCCTACGCCCATGGGGCGAAGGGGAAAGAATACTTTGGTCAATGTGCGACCCTTGCCGAGGCTGATTTTAAAAAGCACTTCGAGACGGGCCGCAAAGTTTATCTTCTCAAGAAGTCGCGGCAGGAACTTGATCAACAGCTGAACAAAATGGCTGAGCAAAAACCCACGGAATCAAGTGGGGGAGGCGTGGTCGGCGCGATTGTGGGCCTGATCAACACCACCGCCCAGGAGAGTCGACGTGGGGAAGTCAACCGCGAGCGAGCCAAAGTGACGGAACAAATCTATGAACTTGAATCTCAAGCTCCGGCTGTGAGTTTGAGCCAGGATGAAGTGACGCCCTCGATGTGGCGCTCAGTCGGTGGCACCTTGACTGGCATGGTGGTGGGCTTTGGCTCTGGGCACGCCATTCAAGGTCGATATAAGGAAAAAGGTTGGATTTTCACTCTTGGTGAAGGAGTGGCCATCGGTGGAATGATCGCCTCGGCCTCTCAATGTGAAACCACTCAGGCCGAGACCCAAGTCGGGGGTACCGCCATTCAAACTCAAGTCAACCGCGAGTGCGGCGGAGCACTGCCATTGGTGAGCTTGCTTGGCTTTGTGGGAATGCGCTTGTGGCAGGTCATTGATTTGATCTCCCACACCGGACAAGTGTCGAACGGATATTTGGAGGCGCGGAGCGAAGCCCGCTCGCTGCCGACGTGGAACTGGGGAGTTTATTTGGCCAAGAATGATGCCACCCCTTCACTTGGGATGAACTGGAATTGGTAGGTAAGGCGACATGATGAGCGAGCGAAAAATAGTTCTCACGGGAGTAAAGCCGACGGGTCAACCCCACATTGGTAATTATTTGGGGGCCATGCGACCTGCCTTGTCCTTGGCAGGTGGAGCGCAAACGCAGTCGTATTTTTTTATTGCCGATTATCACTCGCTAACAAATGTGCACGATGCCAAGTTGTTAAGCGAAATGATCTATGAAGTCGCCGCCTCGTGGCTGGCCTGCGGCTTGGATCCTGCCAAAACCGTGTTCTATCGTCAGAGCGATGTGCCCGAGATTTTTGAGCTCAGCTGGATTTTGGCGTGTTTTTCGCCCAAGGGGCTGATGAATCGGGCCCACGCCTATAAAGCGAAAGTGGCAGAGGCCGAAGAAGCTGGAAAGAACGATCCGGATGCTCTCGTCAATATGGGATTGTTTACTTATCCGGTTCTGATGGCAGCCGATATTCTCATCTTTGGAACTCATTTGGTTCCCGTGGGAGAAGACCAAATTCAGCACGTGGAAATTGCCCGCGATAT
>JADZEO010000104.1 GCA_020850475.1 Bdellovibrionales bacterium | reverse complement strand
TTTGGAGTAAAACCCCATTCTCGACTGCAAATCGGCGCACCAGCCGATTGATGTGGTCCACATTTTTGGGGTGCAACATGGAGTGTGAGCCCGTTGCCCGCGAAGACTTCAAGATCAGATGGATCTGATGTTTGCTCGAAAAGGGTCGCTTGACCTTGGGGTGACTCTTTAAAGTGGACCCACCAAAAGGCTTTCCAATCATCGATTTTTCGTTTTGAAGAGCGAGTTCTTGTTGGATTTTCTTCGACATGGAGATGATTTACTCGGTGACAGTAGCGATGTCAACTGTACGCGATGCGGTAGGATTGGGCCAATGAGCTCTTGAAGTGGCCGCCGAGCCCTACCCAGCAGAGCGCCACGCCTCGTTCATAGGACAAAAGGGGGATCCAGTCTTTAAAAATTGACTTCGATGGGTTCGACAACAAAGATTGAGAATCAAAAAGGGAAGTGCAATGCCGATTATTGAGATCGAATTTGTTGGAGAAGAAAATTTTTCGACGATAGCTCAGGACCTGGCGGACGGGATTGGCAAGGCGCTCAACTCTCCTGCGGGTCACACTTGGGTTAAGCTAAGGACGTTGCCCTCTCAACAATATGCTGAGAACCAAATTGGTTCCAAAGATGTAAACCCTGTTTTTGTGTCGGTACTCTTGCGCAAGCTTCCAGAAAATTTGGAGCTCGAAAGAATGGCCAAGAGTCTCGGCGAGGTTATCAGTCAGATTTCTCATCGTCGGGTCGAGAACATTCACGTCGTTTTTTTGCCAGAAGGCGCTGGTCGAGTCGCGTTTGGCGGAAAGCTCGTTACCTAGCACGAGTTTTTGAACAGGAAGCTTCCCAGGCGGTGTTTCATCTCTACACACTCAAGTTGCTGACGCACACCTTCTAGTGTGAGCCCGATTGATAAGGTTTGCCCACGAATCTCATAGTGAAACGGCCGCCGGGCGGTAGGTTTGAATTCTCAAATTCGGGCGGGGAGAATGGCTTAATTCCAAATTTTTCCGGACCGATAGACATAGTATGGAAAGAAAAAAAGTCATTCGTTGTGTCGTATTATGGGTCTGGGTATTAATCGTCTTCATGGCAACGGGTTGCGACCGGTCGGTGCATCGCGAGCCGAAGGTGCGGTTATCGCTTGCGGAATTCCTCAAGTCGAAGGTTGGCGCTCAAGAGCTGACGAGAGTCGTAAAGGTATCCATTAACGTGCGCACTCCGGCCGATGGGTCCTTGATTGTCGCCGGGTGGGAACCTTTGCACCACGACGGAGCGACGACCGAAGCTCCTCCGCAAGACTACATTGTTTCAGCCAAACAAGGTGCTGGGCAAATTGTCCAAATCATCATCGTTACCGAATCGGAATCAGGCGGCACGGGCTTCGACTATGGTGATGCTGTAGTAAACGTGCAACCGGGAGACAACTTTGTCGAGATCACGACTACAACACTTGCCGAAAGTGAGCCCTCGGCTGAAGCCGGCGTGCGGTACTTGTACGCCGACGGCACCGGACCTACGGGCCCGGTGGATATGCTCTATCAACCGCCCAACGGCAAACCCATGATGGTGGTTCATGAACTGTATGCGGTTGGTGGTTGGATGAACCTTCATCTTTTTCAAACCACCCCACTTCAGTATCGACTCAGAACCACCGGCGAAATGCTCTTTGGCGACGTCAACTTTAGCCACCCGGACTTCGTCTCGTCGCCAACCATGGTTCGCATGAAGCATCCGTACTTTTATGCTGATCGCTATCATGTGGGAACGCCCTATGAGATGTTTCCGCCGGGAGAATACTTTTTGGGTTTTGCAGGACCGGGTAAGACTGGCAAAGTTGTTTGCTATGATCCTGATGACAACGTCGATTTGCCCGAAGCTTGGCTGGACAGCACAGGAGTTGTAGCATTTGAGTGGTCAGGTACTTCGGGGGATACTGGAGATCTTCACCGCGTCTCAGGGGGTTCCGTTGACAGCTCTGGTCCATGCTTAACCGGGACGCCGTTCGTCGATACTCTGTCGGCCCAAATTGATTATTTTGGTTCGCGCGGTGGTCGAGGACTTTTTGGATTCGAGGGCGGCTTTATTTTGCACGATGGAACTTACGGACCAACTCCCGCCCAAGCCCTCTACCAAGAGCGCTTGGGCGCCAGTCAGCTGAGCTGGAAGATGCTGCCGGGAGTTTTCGCCGGTGCTAACGCCGTGAGCGGAGTGCGGGTGTTCATGCGCTATGATCCTTCTCACAGCGATGAGTATCGGTTCAATGACCAAATTATGTGTGATCAACTGCAGTCGACCTTTGGATTTTCACAAGTGGCAGATCTAGCGGGTTCCTCAGCTGATTCTTTCTTGGTGACAGGTCTTACTTACGCGACAGTTTATGATCAGCAAGTTGTGCTTTGCCCCTATGACGTCAGTGGCAAGTATCTTAATCACGTGGCCGATGAAGCCTACGATATTGGTCAAGGAGTTTCGAGCTTCGGCTCAGGGGCTGATGGGGCGATTACCATTTCTTCGTCATTGTCAGACCCGGCCTCCAACACCACCGTTTTGGGTGGGAAAGTTCTCATGGCCAAACGACTCGTTTCGCAGTTCTCTCCCGATGGTCGCACGATTTCTCTAGCGGGTGGAACACTCAACAGCCCTTCGACGGAGTTCGAAGTGGGCGATGAGGTCATTTGGATGGTCATCGGCGAAGATGGAAATAATTGTGGCTCCGAACTTCAAGCGGGTCAGTATGGCTTCAATTTTGTGAGTGACCTCGACACTGCGGGCGGCACACTGACTCTGCGAGCTCCGCTGGTTTTAAACGGCCTGGCGGTTACCACCGCAGCCCTCACCTCGGCGGATGTTTTGGCGGGCAGTGGATTTTGCCGAATCTTTGTTCAACGAGTTCCTCATTTTGAATCTTTAACCTTGGATGCTTCGGCGGGCTTTAGGTCGATCGATACCTCAGCGATGCAAATGAACACCTCTGGCGGGGGGGTCTTGGCCTTTCGGGTGAAAGGTGCACTTGATTTCAAGGGCAACAACAACTTTGCCTTGGCGGCCAGCGGATACGGTTTTAAGGGTGGAGTCTGGTCGACTCAGGCAACCACTGGCTATGGCTACCTTGGTTATCAGAACAACTACTTGAGCCCAGTCGCCAATGCGGGCGGAGGATTTAACCTCTATGGCGGAGGCGGTGGTGGCGGTATCTATGGAAGTGGTGGCAATGGCGGCAGTGCGGGCGGCACTTCAGCGGGCGGGCAGGGCGCACCCTACTCAGCTACCCTGTGCGGCGGCTCATGTGACTGGAACGACTTTTTGCTCATGGGTGGTGGCGGCGGAACTGGATCCCAGTTTTTGGGTGATGGTGGTTGGGGTGGTGGTGTGGTAGCGATTTACGCGGGCAGTATCACGCGAAGTTCAGGAACGGGCCTCTCGATTTTTCGGTCCGATGGTTTAAATGGGATGAATGTGTCAGCCTCTGGGGAGGACGCCGGTGGCGGCGGGGGCGCCGGAACGGTGTTGGTACTGACCAAATCTCTTGATACTTTTTTGAGTCTTTATGCCACTGGTGGCCCGGGCGGAAACGCGACCGGCCCTGGGAGCTCTCGCGGTGGTGGCGGAGGTGGCGGAGGACTAATCGTCGGTCGTGCCTGCGGCGGTATCGGCAACTTCGGTGCTCCTGATGTTGCAGGCGGCATTCCGGGAACTGGTACCGAGAGTCCGGGAGCGCCCGGCAGTTCTGGTACCAGCGACGTCAATGCCAGCACCTCAGACGGCTTTTGCTGGGAGTAAGATCCAAACTATTCGTCCAGTGTGGACCCTCACAATTGCAATTGCCTTCCGGGGTCCATTCCAATTCGTTTGAGAAGTCTTAAGCACTTGGGCTCCAGAGCACCGTAGCTCTAGAGTTCCGTAGCTCCAGAATTCCAGGGCCCCAGAGTTCTAGAGCTCCATAGTTCTAGGGCCCCAGAGTTCCGTAGCTCCAGAGTTTCAAAGTTCTAGAGCTCCAGAGCTCTTCTGCTGCATGTTGGACCCTACACTTTGTGGATTCATTTTAATTGGTTCTCCCGATGGACCACAGCGCTCAGCCAGGGGACTTTCGCGTCTCCCGGCGTCTCCGTGCATCACCCGGCGTCTCCTGGCGTCTCCCGGCATCTCATGTCCCCGAAACTGCATGTTCCATCCTGTCATCTGACATCCCTTCTTTTTTTGACAAACATTGTAATTTCGATTGACATCGCTACCAATTACAACTAATTTACGTCCATGGCGCGCAAAATCCAACAAGAACTCGCTCTTCAAAACGAAAAATCAATGATTGGAAAGCCTTTTGGTGGGTCCACTTTAAAGAGTCACCCCAAGGTCAAGCGACCCTTTTCGAGCAAACATCAGATCCATCTGATCTTGAAG
>JADZEO010000103.1 GCA_020850475.1 Bdellovibrionales bacterium | reverse complement strand
TTTGGAGTAAAACCCCATTCTCGACTGCAAATCGGCGCACCAGCCGATTGATGTGGTCCACATTTTTGGGGTGCAACATGGAGTGTGAGCCCGTTGCCCGCGAAGACTTCAAGATCAGATGGATCTGGTGTTTGCTCGAAAAGGGTCGCTTGACCTTGGGGTGGCTCTTTAAAAGAGACCCACCAAAAGGCTTTCCAATCATTGATTTTTCGTTTTGAAGAGCGAGTTCTTGTTGGATTTTGCGCGCCATGGACGGAAATTAGTCGCAATTGGTAGCGATGTCAATAGGAATTACAATAGTTGTCGGGAAATGACAGGATGACAGGGATTTTTAGGGACTAAGGGTGTCACTCGGGAAAATAACTAGGCCAGGGGCAGGTGGCGGGCCACAGGCGGCGGGCGGCAGAGGTGCAGCGGACGGCGGTTGGCGGGCGGCGGGACACAGGTGGCGGGACACAGGCGGCGGGCCACAGGCGCCAGGCGGCAGAGGTGTCGCGGGCCACGGGTCGCAGGTTGCAGGTCACAGGCCACAGGCCACGAGTCGCATGGGCGACGCCAGTTAGACGAAGGAGAGCCCAATTGTGGGGTGAGAGGAAGCGGCAGAGACTGGTTAGTCGGGCCCAGTAGGGTTGGTCAGGCCCAGTAGGGTTAGTCAGGCCCAGCAGGGTTAGTCAGGCCCAGCAGGGTTAGTCGGGCCCAGTAGGGTTAGTCGGGCCCAGTAGGGTTGGTCGGGCCCAGCAGGGTTAGTCGGGCCCAGCAGGGTTAGGAGTCATCCCGCAGCGGTTGCTTTTTTACCGGCTCGTTCTGGCGGTCGCCGATTGTGGTGATGACTTCTTTTTTCTCGAGCTTCCAACCGTTGAGTTGGTGAGCGATGATTTTAAGTTCCAGCAGATAGGGGTCGCAAAAGGGCACGCGACTGAGAGTTTCTTTTTGCGAGCCAGATAACATCGGAACTTTCGAGGAGTTCAGAGTTTCCACGATAAAGGGGAGCTCCATAAGGAAACCCGCTTGCAGTTCGATATCCTGCTCGACGCGGGCGCAGTCGACGTTACGGGCCCGCATGACAAACGAGTTGGCCTCATTCAGGGGAGTCTCAAAGATTGCGGCAATTTCACTGGGAATGGCCCCAGTGAAGGTGACGATGCGGCCCTTTTGGTCCTTCATGGTGACGATCGTTTGCTTTTCCTGCGAACTTGCCAAATCCGAAGGATCGGCGTTAACTACCGACGATACGAAGAGACACGACAGCAATGATAAGATTCTCCATCCGCTTCTCATACGCAGTTCTCCTTGGACACCCTATGTCTATATTACCGTCACCCTCGACGAAAGGGCAGTCCCCCTCTCAAATCGAAGCAAAACTTTTCGAAAAAACTGTCTCAAAGTGAGAAAACGACAATCATTTAGACGAAAAAGACCGATCAGAATTTTGACAATATCAATTTTGATTTGGTGAGTTATTGGTGCGAGTGCAGGAGAGAGCAGGGCTGAGGTGAGTCTGGGGAGGATTCGACCAAGGGGAAATCAGCGACGCAAATCACCCTCGTGGCACGGCAGGGCCACGAGAGTCGGATCAAGGTGGATCGCAAAAGTGCGAGGGCGGGAGCACTCCCGCCCAATCCTTACGGCTTAAACAAAAGGCGGACGGATTTGATGGTACCGACATCTTGCTTAGCTAGATCGGCAACCTTCAGAGTCCAATTTCCGCTCGCCGCCACTTGGGAGAGTGAGGCTAAGTCTTGTGCGCTTGGCAAATCGAGACCGAATGTTCCGCGCAGGTGGTCCTGGGATCCACCAGTGCGATTGTGCAGAACCACCTCAGCGCCGTTGGGAGCAACGAGACGAACCTGCAAATCACCCCGCCAGGAGTGTTCGATGTCGAGCGCCACGAGGACCTTTCGTCCTTCGGGGGCTTGATCAGCTTTGAGTTTAATTTGTACGCCTGAAGCCTGGTTGTCGGGGATAGCAACTGCGGTGAGGTGACTCACCTCAAATTCTTGAGTCGAGGAGCCACCACCAGAGCCACCACCAGAACCGCCGCCCAAGAGATCGCGCACATAAGCGATCTTGGTCACATCCTCGCCTCGGCAGCTGTTGTCGGCACATTGATTCGAAACGCGGCAGCCGTTGCGCGAGACAAAGTCGTTCTCGCCGCGGACGAGAATTCCTTCGACCTCACCGGTTTGCGCGTTAAATACGGCCGAACCAGAATTGCCCCCATAGGTGTCGAGATTGGCAGTAAAAAACTCCGCACTCACACTGCGAACCGAAGCACCACCAGCCACCTTCACCGGGAGACCTGCCGGATGACCAATGACGACGATGGGGTCACCATCGCTGACGTCTCCACTCGGGCGGAGTTCGAGGACGGGCTTACCTAACACCGGTCGATCCAAGCGAATAACGGCAAAGTCCCGGCCTCCGCTACCGATCTCAGTCGCAAGAATATGCGCGCACGAATAGACTTGATTCTCGCTGACGTATTCGGTCTGCACGCCGGGAGCTGTCACCGCAAAGCCAAAAACAAATTTGGTATTGCGGCAGTCTGCATCGCTGCGAACGCAATGACCGGCAGTGGCGATCGCGTCGGTGGCGACGAGAAAGCCTGAGCAAAAAGCTGCGGTCTTTTGCTCGTAATAAGGCTCGCTCCGACAGAGTCCATAGGTGGAACCAAACTGCACACCATTGATCTTGTAACGTCCATCGGGCTGTCGTTGCAGGTCCCGATTTTGTAACAAGGCCACGGTGCTTCCGGCCAGGTCAAGCAGCAGTGGATTTTGCACTTGGTACAAATCCAAGCGATCATCGGAGCCATAAATGACATCCGGATGTAGCACTTGAGCCGGTGGCCTTTTTGTCGCTGACTGAGTGTTTACCTGTGATTGGTCACAAGAAATCAAAAATGCAGCCGTGACCATGGCCGCTAAAAAGCGTCGCTCCCCCATTTTTTCCCCTTCCTTGGAACCGGAAAGCCCAAAAAGCCCCTTCCTAGGACAATCTGCTTTGGTCCAGTCCCCTGGTGTGTGGACACGGGGACCTTATATATAGGTTAATCGCTCCCGTAAAAAAGCCCAAATTCGCTGAGGGCTGGGAAGAAAAATCTGTTCCTCAGTCGACGCGGCAAATTTTTCCACCTGAAACGCCTCGCGAGGCTGAGGCAGGGAGGTCGGATCGCCTCTCAAGGAAAGGGGCCTCAAGAGTGGAGCGGTCGAGGGGCTAGAAAGTACCGATGGAAAAGTGAACGCGCCAAGGATCTTCCTTACGGTCGGTCTTGCGATCGAGTTTAAAGCCCATGTCGAGACTTACTGGGCCGACGGGAGTGTTAAAGCGAATGCCAAAGCCGGCCGAGTGACGGTAGGGTTTTTCGAACTCATACCCCGTCACATTGACTAGACCGCCGTCGTAAAACAAGACGCCTCCGACGACCCCATAAATAGGATAGCGGAACTCACTGCGCAGAAGATAGTAGTGGCTGTCCTCGTTGACGATGACTTCATTGCTGGGGAATTCATAGGCATTAGGAATGCGCTCAATCGAGCCCGAGCCACTAAAGCCGCGAATTGAAGAAGTGCCGCCGAGGAAAAAGATATGGGACTCGGGAACTTTACTTCCCGCAATCGTACTGAGATTGGTGACGTAGCCCCCGCGCAGTTGGTTGGCCCATACCAAGTGCGGTGAACCCAAGTTCCAAAGATAAGAGTAACTCGCCTCCGTCTTAGCAAATTCCACGTCACGCGACGAGCCAAGGTCGGGGCTGGAGTAAAACAAGCTCCACCGAAAGTGGCTACCGCGAGTCGGAACAAAGGGACTATCGCGAAAGTCGACATCTAAGGTCGGTCCGATGGTGACGATCTGATCGAGCTCCGTTTTACATTTAACGGACGTGGAGTCGTCGCACTTGCCTTCAACGCCGAAAGTTTTAACAGAATCTATACTCCACAGCCGCCAGGTGAGTTTAGTAGTTGAGGTCAGGTCGCGCTCAAGAAGAAAATCAATTCGGCTGCTATCGGTGACTTCGATTAAATCCAGTTTTTCTTCGTAATCGGTGACCTGCTTTTGTCGAGTTGCATTGATGCGTCCACGGGTGCGGGAGTTGCCAAAGAAGGGGCGATAGTACCCGGCGGTTAGACGGTGGGTTAAATACTGCACTTGAGTTGGATTGTAGCCCAACTCCAAGCGACCTGACACCCCTTGAGCGGTTCCTGCAATATTGTTGTACGAAAGAGCAGTGAATTGACGGAGCGTGAGCTCGCGCTCCGAGTCGGCACCGACACCGATCTTAAAAAGACCAGGGTCCCGTTCTCCCACCGAGATTTTCACCGTTCGCTGTGAGACTTTGGTGCCCTCTTCGACGGTGTTGATGGCCACCTGAGAGAAAATCCCCATGCGATTGAGACGGGTGCGTGATTCTTCAATTTTTTCTGGTGTTAGGACATCACCGATCTCAAAGTCGATCTCGCGTAACACCACGTAGTCTTTAGTGAAGGAATTTCCTTCGATGGCAATTGACGACACGATCACTTGCGGGCCTTCGACAATATCAAAGGTGACGTTGGCTTCGGTTCCTCGATCATTGTAATGAACCAATTGGTCGTCGAGATTTTTAATGTGCATTTCGAGGTAGCCGCGGCTCCGATAAAAATTTTGCAGCCGATTGATGCTGTCTTCGAGAGCTGACAGCCGCAAGGGTGCGTTGACTTTAATTGCAACCACCGAGCTGAGTTCAATTTCAGAAAAAGCCTTAATCCCCTTGAAGTCGATCTTACGCACTTGAGTCAGGGGACCTTCGTCGAGTACGATCCGTATTTTGGCCTCGGCCTTTTTATTGACGTACTCGGTCCGCAACGATTGCACGCGAGCTTTCAAGTAGCCTTGGTTGCGCAATTCATTAATGAGGTTTTGGTAACCGAGTTCGACGTCTTTACGATAGTAATAGCCTCGTTCCAAAAGGGCCGAGGAGTTTTCCTTGATAAACTGGCTGTAGTATTTTGATGGTCGTGAAATGCGCCCAGTGACTTCAAAACCAGTTATCTTAACCCGCGGACCTTCGTCAATGTTGATGGTCACTGCTCGCTTAAAGGCCTTGGGGTCTTCGCTTTCCGTCGTCTTAATCTGCACGTGAGGAAACCCTGACTGCAGATATCTCTGCTTGATGCGGTCCGAAACCTCAGCCGAAGGGTCGCCGCTCGTCGCCTGGATTTCGTCGACGCGAGCGGTTTTAACAATGTCGAATACACTCAACTGAGAATTGCCGACAAAATAGTGGTCATAGCGGAAGGGATTGCGGATGAGATACTTGAGATGGGCCTGAGTTCGATCATCGTTATAATTGATCTCGGGTTTGCCGACGGTCGAGAGCAGATAGCGTTCAAAAAGCAAAGACTCTTGAATTGCGGACTGCAAGTCCTGAAAGGCCGCCGTCGTCAAGGGGCGCTTGAGGAAACGTTTGACTCGCCGGTGAAGGTACTCGCGCAGTCCTTGGTTCTCGGTGACAAACTCGAGGCTTTCGATGCGACAGGGTGAGCGCTCGTCGATTTCAAAGACCACCTGTATTTGATTGTCTGGTAAGGTGGCGAACTTGACTTCGACGACGGTGCTATAAAAACCATTTTCGCCGTAAAACTCCTTGAGCCGTTCCCCGGCTTCGGTCACCGAGCCGCGTTCAAAGTTTTGTCCGGTCTTAAGGTCCAAAAGGTCTTTGATTGAATTGGTGCTAAAGGATTTGTTGCCGCGAATTTGCACATCTGTGAGGCGGCGCAGGACCTGGACCTCGATGACCACATCGCCGTTGCCTTGCTGAAGGGCGGTGACCTTCTCAAAGTTGCCCACGGTCATCAGTTGGCGCACCAACTCATCGATTTCCGCTAGCGACGTGCTTTTGTCAAAGAGCTGGGGGTACTTTTTCTGCAGAGATTCGACGGTTCCGGGGGGCGCGCCTTGAATCTTAAGGACTTGGGCCTGGGCGCCCCAGCTACTTAAGAAAAGTGCCACAATAAAAATTTTCCTCAACCAGGTCATCGTCTACTTAAACTCCACCCGATATTCAAAATCCACGCCCACTTTTTCCGCCGCCGTATCCTTTACCTCAGTGGTTCCCTCTTTGTTCTCCCAAGTGCCCACGACCGAGAAGTTGCGGTTCACCTTGTACTCCACCTTTGCGTTGTTGGTCGGAGTTGTTTCGACGGTGCGACTGGCAGACACCCCGAACTTAGGATTAAATTGCTTTTTGAGTGTAAAGTTGGGCACCACCGTGCCGTCGGCCCCCGTTGCTCCTGATACGTCCACTTCCACTCCCGTGATCTTGTTGATGTTCCCGAGAGGTTTTTGCAACAAGGCCGAACCGATCTGCAAAGTTGTTTGGGTGGCCAGTTCGTTGGGGTCAAAGGGCTTTTCCTCAGCATTGGGTGTAATTCCCAGAGCGAGGAGGCTGATGATTTCAGATTCACTGAGCGGCGGTTGGCTGGTGAGATTGATCTTGGGGTCCTTGGCTTTGCCTTGAATCATTAAACTGACGTCGTATTCATCCCGCACCCGCGAGTTAGCGGTCAAATAGATAGTGGGGTTGTCGGCCTCTTCGCCGGCGAAATCGATTCGCGCCACCGAAACCTCAAATTGATTCTCGCGGAAAAAGATCTTGTCGTCTTTACTGAGTAGCAGTTGGCCCGTCAGATTGGGATTGGCAATGGGACCTTTGATTTTTAGTGAGCCGGTGATTTGTCCGTCCACCATGTTGTTTTTGATCGGGAGGGGGCGTTGCAGGGCCACTTTCCAGTCGAGGGTGACGGGTTGAAATGTATCGCGCAGCAAAAAGTCCGGCAAAAAGCTCGAGGGCTTAATTTGCGCAGGTCCCTTGTTACCGCCCGCCAAATCGGTGGTAATGGCGCCGCCCGTAACGGCGTAATCGCCGCCCAAAATGTAGGGGAACCAATCACCCTTGATAAAAAACGTGCCCGAGCCTTTGGTGCGAACATCTTTGGGAATTTCGAGTGAGATGTCTTTGAACTGGCCCTTGATGTTGATGGGAATTTCATTGTACTTGTTGATGCGAATCCGTCCATCGGCGGTAAAGGGACCGCCACCCAATTGCCCGTTGGCGGCGTTAATCAGAATGTTCTTGTGACTAAAAAGTAAATCGGCGCGGATCTGATCGATGGTCTCGGGAAAATTCTTGATTCGCAACAACCCGTTGTCGACAAACGCCGAGCCCATGACTTCGGGATTGTCCCAACGACCTTTGAGTTGGCTGGAGATGGACAGGGTTCCCTGTAAATCGTTGAAGAAGGGCAAAAAGATCAGCCCTAAGCTCATATCCAATTTGCCGTTGACTTGGACATTGAGATCCTCGATCGAAGAGTTTTGCGCCCCCACCGTCATGTAGGTGCTGGGTCCGGTTAAGTTAAAATTCTCGGTTGTGACGGCGCCATCCTTAACGTTTAGAACGATGGGCTTGGGCGCTGACATGCTAACTGCTCCACGGCGAAACAAAAGTTCGGGAATGCGAACGGTGCCCGTACTGCGAAAGATCCCGCCTTTATCAGCCCTGAGGTCCACCGAGGCGGTGAGCCGGGTGTCGGTGTCTTTTTTGCCACTGCTACCCGAAAAAATTCCGAACAACTGGGTGAAGTTGAGGTTCTTGGTTTCGGCCGCCAGCCGAAAGGGTGCATCGACCGTCAGGGGGATGACGAAATTGGTTTTGACAAAATCACCCATGAAGTTGCCGCCACCCTGAATGGTTTGTGAGGTGAATTTGAGCTTGAAGCTTGAATCCTCGTACGGAGTGTCGCCAACCACCAGGCGGGAGAGTCGCCCATTCATTTCCGTAGCGGGGCTTTTGATCGGTCCGCGGAGCGAAGTGGTGAAGTCGAGAAGCCCGGTCATGTTCAAACTGAGTTTTTCGATGTTTTCTGATTGTTCGAGGCGGAGATCCCGCCCTATCAACACCACATCCAAATTACCCGTCGAATTGATGCCTCCATTGAGGCTGATGCGACTCGAAGACTTGGAGACGTAGATGTTTTCGGTCTTGGCATTGCCGTCTCGAGCGCTGGCATGAAGCTGAAGTTCGTCAAAAGTCTCGTTGGCAATGCTCCCGCGGTAAAATCCACTCTTTAAATCAAAGTTGAGCTGATTGAGAGCGAGCGGTCCCCAGACTTTTACTTCGGCGGAGCCAGTGCCGTTAATGGGGACTGGCAACAGATAATGACGGCTAAAGACTTGCTTGATGTCTTCCAGGTCCGCGTAGGGAAGTTTACCCGTCAAGAACATGCGATTTTGCAGAACATTGATCGAAAGGTTGCCGTTAAAGCGAGACGTCTGATTGAGGCCCTTGATCTTGCTAAAGGTCAAGACCCCTTCTTTGTAACGCATTTCGGTTTCAATGTGTCCGACCCCAAAGTCGTAGAGCCAAAAGTTGTCGGCCTCGGCATCTAACTTGATAGTTGCCCAGTGGCTGGTTCCTTCGGTCGTGCCTTTGACTTTGGCGAGACCGTCGGGTCGCAAGAGCGCCAGGTTCTTAACGTCTTTGAAGTCAATCTGCTCGCCGAGATAGTCGATCTTAAAGCCTTGATGGTAATCAATGACGCCTGACGAAGAACCCCGGCTGTTGTCACCCACTTGGAGCTGAGCTTGGTAGGTGACCTTTTGGGTGTCGACGTTGACTTCTCCTTGGGCGCTAAAGCGTTCAAGATCAACAATCGGAAATTTGTGTTCTCCGCCGGAGTTAACACTCAAGTTGGCACCAAAGAGTTTGCCTTTGCACCCCACACTAAACTGTGGTCGAAATTTCCCGGCGCAGGGGAGGGAGCCCGAGATGTCAAGGTGGATGGGTATTTCTGGCACAGTGACATTCATCAAAAGTTGCTTAAGTTCAAGTCCTTCGGAGTTGACGGTGGTGGTAAACTTCCAGTCGTCGACTCGGGATAAAGAGGTTTCGCCCAAGCGCACTCGCCCGGCGGAGTTTTCGATGGCGAGATGTTTGAGTTGAACGGCATCTTGGGTGAGGGAACCTTCGGTATCGACGGCGCCTACGACAAAGCGGTCAATCATCACCTCGCGCGTGCGGCCGCGAAATAAGATGTTAGGAAATCGATTCACTTCCCACTTGAGTTCGAGATCCAAATCAACCGAGCCCGCCAGCTTGGGGAGCTTGGTCTTTTCCAGATAATCTTGCGCCAGCAATTGAAGTTCGGGCAGACTAAAGTGAGTCCGGCTGTTGAGCTTGCCCGTGCGGAGGCCACCCGCCATCAAATCCCCTTTGAGAGTGCCCGAAGCCACCAAAAAGGAATTCTGTTTTTTAAGTTTAAGGGCCGACACCTGGAGACTCGAGTCATCAATCAAAAAACGCGTGTCGAAGACCAGTTCAAGCGGGGGGAGGTCGGATTTTTCCAAACGCACCGAAGGCAACTCGGCATCCACCAAGAAGGCATCAAAGCGATTTTCAATCGACAAGTCGCCGCCCTTGATTCGCGCCAAAAGTTTTTCGTTTTCAACTTCTACCGCCAGATCAAGGCCGGAGACCTTGAGACCGTCAAGCGGCAAATCATACAGCGTTTTCAGTTGAAAGCGGGAAGGGGGTTCGTCTCGGTCAAAGAGTTGGGCCAGCTTGAGATGGAGCTGGGGTTTGACCAGCTCGACCTCAGCAATTCGCAGGTGCCCGCGAAAGAGGGCCAGCCAATTGATGCTGATTTTGAGGGCTTCGACCGACGAAGGCGACATGATTTCCTTCAGGGGAGCCTTGGGTAGAATGCGCACTCCAGAAAAGCTCACGCGTGGGGGGAGCAGGCTGAGGTCGACACTCAAGGGCCAAATGCGCAAGGGAAGATGTTTTTGCGACTGTGATTCGATCTCCACCATCAACCACGATTTAATTCGGGGCAGGTGGTAGCGATAGGTAAAGCCCAGACTAAACGCAAAGCCGCCGAAGATCAGCAGGGTTACAACGGTGCGTTTCCACTTTTGCCAAAACGGCGCCATCAGCCGGCTCCTCCAGCCCATTCATGCATGAGCGTGCGGGCGGAGCGGTAGTTGGGACGGACATTGACGATACTTTGCAAAATCTCAACGGCTTGAGCGTCCTGACCCAAGCCGTGCAGGGCGCGGGCTCGAATGTAAGCCGCGCCAAAAGTGGTTTCGGGGTCGTGGGAGTGGGCGATTTCAACCTGGTCGACGGCCACCAAGCATTCAACAAAGCGCCGACACTCGATGAGCAGATCGAGCGTCAGCCAATCTCGCTCGGGCGATACGGGCGCGAGATTGAGGATGGCCAGAGCCTGGGTGTAGGCCTCGATGAAGTAGAAAAACATCGTAAAGTGGTAAGCCAGTGCGGGTCTTTGGCGGCTGAGTTTTTCTGCTTCCTCAAGCCACACCTTGAGAAGCTCCTCTTCCTTGGCGGTCCATTTAACCGAAGCGCGCTGAATCAGTTCCGAGCTAAAATGCGACTGCCTTTGGTTGGCCAGGACTTCGCGGGCCCATCGTTCTTGAAACTGTAAGTGATGGGCTTGGACTTCGCTGTCTTCTGGAAACATCCGCAGCAGAAGTTGCAGCACTTTTTCTTCTTCTTCGATCATTCGATGATTGGCGAGGAAGCCAAGCTTTTCTTTGAGCGCTTCTTTTTTGCGGACGAGATCGTCTTTGAGGCGCTCCTGAAGTTCTTCGCGCAAGGGCTTAAAGCGGCCGTCGTAATCATCCCAAGAATGAGACTGAACTAGATTTTCGAGTCCTCCTTGCTCATGCGCTCCTTGGAAGATGGCCTCGAGGACTTCTTTGGTCGGACGCAGATTGTTTCGAGCGAGCAGTTCCACCAGTGCGGCCCAGGGCACGGGAAAGCCAGCTTGCAGACGGGCGACAATGGGTTTCAGCATTTGTTGAAAGCGGCCGGCGTGAATTAAAAAATTAAAAATCGTCAGGGCTTCTTCGACGCTGGTGTCTGGTTCCGACAGGCGCTCGCTGAGGATCTCAGCAACTCTCTCCGGATTGGACCAGCGCAGGAGTAAGTCACTGATTTCGGCTTCCGTCTTGCGGTCCAAGTCCAAAGACCTCCATGTCTTGGCCTCTATATTATGCGGTGAGGACAAGTGGGGGACGAGGCCTAACTTGCGGCATTATTGAGCGTTCCTCAACGAAGCCACGGGGCCTTCGTTGAGGCGATTAAAGCGAGGAAAAAATTGCCGGGTCTAAAGGTGGGTCAGTCTTATTCGTTCACGCGGCCGACGTATTCGCCGGTGCGAGTGTCGATCTTCAGCATATCGCCTTCGCTGATATGCAAAGGCACTTGCACGGAGTAGCCGGTTTGAAGTTTGGCGGGTTTGTAAGTGTTGGTGACGGTGTTACCTTTGTGTCCGGGATCGGTTTGCACCACTTTGAGGACGACCGAATTAGGAAGTTCCACCCCCACGGCCCGACCGTTGTAAATACAAACATTCACTTCCATGTTCTCGATCAAATAGTTGACCGCATCGCCGAGGACCGCATCACTTAACGAAAATTGTTCGAAGGAAGATTGGTCCATGAAATTAAATCCCGTTTCGTCATGGTACAGAAAGTTCATGGTTTGGTAGGCCACATCTGGTTCGGGAAATTTTTCGCCCGACTTGATCGTACGCTCAAGGTTGGAGCCGGTGATGAGGTGCTTAAGTTTAGTGCGAGTGAATTGATTGCCCTTGCCGGGTTTGACGTGTTGGAAGTCAATAATGACATAAGGCTCGTTTTCCACCAAAAGCTTAAGGCCCTTTTTAAATTCACTCGTTCCGACCATAACCGCCACCTTGTTCAGCACTGCCTGCCGAAATTGTTCGTTGATAAAGCATGGTTTTAAATGATGAGTTGCATAATGGCAAGGCCGGGACGGCAGAATCCGCTCGACGCCTCGCCTCAATAAAGGCTTGAAATGCTTTGGTTATTCTCGATGCTGAGTCTTTCGGAGTTCATTCACATGGGCCAGCAGACCCTTGAGGTAGCGGACTTTCCCCTCTTTGGCTTGGTCCTCTCGGTTGAGCGAGGGGGCCTGGTTAGTGGGGCTCGCATTCGTGCCCTGGGGCATGGTCGCAGACTTAGTGTCGCCGCCAAAGTGCCTCTGGTTGAGGAGTTTAAAGCGCTTCTGAATTTCCGGATGTTGGCCAAACTGCCGCTCGGCTTCCTCCATGGCTTCTTGGGCGCGATCAACATCGTTGCGAACGAGAAAGGCATCGGCCAAAGAAATCAACCGCTCCAAACTGCGCTGCCGTTTGGGATTTTCTTGGTCCTGGTGCCCGCCCTCTGGGTGTTGATTGGTCTGCGGTTCCGCCTCCAGGCCTTCCCACTTGCGAACCGCTTCTCGCAAGGGTTGCATGGCGAACAAATCTGGCTCGTACTCGTCGGCGGTTAAGCTTTCAAGTTTGCGCACAGCCTTTTGCGCTTTTTGATTTTCGGGTTGCAAATAGAGCAGCATCTTATAGGCCTTCAATGCCCCCTTGGGGTCCTTTTGCTTCAGCAGGAGCTCGGCCAAGGTGGATTGCGCAAGGATGTTCTCCGGCTCAATGTCGGAGGCTCGCTCAAAGGCTTTGGTGGCGTCGGGGAGGCGCTCCAGATCCATGAGAACTTTACCCAACGCAACAAATCCGCTGGCAAACTGCGGATGGACAGCCACTCCCGATTCGGCGATTTCCAAAGCCTCTTTCGTGAGGCCCATTTTGCGGTAGGCTTCCGCCAAGGGTGCAAAAATCTTCGACTTTGGATTCTGCTCGTACAGCAGCTGGTAGCGCTCAATCATTTCAGGTTTGATCTCATCCATGGGATTGATTGTGGCATCGCCGGCGGGGAATTTCAAATGGGAATGAGCCGAGAAAGTGAGTTGCAGGGGGCGCCCAATTCGGCATATCGTAAAGACTCTGAGCAAGGCATAGCAACTGAAGCCATCAACAGGGGAATCGCCGCACATGAGAGTCATTCTGGGATTGGATCCGGGCACCCAGCGCACCGGGTACGGAATTCTGCAAATTCACCATGATCAGTTGGTTCATCTTACTCACGGAGTCTTTCATTTGGGGAGCAAGCTTGCCTTGGCTGACCGACTCTACGAGTTAACTCAGCAATTGGAAGAGCTGCTTAAAAAGTGGCAGCCCGGTGAAGTGGTCGTCGAAAAAATGTTTTTGGGAGTCAACGTCGACAGTGCCTTTAAATTAGGCCATGCCCGCGGCATTTGTTTGGCGCAGGCCGCACGCTTTGGTTGTCGGCTGGAGGAATTGGCTCCCCGCGCAGTCAAAAAAGCCGTGACCGGTTATGGGGCGGCCAGTAAGGATCAAGTGGCATTGGCGATTGCCAGTTGGCTGAGGCTCGACACGACGGGTGTGGTTCACGACGCGACAGATGCTCTGGCCTTGGCCACCGCACGGGCGCTGGTGGCGGAAAGTGCCGAGCGACTTCAACAATTGATGGCGGAGAATCCATGATCGGCTATCTCAAAGGCGAAATTTTAAGTCACGACGGCGAGTGCTTGCTCCTAGAGGTGCAAGGGGTGGGCTATGAATTGCATTGCTCACAAAACACCTTGGACGAGGCGCTCGCGCTCACGGGCACGGTGGCGTTGTTTGTTTACACGCATGTGCGCGAAGATGCCTTGCAACTGTTTGGCTTTACTCGAGCAGCCGAGAAGCAGTTGTTTTTGTCACTGATGAAAGTAAATGGCATTGGACCCAAACTAGCGCTCAAAATCTTAAGCGGAGCACCGCTGAATCAGATCATCACCATGATCGAAGACGGCAATGTCAAAGGACTGTCGCAGTTACCCAAAGTCGGCAAGAAAACGGCCGAGCAAATGATCTTAACTCTCAAGGGAAAACTCGTCACTGCCGAGGGCACTGGGCCGCAATTGCGAGTTGGACCGCGAGAGGAAGTGGTCTCGGCATTGGTGAATCTGGGATTCCGTCTACAAGAAGTGGAAAAAATCATGGATCGCGTCGATCCCAAGCTCGAGGTGCCTGAGGGCATTCGCGAAGGCCTGCGGTTGTTGTCGGCTCAGTTTTAGATTGAAGGTCTGGATTGGGCCGTCAGCATGGATCGGCCGGTTAGTTGAATTAAAAAGTTAGTTTCTTTTGCTAAGGAGAGTGAACTTGGAAATGAACCACGAGCGTCTCATTGACGGTCAACCCAAGGACGAGGAAAAGCCATTGGATCGGGCCCTGCGGCCGACGTCGTTTGAGGAGTTTCCTGGACAAACCAAGGTCAAAGAAAAACTGAAGGTCTTTGTCGAGGCCGCTCGACTCCGTCAAGAGCCTTTGGATCACACGTTGCTCTGTGGGCCGCCCGGCTTGGGAAAAACCACGCTGGCTCACATTATCGCCCATTGCATGGGAGTCGACATTCGCGCCACCTCGGGCCCGGCTCTGCACCGCAAGGGTGATCTTGCGGCGATTTTAACCAGCCTGCGCCCGAACACGGTGTTTTTTATTGATGAGATTCACCGGTTGAATCGCGATGTGGAGGAGTACCTTTACTCGGCGATGGAGGATTATCACTTAGATATTATTTCGGGAGAAGGTCTGGGGGCGCGGACCATGCGTTTTAAGCTCGCGCCGTTTACTTTGATTGGCGCCACCACCCGAGCGGGGTTATTGAAAGCGCCATTTCGCGATCGGTTTGGTATTCTCGAGCGACTGAGCTTTTATGATCGAGCCGCTTTGAAGGAAATTTTGTTTCGCTCGGCGGGTCTGCTTCAAGTCAAGTTGGATGAAGCTGGCGCCGATGAAATTGCTCGGCGCTCGCGAGGAACTCCGCGCGTGGCCAATCGCCTCTTGAAGCGCGTTCACGACTATGCCTTGGTCAAAGGCGATGGCGTGATTCATGGTAAGTTGGCGTCCTTTGCCTTGGATCAGTTGGAAGTCGATCAGCTGGGACTTGACCATATGGATCGGCGGATTTTGTATCTCATTGAGCACAAGTTTTCCGGCGGGCCGGTGGGGATTGACACCATGGCGGCAGCCCTTTCCGAAGAGCCCGACACACTGGAAGAGGTGTACGAGCCTTTTTTAATTCAAGAAGGTCTTTTGCAAAAAACTCCCCGTGGTCGTACCATTACCGAAATTTCTAAAAAACATCTGCAGATGTTGGCCCAGCAAGGGATTGCTTTCGTCTGAGTCAGGCCCGCTGCTTTCAGTATGGGCGTCAGCGTATCTGGTGGAGTCCTTTCATTCGCGATGGCTGGTTTCAGCTCACCCGTGGCGTTCAATTTTAGTTCACCCGCGACGTCCGGCTGGAGCTCACCCGTGGTGTCCAATTTCAGTTCACCCGCGACGTCCAGGGAGAGTTGCGTTAGGTTGCATTAAGTTGCGTTAACGTGGGTCAACGCGATTTTCTGTCTCGGGTAGTTCTGGTTTTTCAAAAAAATTTTACCAAACGGCAGCACTCGCACTGACGGGATTTGGTAATTGGAAGTTGCAAATTCCAATTTCAAATTTCCTAATAAATTTCTGACAATTTTTTTAAATTTTTGTTGACAGCGATTTTTCTAAAAATTCTCCCAGTCATTTCCCCTCTAGAACCCTCTCGAGATTGCCCGCTCAACGCCCACATTTGGCCTTGGTGCAATCGGCCGGTTCGCTTTTTCAAGGATCGCGGGCGCGAGAAAGATCTTCGCATGCCGCTAATTCTCGAGTGAAATTTTCGCTTTTTAAACCCGTGTTATGTTGCCGCTTCATTCGTGACGGAGGTGAAAGCACTTGATGAATCTGCAAAACCTAAGTGATCAAAGTTTGTTGAACGCGACTGAACAATTGGTGCGCGAGGAGCGTGAGCTCTTGACGAAGATTCTTTATCATTTGCACGAAATCGAACGGCGCAAATTATACTGCGATAAGGGTTTTCGTTCGCTGTTTGATTTTGCGGTTCGTGGGCTGGGTTATTCCGAGGACCAGGCCTGGCGGCGAATCGCGGCGATGAAACTGCTGCGCGAGCTGCCTGAACTGGAAGTCAAAATCACTTCCGGAGAATTGTCTTTAAGTCACTTGGGTCTGGCTCACGCGGCATTTCGCCAAGAGGCCAAGTTGCTCGACGAGGCCGTGCCGGTCGAGCGCAAACTCAATCTCATCTCGCAAATTGCCGCCAAACCCATTCGCGAGGCGGAGCGGGTGACCGCCGCATGGTCTTCGTCGCCGGCTGAACGGGTGCGGGATCAAGTTCGCACGCTGGGAGTGGATCGGGTGGAACTCAGGTTTGAGGCCTCGCTTGAGGTGCGCGAAAAACTTGCGACTCTCAAAGGTTACTTGGCGCACGAGGCGCCGGACTTGTCGTTGGGCGAATTGCTCGATCGGCTTTGCGAGTTGGGCTTGAAACATTGGCGCCCTTCGGCTGCAGCCCAGGCCGGTGGCACGCGTGCAGCGAGTTTGGGATTGGCTCCAAAATTGGCGAAGTGCAGGCAAGATGCACTCACGGCATCCCAGGAAGGTTCCGCGGCACTTAGTAAAAGTTTACCCGCGGCACTTAGTAAAAGTTCACCCGCGACGTCCAGGGAGAGTTGCGTCAATCAGTCGCCGCAGGATCGAGAGCCCACGCCACGGAGGCACCAATCGCAAG
>JADZEO010000102.1 GCA_020850475.1 Bdellovibrionales bacterium | reverse complement strand
CGTGGACGTGGGCCGTCAAGGAAACAAGCGCCAGGTAGGTGCGGCCCGCAGCGAAGCGAGGACACGGCCTGGCGCGCCTTGACGGCCCACGGCCGCGGGCTACAGTCGCGAACAAGGTGATGAAGTCAGGGAAGACGGCTGGACATGGCAACGGCCTTCCCACACGCCGACCGCACGGCAAGCGAAGCGCGCAGGCCCGAAGCTGGAAGCCGGGCCGGAGGCGTCAGCCGAGCGGAGCGAGGGAACGATGGAAGCCCGAAGGGGGCGAGACGCCACAGGTGGCTCGATGCGAAGCACGACAGCGCGACCGGCCATGCTTCTTGGCCGGGGACGCCCAAATTTCGACGTTCACAGGTAGCTCGCCCTGAGTCGTTCGGTTAAGAGCTTCAGGGAGCGAAGTCACTAGATGACAAATCCATGCCATCAAACCCATCGCATCAGGTCACGGACAGTGATCGCTGTAGGCCGCATCTAAAGGAAATCCACCTTGGGTATCCTTCCGGCACAGTGTGACAAGTGTTACTTTTAACAAAAATACAAAGTAAAATATGGGCATGGCTGCTCGCAGCCTTCCTGCCAACTTAATGCGTATTGAAAAATGCTGAGTCTGAGCGAAGAGATTGAACGCCTTCACAGAGATCAAGGGAAATATGAAAAAATATTCCCTGGATATATTACTCACATCCGGTTTCCACGCTACAAAAATATTGTGGATGGGACTCGTATAGACTTCACATTTCCAATCACTGCGCTTGTTGGATCAAACGGATCAGGTAAAACTTCCATACTGAATGCTCTGTACGGAGCGCCTGCACGTAAATCCACTGGTCAGTATTGGTTTAGCACCAAAGTTGACCCCATTGAAGAAGGCGAAGGAAGCCCAAGTCGATTCATCTACGGCCATCACAACTCGACATTAAAGTCGGTTGTAGAAACAAGAAAAGCCAGGGTGAGGAAATTCCGCTTTGGGCGCCTCGACCCAAACTATTGGGAGCCAACCAAAGAAAGCCCTGGTGACGGCATGAGGGACCCGGAATTGCAAGCCGGAAAAACCTATGCAGGTCGCAGCAAAGATCGCTGGAACCCAGTGTCTCGCGATGTTCTTTACATAAATTTCCGTAAAGAACTTAGTGCATTCGATAAATATTTTTATTTCGGCAAAGATCCAGCTCCACAAACTTCCACGGCAAAGACAAAACAAAATTCTGGAAAATCTGTCTCGCGTCGTATCACGAGCAAGATGGATCAAGTTCGACGCGACGCCGAACTATTAGCGAGAGTGATTGAATCGGGCGACACATCATATCTATACCACAAACGCAAAGTAGCGACTGAAAATAGACTTCTTACCCAAGATGAGCTAGATACAGTGAGCTTCGTTTTGGGAAGGAAATATGAGGAGGCTCGCTGGATTCGCCATCGACTCTTTAAGGGAGACGGTGGGCTTAGTGTGGTCTTTAAGACTCAACACGGAAGATATTCTGAGGCTTTTGCTGGTAGCGGTGAGGTGGCAGTGACAAGCTGCGTCGTTCAAGTTCTAAAGGCCGCCAAAGGGACACTCATTTTGCTGGATGAGCCAGAAGTTTCTTTGCACCCTGGTGCCCAAGAGCGGCTGCTTGCATTCTTGGCACATAGGGCTCGAATCCGTCAACTCCAGATTATATTTTCCACCCACTCGCCTCACTTTCTAGCCGCCTTGCCAAACGACGCAATTAAAACCTTTCATCAGCTAGATGATGGGCGGTTTTCTGTCATTCCATCAACACATCCTTATGCCGCATTCCGAAGGCTAGGTGTGGTAGATAGCCATAAGATTCGAGTGATAGTTGAAGATCGCTTGGCAGAAGAGGTCGTGAAACAAGCGCTTTTGACCCTGACAGATACCGCTGCGCGTGAAGTGTTCCATGTTGAGTACCCAAGTGGTGGAGCCGATGCCATCTTAGCGTACCAGATCCCCGTATTACTTGATGCACCAGGGCACACGCTGATTCTCCTGGACGGGGATAAGCGGAAGGTAGATCATTTCATAGATCCAGATACAATACCCGCCTCAGAAAACGACACTCTTCAAGAAAAGATCAAGGAAACCACGGGAGTTGATCCAAAATTAACAGTCGATGGTGGTTCTGGCAGGGCAAATGAAACACAACTGATCGAAACCAGGCGAAAATATTTAGCATGGGTTCGAAAGAACGTGAATTTCATACCAACCCTCTGTCCTGAAGAACTGGTGTTGCGCGCAGCGGGCAAAAACAAATCGTCTGCTACGACGTCCCAGCACCATAAAGATCATCTTAGAGCCTTGGCGGTAGAGCTCTTTGGGGCGGACGTGACGAATAAACGCACTGATGATCATGGGGTCACATTGCTTGCTAGCAACAGAAAAGATTCTGCAGAGCTTTCTTCGCTTGCACGCATACTAAAATGCTATCTCGAATCGGTTCGGTCGGGAAATTAGTTATATGAAAAAGACAAATCTGACAGCGATTGACCTATTCTGCGGTGCAGGCGGACTAACCCTTGGCCTCAAACAGGCTGGCTTTCGTGTTGTAGCAGGGGTGGAGTTAAACCCAATCGCAGCCGAAACTTATCGGCTGAACCATGACGATGTTGATGTTTATGAAAAAGACATTTGCGACATCAACCCATCCGAGATTCTTGAGAAGTTCAACTTAAAACCAGGCGAACTCGATTTGCTGGCAGGCTGCCCACCTTGCCAGGGCTTTTCGAGCCAGCGAACGCGAAATAAAACAAATGCACAGCTTGATCCACGCAATGAATTAATATTTGAATTTCTCCGATTTGTGGAGGTTTTGTTGCCAAAAACAATAATGCTGGAAAATGTTCCTGCCTTGGCAAAAAACTGGAGAATATTCAAATTAAAAGAAAACCTAGAGCAGCTAGGTTATGTTGTTGATGAGAATTCGATCTCTATACATGACGCCGCCGATTACGGGGTTCCTCAGCGACGCCGTCGCCTTCTCTTCAAAGCATCAAGGCTTGGCGTTATTTCAGATGCACCGAAAAGCAAAAAAAGGATAACTGTCAAAGAATCCATTTTTGACTTAAAGCCGGCAGGATTCAGCGGTGATGAACTCCATGATCTTGGAGAAGATAGGAGTGAAAAAGTAAAAAAAATAATATCTCTTGTTCCAAAGGACGGGGGATCAAGAACTGATTTACCTAAAGAGTATTGGCTTGAGTGCCACAAGAGAAGTCCTGGGGGCTATCGTGACGTATACGGAAGAATGAAATGGGACGATGTTTCTCCCACCATCACAGGCGGCTGCCATAATCCATCTAAGGGGCGATTCATTCACCCAGAGTTTGATAGGGCAATAACTCTTCGCGAGGCTGCATTACTACAAACATTTCCAATGAATTATAAATTTTCATTGGCGCGAGGAAAAGACTCTGTCGCACTCATGATAGGCAATGCTCTTCCTCCGAATTTCATAGAAAATCACGCCAGACAATACGTCCTTCATATCAAGGAAGCACAGCAATGAGCCTGGAATTGAAATTTGACCCAAGAACCATTGAACATCTTGGCGTGAAAATGTATTCAACTCTGCCTCCTGCTCTAGCAGAGTTGATATCAAATGGCTCTTTTCGCGAACCGTATGGATAGGCCTTAATTTTCTCCCAATCGCCCCCAACTACGGTGCACGGCGCGCAGATACGAGCGCTGGCCCGAAGCATGGAGGCCGAATATGAGACGACTGAAACT
>JADZEO010000101.1 GCA_020850475.1 Bdellovibrionales bacterium | reverse complement strand
TTGATCCTAATCAAGTTTGGTTTTGTTTTGCTTCACTTTGGAGCAAAGAAAAAGAAAATACTCGGAGTTTATCAAGAGGTCGTGTAGACTCAGTCAAAACAGCTGTGAACTCACACAAGCGACTTCGTCACAAAAATTATTATTAACTGACTTTAATCCCGCCAGTTGAACGTCGGCGGACTAGGGAGAAGTCTATTTATGGAGCAGGCTCTAAAGGCATTTCTGCGCGCATTGATGGTGGCGGAGCTCTTGGTGAGTGCAGCCCACCAAAGCCAGGCCTCAGTTTCAACCAATGACCTTGAGCTCTTGTATGGCCCTCAAACGCTTCATGGGCACCTAGGAAATCCTCAAACTGAATCCATTGATCTCACCCTCCCGGCAGGAGAGTACTTGCTGGTCATTCAAAATGGGACACCAGTAGCAATCGCGGAATGTCCTGAGGAACTTTCTTGGGATTTAATGGTTTGCCGAATCAAAAATGGCTTGGCGGCAGTCAAGATATTATTCTCTCGCGTTCATGCTGGTCATGTTTGGCTCGACGGCCAAGAGCTTCTTAATCCGTCACAATTAAATATCGCCACCCAAGAAGTGCGCCTGCCGGTGAGTCTCGTATCAAACGCAGGCGAGGCGAGTGTCTTAAAGTTCAAACTTAAAGGTCTCCCGGGCTCATTTGTTAATGTAAGCCTATTGGGTGAGCGTCACCAAAATCTTCCGCCTGTTTTAAGTTACGCGGTTTCAAATTTTTCCCCGCTTGAAGACGAAGTGATTTTGCTCAACGCCCTCTCGTCGTTTGATCCTGACGGGTCAATCGCCAATGTCGTTGTCGACTGGGGTGATGGAAACTCTTCATTTGAACTGGCCGCAAGCCACGCCTACCTCACGCAAGGCCAGTACCAAGCCTCAATCACAATTACCGATAACGAAGGTTTGTCAGCCCAAGACACTTTCTCAATTACGGTTCTACCCAAGCCAAAACCTCCGACTGATGGGGGCGGAATATTTTTTGTCACCCGTACCGATGGACTCCCTGTCAAGGTACAGCTCAATACCAACGCTGCAATTTCTGACCCTGATGGACAAATTGTACGCTACACCTGGGACTTTGGTGACGGCAAAGTTTTACTCCTTTACCCCCATGAAACCGATGCCCTTGCATCGATTAACCACTACTACCAAGCCGCTGGCGATTATGTTGTTAAGCTCACAATTCAAGACGACCAGGGATTGACGGCTACTACATCGCGAAATGTCCGTATAGTTGACAACGATCTCCCGATTCCGCAGTTTCAAATCACCCAAACCGATCTCGGGGGCGCAATCGAAGTGCAATTTGATGCGACTTTGGCCAGTGACGAAAACGGTGACGTCATCAATTATCGCTGGCAGTTTGGCGACGGGTCCCCTGAGGTCGGAGGCACGGATAAGCGAATCGTCACTCACACCTATAGCCAACCGGGTGATTACACCATTCGGCTTCGAACAACAGATTCCCGTCTTGGGAGATCTCAGGCCCAAACAAAAGTTCGTATCGGGTCGACGACACTCAACTCTGCCCCAATTCCCGTGGTGAAAACAACTCCACTCTTCGGAAGTTCTCCTCGATATATCAACTTTGATGCCTCTCGCTCGTTTGACTTAGACGGGAATATTGCTTCGGCCGAGTGGAGCTTTGGTGACTACCGATCTCTCCTTAATCAAGCCGTCGGGTTAACTGCCAGTCACACTTATCAAGCTCCGGGTGCTTATTACGGAAGTGTCGTGGTCCGCGACAGCCAAAATAAGTCAGCGACCTATTTCTTTGAGGTGTTTGTTCCTTTTGCTGATACTGAACGGCCCCCTGTGAGCCTTGGCCTTTTTGATTTGGGAGGCTTTTTAATTGAGTTTGATTCCTCAAGCACCAGACTTCCCGTCATGGGCGAATATCAAAACTTCTTTTGGTATTTTGGCGATAACACCTCGGCCCGAGGCCGCAATCAACGCCATAGTTACCCCGGTGCTGGATCTTACCCGGTAGTGCTTCACGCCATTGATGTTTTGGGCGATCGTCATTATGTCGCTAAATCCATCACGCTGCCAAGCCAAACGAATGATCCCCTGGTGGCCTCGATTTATCAGGATAAAGACACGGTGTTGGTTGGCGAAGCAGTGAGCTTTGATGCCACGGCCTCGTCTAACGCCAACACCGAGGGTGTCTCGGCCCTTTGGGATTTTGGCGACGGGAAAATCATCCAAGGAAACTTTAGTGAACTAAAAGTGGTTGCCCACACCTATACGGCTCAAGGTAGTTATCGGCCCACCTTGAGTCTAACCAAACCAAGTGGCGAGAGCTCAATTGCGTTTGGCATGGTTCATGTCGTAAGCGGAGCTCAGCCAGTTGCGGTCATTGAAGCTTCAGCCCGAGTGGGACGCATCCCGCTGGTGGTTACACTTGATGCCAGCAAATCCTATGATCCTGATGGTGAGCTCTCGCTTTACCAGTGGCATTTACCTAATGGAGCGATGAGCCCGTCAGCAGTTACGAGCTTTACTTTTTCAACTGCCGGAACCCATTGGGTAGAGTTGGTGGTTCAAGATAACCAAGGGAATTTAGCCTCCCAGTGGCTCAAATTTTACGCCTTCCCGGAAGAAGTTCCGCCTGGAAATCTTGCCCCAGTAGCCGATATCGCACCACTTAATGGTTTTGAACCCGCCCCGACCAGTTACTTGATGGACGGTCAAGGCTCGCACGACGCTGACGGCGAAATCGTTTTATACGAATGGCGTTGGAAGGGTCAAAGACTTACTGACACGGGACCCACAGCTCGCATATTTCAAGAACAAGCCTACCTTGATGATGTCGTGCTCACGGTTTGGGACAATCACGGAGCGACTTCGACTGCGACTCGCCGAGTGTTGTTTCTTCAAGGGCCCGACAAACCAACGAGTGATTTTATGATCTCCGACGGCTCGGGGGTTAAACTGGGTCTTGCCAGCGATTCGAATCTCCCCATGGAAATGTCGGACCTTACAAGTCGACTGATCTTTGAGGGGCTAACTAAAGAAGGAAATGAAACCTACGCCTGGAAAGTAAATGGCAATTTAGTGGGCTCAAAGCCAGCGCTCAATTATTTATTTTCCGCTCCAGGGACCTTCGTTGTTAGTCTTCAGGTAACCAAAGATTCTGTCGCAATTCCTGAGCAATCATTTACGGTCAAAGTTCCGCTTGAGGCCTGTGGAAAAGATCTTGAAGGAAATATGTGTCTGGTGGTGCGCGAAGCGCCGCAAAACGTCCTTGATCAAGACGCCTCAACATTAACAATTTCAGAGGCCACTGGGGGCTTGAAGTTCACTCAAGAGGGTCAGGAGCTTGAGGTAAAACTCATTGTCGGCGAAAATCCTGAGGACCAGATCGAGTTGACCGAGCAAATGGTGGTCACCGCCGACGGAAATATCGAAATCCCAGCTCAAATCGTGCGCGATAGTTACGCAGGCGTCCCCTTATATTTTTATGTCAAAGCCCTCGTTGGCGAGGGCACCATCGGCCATGGTTACACCGCTCCCCTAGAATTGTCTGCCAAGGTGGATTTTGTGGCCTCGGTCACCGACATCAGCTTTACCCTGATTCATCCGAGTTTGATAAAGTCAGAACACACGCTTGGCGCAAGCAAAAAAACCACGATTACTGGACTAGAGCCGGGTGGGTACATTGTTTATGGCGAGTCCCCAGCTTACGGATTTATTCACGGCAGTTTTTCAATTGAAGCCAACTCACACCACCAAATCAGACTATCCCCCCAAGATCCATCAAACTTAAACAGCAGCGTTCTTGATGAAAGTGCGCCAATGATGTTCAGCGCCCTCAGCGGCTATTGGGATCCGCCGCCGCTCCCGCCGCTTAATCCAGATCCGAGCCTATTTTCCCAATATGTAATTCCATTTTATCCAACGGGCATTCAGCCTACGGCTAGACTTACGAGTAATGGATCGGGAACTTTGTACTGCACAGCAGTTGACCCGTCTTGGACCAGCGCCGAGCGCGCCAGTATCAACGAAGCAATAGCCGCAAGCTACAAGATTAGTGCTGAGGTCTATAAACTTAGTCAGCTAGAACACGCAGCTTATCTGGAAGCCAATCGCATTTACAGCGAGTGTTTACCATTAGGTGAAGGAACACCCGCCTATACCACTTGCATGGTTAACTACCAAGTCGCTCGAATGGTACAAACAGAACTCGCCCAACAGGTCGCCAATACGGCCAATCAGGCATCAACATTGTCGAAAATAATCGGTTACCCAGTTGATCCATATATGGGTGACACCTCAGATCGCGAACCCCCGGGTACATCCGTCGCCAAACCCATCAAAGCCGTTACGGCGTTAATATTCATTCGATTCTCAAAGTTTGAGGGCGGCACATTGGTTAAGAAAGCGGTTTGGGAGGTCCCCTTTGTCATCAATCCCGCGTCACTAAAATCGGTCAATTTACCTTACCCAAAGTTCGTCAAGGTGCCACTACCCAACCTATCCTCAGAGTGGCCCAACTATGACGAAATCGAAATCAGCAATGTAAGCTTTAAGGCTTCAGGACAAACGTCAGTCCCAATCGCCATGTGCGCCTTCGACACTCAACCACAGGCTTACATTCGCGAAATCACCGGCGGCAAACTCAATCCCGATTACGCCCAGGGAATCCTCCAAAATCCGCCAAGCAAATTTTTGCCCGTGTCGTACGAGCCATGGACCGGAGACCACACCAACCCTTACTACAACCTTAGCCCCAAACGCCCATGGATGGTGTCGTTTAAGTTTCTTCCAGATGCCATTCACTCAGTGCTGCTTAAAAAAGCTCGAATCAAGACCAAACAAGGAGTTACTTTAGGCGAGACGGAGTTTTTCTCTCAAAATTATTTCTCACAGTACTCCCATGCCGGTCAGCCGGAGGTAAGAATCGACATCTCTTCGCTGGAATCCCTCCTCGCTCCTGAGCTTGGCACCTATGGCAGTAAAGACAAAATCGATCTAGTGTTTGAGATCGAAGGAAGTAAAGTCGGCCCCTTTGGTGACACCCTCGAGCCATTCTCGGCCACGAGAACCATTCAGGTAACGCCATTTTACGACGGGAAAAAACAAAACGTCCCCCTCTATGGCGGAACTATTTCGATGTACATGCAAGGAAAGCTCTATCGTTTGCTAGAGGTCCTGCACCAAAATTTCAACACCAATCGACCACCAAGTCTCACCCTGCCAGAGAACTTAACGAAGTACCCCTGCATTGAGAATGAGTCAACCGACTGCAACGCCGACATGAAACTTAGTGCCAACGATGCGAGCTTGCCGTTTGGCGGATTCCTATCTCCGCATAACTTTCACCTGGATGGCCTAAATGCTGACATCAAATTCTTTGGCGAATTTGGTTTGTACGATGCCACTTGTCGCCCTGATCTGCCGCCGCCAGATGTACTCACCTATCTCACTGCCGATGCCGAAACGACGGAAACTGCACCGTATCACTTACCGAATCTTCGCGCGGAATATGGTGTTGGCTGCCAAAGAATATTTTCATCCACTAAGAATCCAGTAGATGGAGTCCAGAAGGTGTTAGACGTCATCGACTATCTTGAATGGCGCAAACGGTGTGTTGAATTCGGAGAGACTTCGACCATTTGCATGCAAACTAAACCCGTTCGCCAGATGACAAGGTTTGCAAAGTGGGTTCAAATAAATCGCATGGCGTTTGATTGGCTTACGAAATACACGACTGGGTTTGAGTTCTTCATGTCGTCGGGCAAGGGGGCCACTTGGGGATTTCCATTCCCCGAAGCGGTCATGACAAAACCAACGAAAGGCCAACGAGAAAAGTACGAGGCGTGGCATATGAACGCACTGGTGTTTGGGCAGTGGCCTGATGGAAAACCTATTATGGATTCGATGTTGCCTGAGGCAAATCCAATTGGCGAGTGCAAGCATTCTCAGCTTAATAAAATCGATCTCACGTGCTCAATTTCTGGAGTTGACTTTGGCGACAGTAACACTGCGCATTTTGGGCACTTTCACATTAAAATCGTTAAGGAAAGCAAATGGCCATGAATATTCCTGCAATCTTTTTACTGCTATACTCGGTTGGCTCTTCAAATCTCGTCGCCGATGAAACCGCCAAAGGAAACATTGCTGAGATTTTTTCCCAAAAGTACTGGAGCGGACAAATTAAACCTGAAACTCTGACCGTTAAAAACGGCGACGGAAGACGGATGGAGATGGTCTTCACGAAGACCGTGGTGATTAGTAAGGGTTCTGAAAAGGTCGTCATTTGTAAGAGATCAAAGGTCAGATTTACCGGAGCAGAAATCTACTACATTGAGGCAAATTCTGCCGGCTGCAAAGTGGGAGATCTTGAGGCGGTGGAGGGGACAACAATTGAGTTTTGGGAAGACGGTGAAAATACGCTTAGATCGATTAAAATTGCCAAATCCACAATTTTGCGTGGATACACCTGGCCTGCGCAATCGACTCTGTATTTTGACAATGACGAGGATCGAAAACCACGTCTATATGCAGCTTTACTTGGTGCCGACCTCAAAGGAACTCAGTTTACATCAGGACAGAAGGTGTATGTAGGTCGAATTATCGACGACACTGGTCGCCGAAATGATGAGCTTTCTCTGGTTGGCGAGGACCCAACACTTTGACTTTTTTTGGATGGGGCAATCTTATTCCCCGTAGGCGCTTCGTTTTTCGCCCTACGCTCGCGGCATTTTGAGTTATGTTCAAACCAACTTTCTTCCCCTCAGCGTGGATCGGGGAACTTCACACAAGAACCCCTATAGTAACCCATGGGCCGTGTCGTTTAACATCATCCCTAATATTGGCAGTTACTGGGTTAAGTTAGACAAGCTCGCAGTCAAGACCGCAACTGGGACGATCATCTCCGAGACTACGGAATTTAAGCAAAACCTATTTTCATTCACAAGCGACCTTAGCCGGATTGAACTCACCATCAATATCGATGATTTGACCAGCGCATACGGGAGTGAGTTCGTGAGATCTGGAAGCGCGGATCGCGTGACGCTGATGTTCGAGTTAACTGGAACAACCTTCGACTCTAAGGGGAACGAAATTCGTGAGTTTGCCACCACACGCGAGCTTTCAGTGATACCCTTTTACGACGGCAGGTTACTCGACGTTCCCTTGTACGGCGGACCGATCTCGATGTATATGCAGGGCAGTCTCCATCGTTTGCTTCAGATCATGCACCAAAACTTCAACACCACCGTCCCACCGCCTCTCACCCTGCCCGAAAGTCTAGAGCAGTTCCCTTGCATTGAGAATGAGACTACCGACTGTACCGCTAACATCGGGCTTAGTGCCAACGACGCGAGCTTGCCGTTTGGTGATACATATCTAGGTCATCAAGAACATCATGATGGCTACAATCTAGACATCAAATTCTTCGGTGGATATGGTTTGTACGATGGCACCTGCCGACCTGACGTGCCGCCGCCAGATGAACTTACCTATTTATATGATGGGGGAGAACTCACCGAAGACTCTCCATACTATGATCCAAGCTTAACCGAAGAGTTCGCACGAGCGTGCCAAAGGGTATTTTCAAACTCCAAGAAAATAGACGGGATCCAGAAACTTCTGGACGTTACAGACTACTTGGCATGGCGCACCGTCTGCAAAAAGGACATTGAGAATAGCCAGGCATGCAAGGACATAAAACCTGTTCGACAGATGACAAGATTTGCAAAGTGGGTTCAAATAAATCGCATGGCATTTGATTGGCTCACAAAAAACACGGCTGGGTTTGGATTCCTTATGTCCTCAGGTGAAAATGCCAACTGGAATTTTCCGGATATAGATAAGGTCGTTACTGGGGCGACAGCGGATCAAAAATTGAAGTATAAACTATGGCATTTGAACGCACTGGTATTTGGGCGGTGGCCGGATGGGGCCGAAATTGAGAACCCAAATGGAAGTGGCAACCTAGGATCATGCGCTCATCTTGATTCGAGAGTAACGTCAGACCAATGTGACATTTCAGCGATACTTTTTAGTAAGAACACTGAGCACTTTGGTCATTTTCATGTGTTCCGATCAGAGGAGAACA
>JADZEO010000100.1 GCA_020850475.1 Bdellovibrionales bacterium | reverse complement strand
CAAAGGCAAGAGCGAAAAACTCACTCTTTATAAGGTGCGCGGCTACATCGATGCCAGTGGGAAATCAGTCACCGTCGCGACCGAGTTTTCCGACTACGAAGCCGAAGGCGCCGACAAAGTCAAAGTCGCCTGATCTCGCCAACAAGGGTTTTGGTCTCAATGTCGATTCAAAAGTTTAATTTGGTCATTTTAATCGGTGCAATTTGGTTTGCGACGGCAACCGCAGGGGAGACGATGAAGACCTCACTACAGGACGTTGTTGAAGGCCCATGGGACGTCTCGGGCGCGAGTGGAAAAATCGGAACCCTCTGGCTCTCGGTTAAACAGGGTCAGTATCGCTTTGAGGCGGCAAAAAAAATGGATAACGAAGGAGAGAAAAAGTTTTTCTCCTTCCTTTGTCAGCCGAAGGGTACTCTGGAAATGACTTATCTTAATGATTTAGCTGGTGCCACAGAACTCGCTGCGCTTCGAACCAAGTTGCACCCACAAAGTGAGTCACTGCAAGAGAAGTCCGTGGCTCGCATTTTGTTCAAATCCTCTTGTGGCAACGGTGACTTCACCATCATCTTAGGCCAAGATTCCCAACTTCACTTCTTTATGAACTTCGCCTCCATTTATCCGCTCAATGTCACTCGCGCCCTACCTCGCCACTGAGCCGCGCCTACCTCCGCCCGCCCCTCCTATTTCACCTCTTGGCAAATCAGCTAGGCTTGGGGCTTCAAAAGAATGCCCTTCCGTCCTCAGACATACGTTCGGCAGCGGCGCTCGCTTAGCCGCGAGCACCGCACCGATCCGAACTCGTCCGTAAGGGATCTTTTGAAGCCCCAAGCCCACCCAATTAAGCAAGTTGTGATACGGGAGGTAGCGGGCGAAGGCGGGCGCGGCTCAGTACGAGTACTCGAGTTTGAGGTTAAGGTAGTGGCCGCCGATCTTGACGGAGTTGACGTCGCCGGAGTCGGCGAAACTTTCGGGGTGAGAGTCACTAAAGGGATTGGCGTCATACTTGGAATTGTCTTCCCGATAGACGTAACCGGCATAGCCCATCATCTGGGAGTTTAAGCGGTAAGTCCCCAAAATTCCGGTTTGAAGAGAAATGGCCGTGGTGACGGCTTGGCCGTTGGGTGCTGAGCCAAACATCGAGGCATAAACGCGTAAGTGAACTTGAAAGCCCAGTCGAGTACTCAGTGGTCGCCACATTTGAACGCCGGCGCTGGGGCCATAGTTTTGAATTTTGCCAAGCCCGGTAAAACCGGTGGCTTCGCTTCCCCTCAGGTCGGGGAGCTGCTTAAGAAAAAGTCCCGCTCCATACAAAATCTGAGCTTTGCCCCAGTATTGTTTGTAAGTGCCGTCGACTTCCATCGCCGCAAAGGTGTAGCGCTGTCCGCCCAAATCAAAGCCGCTTAAGTCGACGATCCCAAATGTCCCCCAGGGGCTTTGATCATTTTGGTAGCCGAGGCCGAGGCGGCCGGTGCCACCCAGAGCGCTAAAAGAAGCGACGGCGTTAGACTCTCGATCGACTCCCGTGTAGGCTATTTGGGTGATGAGATAACTCGCAATATAATAGATGTGCGAAGGACGTTCGAGCGAGTCACGCAGCTGAGCTTCCTCAAGGGCAGCGGGACTGCGAATTCCTCCGCGGACTTCGAATTCCATTTCGGTGATTTTGGATTTTTCTCGTAAGGGGGCGAAGGCTTGGAGTTTGGCTCGATAGGTGCCCGTGGGATTGCCGAGGTCGAACACCAGGGGACTGGCTTTGATTCCACGTTTTCGCTCGACCGGCTTCCACCCCTGGGCCGTTCGGCGTTCCAGAACATAATCATAGCCGGCCGCATGCTTGGTGGGCTCCCACGCAAGTTCTTGCACATATTTGGTGAGTGGTTTCTGGAGATTGGGTCGCTCCAGAGGGGCGCCCATGAGAGTCAAGCGCTGCCAGGCTTCAGGGATTTCGCCGGGTTCTTGGTTGGCCATGATACCGTACACACGCCAACGATAGACTTTGGCGACTGGCAATTCCACCGACACTTCCGGAGCGGTTACTTCCTTGGTCATCTTAACGGCGCCGTCGTGAGATTCAATCTCCAGCCGATAGAGGTTGGCTCCGGAAATGGCCTGCCATTTAAATTGGGTTGTGTACGTTTCATCTTCATTCGAGCGTTCGCGAGCATTGGGAGCGGGGGAGAGAGGACGGGGGGGCGGGGTCTTCACCCAAAACTCGGCGGGTTCACTCCATTCGCCGGGAACCCCGCGGGCGTCATACGAACGTAGCTCCATGGTGTAGAGTCCCGGAACCAAACTGCCACTCCATTTGGGTTCGTTGGTTTTAAAGGTCTTGGAGTTTGGCGATGACCCTTCGGTACTCTTGGGTGCAATGCGAATTTGATATTTCGTGGCGTCTTCAACTTGTTCCCACTCGAGGTCGACATTGCGAAGGGATTCGGCGGGAGCGGCTGCACTCCAAAAGAGCCCCCAGCTGATCATGAGGACCAGCCAGGCAAGGCGAAGCTGAAGAGGGCGGCGGACTCGCATCATTTATGCCACAACTACTTAACTTGAATCGTTTTGAGTTTGGGGGCCTTAATGTCGCTGGTACGAGGCACTTGGACCGACTTGGCACTGCTCAAGGGTCCGGGCCGATTGTGCTCGTCAATCGTTTGTACAAAGAGCTGATAGTCGCCCGGTGACAGACGCTGCAGTTCAAGTGACGGAGTGGCGACGGTTTCTTGTTTAATTACCTTGCCGGCCTTGTTCTTGAGCACGAGGTGATACTTCTGGGCTCCGTTAACCGGGTCCCACTTGAGGCTGAGATCACCCTTGCGGTTGGCTTGAAGGATGTCAGGCAAATCCGGAGCAAACTGTGGTCCCGGAAGCAGTGGCTTGGGTCGTACCGTGACCTCCTTGACTGTACTTTTGGCAAGGGTTTGACCTTTGTCATTGAGGGCCTCAATTTGAACCTTAAAAGATCCTGCCTCTTTCACATACTCGCGGATTTCTGGTTTGTTGGTGGGTTTCCAAGTGGCGCTTTCGAGTTCTTGGTCGTCGTCGGCCATTTTGTAACGCCAGCTCACGACCTTGTCGTTGGTACCTTTGAGCCATTGGAGATTCATGCTCGGGCGGCCCGTGTAGTAGAGGTACTCCTCGGGCTCGGGACCCTGGGCCCAGTCGACCCGAGGGACATCGGTGATGGTAAATATTCGCAGGGGAGCTGGCGACGAGGCCTTGCCGCTGCTGTCGAGAGAAACCACCGTCCAACGATAAGTCCCAGGTGTTAGGTCATTTGCTCGCACGGGCGAGGCCTTGACTTCCTCATCGAGAATTGAGGTGTAGTTAAGGTCCTGAGGGTTGGTGGAGGCAAGACCCCGTTCACCAACGGCGCCCGCTTTTTCGATTTTGACTTGGTAAGCGGTAATCCCCGGCACCGGATCCCAGGACAGAAAGAGGCCTTTTTCAACCACTTGGTTGTAGCTGATGCTTTGCTGCGGCAGCGGTGAACGCAACTCGGGCGGAACGAGTTCGGCACCCATTTGAATTTGAAACTTGCGCACTTCGCTCGACACGGGTTGGAGCTTGCCTTTGATTTCCATGAACCCAGTCAGTCGCCAGAAGTAGTCGCCCGATTTGTTCAGCGCGAGGTCTTTGAAGTTAAGCTTTTCACTGAGCGGCTCCTGGATCACTTTTTGTTTCAACTGAGGATCGCTTGCCACCTCAACCAAAAGACTCTTGAGCTTAGCTGGGTTGGCCCACTTGATTCTGACTGTTGGCTGTTTTGATTCGAGCACCAATTGAGCTTGGTGTTCGGGCTCTAAAGGCACCGGCGGGGTCTTAGCAATGACCGAAAAGGGCACGATGCTTGACTTCAAAACCGGAAGACCTGGTTTGTTGGGTTCGGCCACCAAACGCCAGTAGTACTTTCCCATTTTGGAAGTCACACCAACTTGGCCAGCGCTCCCGAGCGCTGATTGAGTTTGGTTGCGAATCAAGTTGGTGCGGTTGGCACCGCGCTCGACAAATACAGTGTAGTCGGGGGAAATTTTTTGCCATTGAAAAGTCACGAGCTCGCGCCGTTTGGAGTCGACATACACCGAGTCACCCGGAGCGGGAGTCAAAATTTGAAACTGATTTTTTGTAACATCCAGTCCTTGCTGGCTGAGCGTACCCGACTGTGATTGGTCCAAGGTGAGAGTCTTTTCACCTTGTTTGATCTTGGCCACACCGCCATGAACTTGGACGTCGACGTCTTCACCTTGACTCTTCGAGAGGGAGACATCGGCGTTTTGCAGATTGATTTCACTCTTGCCGGACTTGAGAGTTAGCCCCGCTCCTGCTGCTCCACCTTGGCCAGTGGACTTGACAAAGAGATTTCCTTTGAGGAAGTCCAACGACAGACCACTGTCGGTTTCTTCCAGAACGACCAGCGAGTCAGGTTCAAGTTCAATCACGGTGCCTGATTTAAGGAAAACAATCTTGGCTTCGGAACTCTCCGAGGTGCGAATCGCTTCGCCCGCAAAAAGGTTTTCATCTTTGGAGATGGTTTCCCAAATCACGCGCGTGACGGGTTTGCGTTGAACCTCGTTGGTGAGCTCCTGCAAAAGGGCGATGGGTTCTTGGTGAAGCCCACTTTCAATCGCCACATTGGTACGTCGATACCAATCTTCGGTTGCGTAGTAACAAGTTGCCGACAAACAAAACGCGAGAACTAAGCGACGTAGGTAGTTGCCCATGATCCAGCCTCCATACCTAACCTATCGGAATTTTTAGATTTTCGACTGATACGGAGACCCTCAAAACCAGACCGAAGTCGAGGTTAAAAAAGCCCCGCTGGGGAGTGAGTTCTACGGATTGGAGCGTGCGAGAATGGCGTCCAATTGGATGAGGGCACTGATCACATGCTGCACATAGTCAATGCGAATTTCAGATGAGCGCATATTGAATTCTCGGATCGATTCAGGACTCTGGCCCTTTTTCACCTGCGAAATGGCGCGCGGGACACCGCCTTGAAATGGGCCTTCGGTCATCATGCTCCTGATGAGCCAAGCGGCACCCAACTGAGACACCGAGAGGATTTCCGTTTTGAGGGCTTGATCACTTTCGGGCAAAAACTCGTAGGCCGCCAGCAGTCCCTCCAGACGAGTTGCGGCCGGAGTGGTCCGCCCATCGCGGGTGCAGCCACCGTAGGCGGGCGAGCGAGGGGGGATGGATTTAAATTCAGCGAGCATCTTTTGCACAATTTGTTTGGCGTGATCAATCAACTCCTGCTGATTCACCGGGGATTTTTCGAGCCGACTGAGATGGGGCAGAATCATTTGAGTCGCGAGCAAGGCCCAGTGGTCGGCTTCGACGTCGGTGCCTTTACCGCGACGGAGTTGAGCCAAGTAGCCCAACGCTCGCACTCCGATCTCCAGCCAACGGGGCTGGGGATCGACCGCGTACAAAAGAGCAGCCCCTAGAGCCGCTTCGCCAGGATAATAAAGCGAAGTCCATTTATTCGATCTCCCCTCTTGATCGGGAAAGTACTTCGAATAAAAACTGCCGTCCGGAAGTTGCATGAACTCCAGAAAGGCCCCCACCTCTCCGAGCTTCGCCACCGTAATTGTTTGTTCGTCGAGCCGGCGTGCACTGAGCAGGGCAACTAAGCCCAAGCCAGCTCCGCCGAGTTTGGAGTGCTGGCGAAACTTGGTTGGATCAAGCTTTTCTGGGGTCGCCCAAAAGGTGGCTAAATTCTTTTGGCCGGGCACTGGTCCCAGCGAGTGTTCAACCAGGTATCGAGCGGCCGCTAACACTTTCGCTTTGGCCGCCTCATTCGGGAAAAGACTCAAGTACGAACCGAGAGCATAGATCGCACCGGCATGGCGAAGCACGTTGTACTTATTGGCCATACGGATTTTCGGATTGGTGTTCACGCGATAAACAAAGCGCCCCGAGGGTTCAATTTGCCGAAGTAGATATTCACCACCATCGACAATCGCGCGACGAATTTCTTCCCTTGAGGCGGGCTGAAGAGTCGTTGCGGACCGACGATTCAGCCACATCATCGTGGGCACGAGAACAATGACCAAGAGAAAGACAGAACCAATTATAAGTCGGGTTGGCTTCATGTGTCTTGAGAGCTTAGCAAAGAATTTGGCAGTTACCAACTGGGATTAGCCCTTAAAGTGGTCTTTGCGGCGGCGGATTTCGCCAAAGACTTGCCAGAGTGGGGCCTGGGCCATGCCCACTTGGTTACGGATCGCGGGAGAGTGGGGACGCAAAAAGGGATTGGTGTTGAGTTCGTCTTCGAGAATCAAGGGAACGGTCGGCTGACCTAGCCTTCGTTGTTCGTTAATATTTTTGATCCGAAGCTGGAGCAAAACATTAGCGGCTTCGATGGTCAGCGCAAAGCGTGAATTGGCTTGGGTGTATTCGTGCGCACAAAAAATGCGCGTCGCTGGCGGCAATTGAGTCAGTCGTTCGAGGCTCTGCCACATTTGCTCGGCGGAGCCTTCGAACAGTCGCCCGCATCCAAGGCCAAAGAGAGTGTCACCACAAAAGAGAAGTTGGTCTTCAGGAAAATAATAGGCCAAGTGCCCGATGGTGTGTCCCGGAATTTCCCAGACTTGAGCGTGGGACGGGCCGAGGCTCAGCTGGTCGCCCTCGCGGACGGTCTGCGAGAGTCTGGGGAGCCGATGACGATCCAGGTGAGAGCCGACGACCCGACAATTAGGAAACGACTCGAGAAGCGGCCCAACTCCGGCGATGTGATCGGCATGATGATGAGTGAGCCAAATGGCCTCAAGGCCCCAACCGCGACTCGCCAGAGCGGCAATGACGGGCGGTGCTTCACCCGGATCGACGGCAGCCGTGGCCCCGCTGGCCACGTCGCGAACCAGAAAAATATAGTTGTCCTGAAGAGCAGGTACAAGGTGAACCTCGATCGCCATCGGTTAGCCTTGAAGCTGCTTGAGGTAGCGCCGAATTGTTTCTTCCAGTCCCAGATAGAGTGACTCGGCGATCAGGGCGTGACCAATTGATACTTCTTCGATCTCGGGAAGTTGTTGGCGTAACCAGGAGACGTTTTGCAAACTCAGATCGTGACCGGCGTTGAGCCCGAGTCCGGCCGCCCGCAAAAGTTGGGCGGCCTGAGCGTAGACCTTCGTCACTGAAATTTGCGTGGGAGTTGCAAAGGCCGAGGCGAACATTTCAGTATAGAGTTCGGCGCGGAGCGCTTGGGTCTTAGCAATCGCCTGAACAAATTGGGCATCGACATCAAAGGGATCAACAAAAAGCGAGACGCGCATTTTTTTTGCCTGGAGTCGCTGGCAGACCTGGTTGAGGAATTCGGCGTGGGCCACGACCTTCCACCCGGCGTTAGAAGTCAAAACCTCAGGCGGATCAGGAACGAGAGTGACTTGATCAGGTCCAATGTGCTCGACCAACTGGAGGAAATCCTCAGTCGGATATCCTTCGATGTTGAACTCCCGATGGCCCTCGTGGGTGGAATTAAAGTCTTTAATCATCGCGCTGAGATCGACCACATCTTGGCGACGGATGTGGCGCCCATCGGGGCGAGGGTGAACAGTAATACCGTTAGCGCCAAACCGAAGGGCGTCCTGGGCCACGTGAACGACGTTGGGGACCTGCCCGCCGCGTGAGTTGCGCAAAGTTGCAATCTTGTTCACATTGACACTCAGGGCAATCATGAGTTTCGAGGTCTCCAAAAAGGGGTTGGCTGGGTAACTTAACCGAGAAGTGAGGTCGGGACAAGGCGTCCGTCCTTTGCTTCTCGAAAAAAATCACTCACAATAATCAAATGAAATGGCGTTTGGTACTCATACGACATGCCCACCGAGATACCTCGGACCGGGATCAAGACAATGGGCTTTCGGCTAAAGGCAAGGAGCAGGTTAAGGGTCTCAAGCGTTTTGTCCAAGCCCGGCGCAAGCGCGAAGAAGATTTTGCTCAGGGGCGGGTCATGTGGCTCTCAAGCCCCAAGCTGCGGTGTCGCGAAACTCTCGACCCGCTGGTGGAGAAGCTGGCTCAGGGAGAGGCGGTGGTCGACCTCCGCCTCGATGAGCAAGGGCCAGGAGAAAGTGATTCTGAGTTGAGTCGCCGAATCCAAGCATTTATCAAAGAGCTCGCCCACCAGAAACCCGATTGGGTTTTCGTGAGTTCTCATGGGGATTGGTTACCTTACGCCTTGGATTTGATCACCGGGTGCCCCTTGAGTATGAAAAAGGGAGCTTGGGTGGAGCTGCAAATGGAAGGGTCCAAGGGTCAGGTTGTAGGAAGCTATCCGGATCCACTGATCTTTTTGAAACTCTGATGGGCAGCCTATCTCATGGCTCAAGGTCTTTAAATTAGACGCATTTTTACCGATTTACTCCACAAGCCTAACCGAATCCTGACAGTCCCTGAGCCTGCCATTGGATATAACCAGGGCATCATCAATCAACCAAAAAGGAAGTGCTATGTCTACAATCAGTCGGGTTTGGCAACTTGTTGGTGCCCTTCTCATCTTGGCCGGTTCGGCAGCTGCTGAATCTCCCCTCTTGATCAATGGAGCGGGGGCCACCTTTCCCTACCCGCTGTATGCCAAATGGTTTTCGGTTTATCGCGAGGTCGACAAGTCCGTGGAAATCAACTACCAGTCCATTGGCAGTGGCGGTGGAATTCGCCAGTTTCTCGCCGGTACCACTGACTTTGGCGCCAGCGACGCGCCGATGTCTGATGAAGAAATGGCCCAAGCCAAAGGTGGGACCTTTCACATTCCGACCGTGTTGGGTGCCGTGGCGATCACTTACAACATTCCTGGGTTTAAGGAATCACTGAATCTCAATCAAGAAGTTCTGGCGAAGATCTTTTTGGGTGAAATCAAAAAATGGGACGATGAAGCGATTGTGAAGTTGAATCCCAAAGTCCAGCTGCCGAAGAATCAATACATTGTGGTTTGCTACCGCTCCGACGGGAGTGGCACGACCAGCGTTTTCACTGACTACCTCGCGAAAGTGAGTCCGGAGTGGAAGCAAAAAGTGGGCGCCGGAAAATCGGTCAAATGGCCCACCGGCTTGGGAGGAAAGGGCAACGAAGGCGTTACGGGCCTGGTCAAACAAAATCCGGGAGCCATTGGTTATGTCGAAATGACCTTTGCTTCAACCAACAAACTGCCAATGGCGGCACTTAAAAACCAACAGGGTGAATTTGTTGCGCCGACCGTGTCAGCGGTGAGTCTGGCGGCTGCCGGCGCACTCGGCAAGATGCCAGCTGACTATCGGGTTTCGATTACCGATGCCGAAGGCAAGGGCGTTTATCCGATTTCAGCCTTTACCTACTTGTTGGTCAATCAGCAGATGGCAAACCCGAAGGGTGAAAAAATTGTGAAGTTCCTGAAGTGGTCGATGGCCGATGGGCAGAGCTTTGCGGCTCAATTAAACTATGCGCCACTGCCAAAGGCCTTGGTCAGCAAAGTGGTGAGCACGATCGATAAGATCAAGACCGCCGGCGCTCCAGCTCAAGGGAAAATGAACTAATTGCCTTTTAGAGGGAACAGTGGTCTATGGAAGAGGTGTCTGGCGGGATCCTCGATATGATCGGCAAACTGATGACGAAATCATCGCGGCGTGAAAAACGCCGCGATGTGCATTTGGGCGACCGCATATTCTACTACTCACTTAAAGCTTCGGCTTGGACTCTCGTCTTTGTTCTCCTGCTCATGTTTGGCTTGATTCTGCAGATGGCCTGGCCCGCCTTTCAACATTTTGGCTGGCGTTTTTTGGTGACCAACGAGTGGAACTCCGTCACCAGTGAGTTTGGAGCCTTAGCCCTCATTTATGGAACCGTCGTATCCTCTCTTATAGCTCTCGTTTTGGCCGTGCCCATGAGCATCGGTGTCGCTCTGTTTTTGAACGAACTTGCTCCCCGCTGGTTGAGCACCCCACTGGGATTTTTTGTTGAAATGCTAGCGGCCATTCCGAGTATCGTTTACGGACTCTGGGGATTGTTTGTGCTTGCGCCATTTTTACGAACTTATGTTCAACCACCCTTAGTGGATCACTTGGGGTTTTTGCGACTGTTCGAAGGACCGCCACTGGGGGTGGGGATGATGGCGGCGGGAGTGATTCTGGCGATCATGATCATGCCTACGATCACGGCAATTTGTCGCGAGGTTTTTCGGGCCATTCCCCAGAGTAATCGAGAGGCGGCCTTAGGCTTAGGTGCCACGCGGTGGGAAATGTTAAAGCTCGCCGTTTTGCGAAGTTCGCAAGCCGGAATGTTGGGCGCCACGATCCTCGGTCTGGGGCGCGCGCTGGGCGAGACCATGGCCGTCACCATGGTCATCGGCAATAACCCTGATATTAAGGTGTCGCTGATGGCCTCAGCTCAAACGATGGCGAGTATTTTGGCCAATCAGTATGCTGAGGCCGATTCTCCATTGCATCTGTCGGCCTTGACCGCAGTGGGACTGGCACTCTTTCTGGTCAGTTTGACGATTAACGGTATTGCCCGCTTCGTGGTTTGGCGCGTGAACCGCAAGTACGTGAGGGGGCACTAAGATGGCTGTGTTTCGTCCCGCCGTTGGAGATCGTCGCCGCAAATTTAAGAGCCATTTGATGATGCTCGTTCTCATGGCCGCGGCGGTCTTGGGGTCATTGCCATTTTTGTTTATCACTTGGTACGTGCTGCAAAAGGGCTTAGGTGCCGTCAATTGGGATTTCTTTACGCAAATCCCTAAGGGCCCCGGCGAAACGGGCGGTGGCGTCGCCAATGCCATCATTGGCAGTGGTGTCCTGATCTTCTTGGCGAGTTTATCGGGGATTCCTTGGGGCATGGGGGTGGGAATCTATTTGAGTGAGTATAGCACCGGGCGTACGGCGCGAATTCTTCGATTTGCTGTGGATCTGTTGGCCAGTGTTCCCTCTATTGTGGTGGGGATTTTTGTTTATGGCTTGATCGTCGTGCCCTTTGGCTTTTCGGCCTACGCGGGGGGCATCGCACTCATGATCATCATGATTCCCGTGGTCGCCCGCTCGACCGAGGAAATTTTGCGGCTGATCCCAGCCCATATTCGCGAAGCGGGTTTGGCTTTAGGGGTGCCCCGGTGGAAGGTCATCCTTCGAATTATCGTGCCTGGAAGTCGGGCGGGAATTTTGACGGGAGTGATGCTGGCAATTGCGCGGGTCGCGGGCGAAACAGCACCTCTGCTATTTACGTCCTTTGGCAATCAGTTTCATGCCCGAGGGCTCAATCAAGCCACGGCCTCCTTACCGGTGCAGATCTACACTTTTGCCAAGAGCGGATTTGAAGACTGGGAGCAGCAAGCGTGGGCCGGCGCCCTGGTGCTCGTGCTTTTTGTGCTATTTATTAACCTCACCACTCGGCTTTTAATGCATCAACGAGGAGCCAAGGGCCATGCCGGCTGATAACTTTGAGAGGGAGAAGGCGATCGTGAATTTGCAGCACGAAATTTTGAATGTCGATAATTTGCATGCCTGGTTTGGAGATTTTCACGCGGTCAAAGGGGTTTCCTTGGCGGTTCAGCAAGGGCAAGTCGTCGCTTTGATTGGTCCCAGTGGGTGCGGTAAATCGACCTTTATTCGTTGTATTAATCGCCTTCATGAAGAAGTTCCGGGCGCCCGCGTGCAAGGTCGAGTGACGATTGGCGGCCAAGATATTTACGGGCGAGGAGCCGACCCCGTGCGCATCCGTCGTTATGTCGGCATGGTTTTTCAAAAGCCCAATCCATTTCCCGGCCTTTCAATCTTCGAAAACGTAGCGGTGGGATTAAAGTTGGGCGGTATTTCAAAACGGACTGTATTGGACGAGCAGGTGGAGCGGGCCTTGCGGCAGGCGGCCCTCTGGGAAGAAGTAAAGGATAAGTTAAGACAGCCCGGCACGAGCCTTTCGGGCGGACAGCAGCAACGGTTGTGCATTGCTCGGGCGCTGGCGGTAGAACCCCCGGTGATACTGATGGACGAGCCCACGAGTGCTTTGGATCCCATCTCAACCGCGAAAATCGAAGATTTGCTGCACGAACTGAAGAAGAGTGTCACCATCCTGATTGTCACCCACAATATGCAGCAGGCGAGCCGAGTTTCTGATAAAACCGCTTTTTTCCTCCTAGGGGAGTTGATAGAGTATGGCGAGACGAGTCAGATTTTCACCAATCCGGCTCGGCCGAAGACCGAAGAATACATTACGGGTCGATTTGGTTAAGCGTTCGATTTTGTCACTGAGGTAACACTATGGACAGACATTTTGAAACGGAACTCAAGGGGCTTAAGCACCTCATCCTCGAAATGGGCAGCTTTGTTGAGAAGGCCATTGAATTGGCCTGCCAAGGAATTGCGGAGCGGGAAAATCAGCGGTTTTCACTTATTAATAACTACGAAGAAAAAATCAACCGCGCACACAAGGAAGTCGATCGGCAATGTTTGCAGCTGCTCGCGCGGCAGGCGCTGGTGGCCAGCGACTTGCGACTGGTGCTGGTCGTCACTAAGATCAACACCGATCTTGAGCGGATGGGCGATCAGGCTTGCAATATACTTTACAACGGCCAAGATTATTTGGCGCATCCGCCGATTCCGATCAAGACCGACATTATTAACATGGCCACCCAGGTGCGGGCGATGGTTCGCGATGCCCTGGACGCCTTTGTGCGACTGGATGTCGGTTTGTCGCGGCAAGTTCTCACTCGCGACGATGTGATTGATAATGCGAAAGATCAGGTCTTCGCCGAAGTGAAGGAGTATATCAAAACCCATCCCTTTGAAATCGACGCGTGTTTGGATCTGATT
>JADZEO010000099.1 GCA_020850475.1 Bdellovibrionales bacterium | reverse complement strand
TGTCGCCGTCCTTGCGGCTGGAGCGATTTTACCCCAGGGATCTTTTCAAGACCGCGATCCTCAGGCGGTGGAGAGCAACTTAGCGACGAATCTCCTCAGTGTGCTGGCCTTAGCTCGCCCTCTCCTCCACGGAATGTCGCAGCGGGGAAGGGGAGATCTCATTATTTTAGGCTCGGTTTCGGGAGATTATCCTCACGCCGGGGCGGCTGAGTATTGTGCTGCCAAGGCTGCGCTGGTGGGTTTTGTTGATGCTTTGGCCGGAGATTTGGTGGCTACCGATGTGCGAGTGACTCTGCTTTCCCCAGGGCTGATCGACACGCCGTTGTTGGCCAGTCGGTTTGATTCGGAAACAGTGCAAAAAATGCGGCAGCGCTATCCCTTGCTGCAAGCTGAAGACGTGGCCCGGGTGATTCATTGGATTTTGTCTCAACCTCCTCACGTCAACCTAAGACATGTGACGGTGTTCCCCACTCGACAAGCACCCCAGGCGATTCAGAGTAAGCATGTTTGAAGTGACAGAGAATAATCATTATCGCTTTTCGTGGGATGGTCAGGCTTTTGCTCTCCCCACCTCACCACAAAGTATTTTCGCTGTTGGCTTTGGCTCCGTCCGCCGGCGGCCATTTTCTTTTCGTGAAGAATGTGTGATCGCAGCGCGAAAAATTGCGGAGCGAACTTCCAAGCCCATCGCGGTGGCCTTGTCGGGGGGACTGGATTCGGAAGTGGTGGCGCGGTCTTTTCATGAGGCCCGGGTGCCATTTTATTGTCTTACCTTACGCTATCCCAACGCCCTCAACGAACACGACATCGTTTATGCTCAGGAGTATTGTCAAGAAGCGGGGATTCGCCTGGAGATTGTGGACTTGGACATCGAGAGGTTTTGGCAAACTGAGCTCTTTGGCTATTGTCAAAAATATGGAGTCTATTCCACTCATCGCCCCGTCATGATGTGGCTCGCTGACCACGTCAACGATTGTTTAGTCATCGGTGGGGGCGATCTTAAGATCCAGCGGCAATCCGGCAGCACCGCTCATTTTATTAAGGAAGGGTCTGACTCTGCCGCGCAAGTGGCCGCAGCAGTATTAAATGGGCAGCAGGTGTGTTCGCGATTTTTTGTCTATACTCCGGAGATGATGCTGGCCTTTTTGCAGAATCAAGACGTCAAAGAGTTCTTAGTTGCTTCTCAGGCCATGCGCCTACTGAACCTTAAGAAGTACAAGCCGTCCATTTTGCGCCGACTCTGGCCCGATTTGCGAGTCAGAGCCAAGTACCACGGATTTGAATTCGCCGAAGCGGAGGATTTTGCTTTGCGAGAACGTCTCAATCGCGAGTTGGCAGAGCGCTGGCCGGTGGGAAGCGTGCGGTTTGACGTCCATCAATTGACGCGACATTTGGAGGGGACCGGGCTTGAGTCAGAAGCGCATCCTCTTTCTTAATTTTGAGTATGTTCCTGGACAGCGAACTCAAGAGGAACATCTGCATTACGTTCCGTATCTCCCCGCTCTTTTGCGAGGGGCCGCTGAGCAAGGTGGTCACACTGATTTTGCTTGGACCATCTTAACCCATCCGCTGCAACCGCTGGCCGAACAAGCGTTGACGGAGCCCTATGATTTGGTCCTCGTCACGGCCTACGTGTGGAGTTGGCTTGAGTCGTATCGTTACCTTACCGAGTACAAGTCTCGATGGCCGGCGGTGCTGGTGGTGGCCGGTGGGCCTAATTTGTCTTGGAGCGATCCTCAGATTTTTGTTGAGCATCCGCATTTGGATTTGATCGTTAAGGGCGAAGGCGAAACGATCTTACCGCAGATTTTAACGCAATTAAAAGGCGCGGCCGATTATCGAAGCATCCCGAGCCTGATCATTAACTCTCAGGGAATTCGTGAGGAAACGCCGGGAGTCGCTAAAACTCCTTTTGAAAATTCCTGGGTCAGTCAAACCCCCATTTATTCCGATCGTTGGTTGGGGAATTGGCTGAAGGAGTTTCGCTCACTGGAACATCCCCTACGTGGTCCCTTAAGTGCGGTGGTCGAAACCACGCGGGGCTGTCCTTACAGCTGTGCGTTTTGTGATTGGGGCTCGGCCACCAACTCGCGTTTTCGGCAGTTTTCATTGGCAAGGGTCCTAGCTGAACTGAAGTGGATTGCGCAGAACAAGATCGAAAAGGTGTTTATCTGTGATTCCAACTTCGGTTTTTTCCCTCGAGATTTGGAAATTGCCCGTTACCTTGTCGAGCTCCATCAAACCTATGGCTACCCTAAGATGGTGATGCACGACAACGCCAAAAATCATCCCGAGCGGGTGTTTGAAATTCTCAAGACTTTTAAGGAGAGTGGACTCTACCACCGCAGTCGCAATTTAAAGGTGAGCCTTCAGACCATGACTCCCCAAGCACTGGAATTCTCCCAGAGGCGTAACATCAACACTGAGCAGTTGGTCGAGTTGGTGCGCAAGATTCAACAATCAGGCTGGACGGTTTCAGCGGAGATGATCGCCGGCTGCGTGGGCGAAACCTCGGAAACCTGGCTTGCAACCTTGAGTCAATTGATGGAACTTGGAATTCACGACGCCGTTCGAGTGAATTTTTGGGAACAGCTGCCCAATGCCCCCTCAGCGCAGGTCTCCTATAAGGTCCAACACGGTTTGGTGGAGGTGAGTAAGCGGGGCACCACTTATTACGGCAAGGGCCACATCGTTTCTCAATCCCAATCGCGCACCAAGATCATCCAACAAACGCGTTACTCCGATTTGTCGGATCAAATCCGCCTCCATACGATGTCGGCAGTGGTGCAGGCCTTTCATTATATGGGTCTGAGCCTCAAGCTCGCTCTTTATCAGCGTCACCGTCATGGACGGTCTTTTTTAGCCATGTACCGAAGCCTTTTTTCGGGTCTTGAGGCCACGGGGATTTTGGACCCCATCAAAGCCCACCTGAAACGTTATTTGACCGACCCCGAGAGCGACTTTGTCATGCCCATCACCTCGGACTGGCGGGTGGAGCCCTTTGAGTGGCTGTTTATTCAGGCCTTAACTGCTCAAGTTACCAGCGTGAGTGAGGTGCTAGCCCAAACCTTTTTGACCGGCACCGATGAGTTGGAAGAACAAGATTTGTGGGCCTTTCAGCAGTGGCTTTGGATTAGACCCGAGCAAGCGAACACCCAGGATTATCGCGGCCACTTTGCCTTTAACTGGCCCCGTTATTTTAAATTGCTCACCCAGGATCCGCCGCTCGCTCAGCCGACCACTGTGGCAGTGTCAGGAGATGACCTAAAAAGGGGAGGGAAGTCCTCACTTCAGCCATCTTCGTTAGCGGCTTTCTCCCAGTCGTTATCTTCGCATGAAGAATTCAAGCGAGGAATTTATAAAGAGGTTGTGTGCGAAAGACCCTAGGCTGGACTTTGCTGTTTTGTCTCTTATTCGTGTTCCTGGATGGAGCACTGATTTTTTTTGACCTTGGGAAGCAGGATTTTTTTTCGATTTCTAAGGGCCAGGTTTCGGCCCTCATCCCCTGGGCGCTCAGCGACTTGAGCCTGATTTTTGTGAGCAATTGGTTG
>JADZEO010000098.1 GCA_020850475.1 Bdellovibrionales bacterium | reverse complement strand
TTAAGGCAACGATCAATCTCACAGTCAATGGAAAGCCAGTGAGTGGAACCAAAGCCATTTTCGACTGCCAAACCACTTCGAATGTTCTTGAGAACTACTCGATGAATGGCAAAGTCGTGGCGGCATCGGATGACTATGGCAAGAAGGGATTCTATTTCATTGGTGGCTATGATGTTGTTCGCAATAGTTGGTGGTCATATAATGGCAGCGAGTGGACGGAGCACGGGGTCGCCGACTCTTCCTTTAGCTCCTGGGGTAGCGCCACGACCTTTGATTCAAATGGTAGGTCGGGAGCACTCTTTTCCAGCGCGGATCTCTCGGACTATCCAGGTGGAATTATTTATCTCGGTTACGGCAAGGGTGAAACCAAGAAGGACGCTTGGGCTCAGATGACGTCGACCGAGTCTTACGTTCATTGGGGAGTATTGCCGCAACCGACACCACCGCCACCCCCTCCTCCGCCGGCACCGAATTGTAAGTACTGGATTGAGGGACCTAACCCCATCCCCTGGATGGAAGAAGCAGTGGAGCGGATTAGCTGTTCCAATTTGCCGACTGGTGCAAAGGTCAAGATTGTCGGAACTTGGCGCAATGGCGTGAAGCAGATTGATACCGAAGTGACCCTTAAGGACAATGAGTTTAGCTACTTCTTTTTAAACGAAGACGAAGCCCTGGTGGGAACTTATGTTCGGCACCTTGAGGTATTGGACGCTTCAGGGACAAAAGAGATTTTTAGGACTAACCCGGATTTGACAATTCGAGTCCGCGGCCCAGAGGGAGTCTTAAAGTAATTTGCTCTCAAGAGCTGTTGCCTTAATAGGAGCCTCGCTGCTAAGTGGTTGCGAGGCTTTTCTTTTTCTCGAGATAGTAATCCCAAGAGCCGTTGTAAATATGCAGTTCATGTTGATCGAGTTCAAAAACTCGTGTGGTGAGTTCGCGTAAGAAATGACGATCGTGACTCACCATCATGACCGTACCGGGGAAGCGCTTGATTGCTTCCAACAAGACTTCGCGAGATTTAATATCCAGGTGGTTGGTCGGTTCATCCAGAACCAAAAAGTTCACCGGCCGAGCGAGGATGGTCGCCAATACCACGCGGCTTTTTTCTCCGCCTGAGAGTATCGAGATCTTTTTGTCGGCTTCCTCTCCCGAGAAGCGAAAAGCCCCGAGCAGAGTGCGAATAAAACCAATCGAAGCATGGTCGAGGCGGGAATCGATTTCTTCGACGATGGTGTTTTTGGGGTTGAGAACATCAAGAGAGTTTTGACTAAAATAGCCGATCTCATTACTCGCGCCTACGGTAAACTTACCTTCGGTCGGGTCGGTTTGCCCGGTGATAATTTTGAGAAAGGTAGATTTACCCGCCCCATTTACTCCCACCACCGCGACTCGGTCGAGGCGTTTCACTAGGGCCGTGGCGTGGCGAAACACCAACTTTTCTGACCCATCGGGATTGCGATAAACTTTTCCGAGATCCTCGACTTTGAGGACTTCATCGCTGCCTCGAGGTGGCTCGGGCCATTCGAACTTAATGGCCTTTTCTTCTTGAGGAATTTCAATGATATCAATTTTTTCTAGCTTCTTAACTCGACTCTGCACTTGGGCCGCGTGCGAGGCACGCGCGGCAAAGCGCGCAATGAACTCCTTTTCCTTGGCGAGCATGTCCTCTTGGCGCTTGGCTGAAGCAATCAACTTGATCTCGCGAATCTCACGTTCTTTCTCGTAAAAATCATAGTTGCCACCATAGGTCGTGATCGACTTGTTGGCGACTTCAATAATTCGCGTAACACAACGATTCATGACCTCGCGGTCGTGGCAAGTCATGAGGAGCGCACCCTTATATTGCATGATCCAGGCTTCAAGCCAGATGATGGACTCCAAATCCAAGTGGTTGGTGGGTTCGTCCATTAACAAAACATCGGGGTTCAGCATCAGGATTTTGGCCAAGGCGATGCGCATTTTCCAGCCGCCACTAAAAGTCTCAGTGGGGCGATGGTAAGCATCCGGTCCAATCCCAAGTCCGGTGAGAATCTCAGCGGCCCGCGATTCGAGATCGTATCCGCCCATGCGCTCAAATTCCGCCTGATACTCGCCATATTGTTCGAGCAACTTTTCCATGTTGTCAGCCTGAGCTTCGTCGGAGAGTTTGGCCTCGATTTCTTGCAGACTTGTTTGAACCTTGACGATACGGGGGTTACAGTTCTTGACTTCTTCGAGGGCCGATGAGCCCTTCATCTCTGCAATGTCTTGCGAAAAATAACCGATGGTGAGTTTGTCTGGCTTCGAAATGATTCCTTCATCAGGAGATTCTTCGCCCACCAGCAGTCGGAAGATTGTCGTTTTGCCGGCTCCATTAGGACCAACGAGGCCGATCTTGTCGCCGGGGTTGATTTGAAACGACCCCTCACGATAAAGGACTTTAGGTCCATAGTGTTTAGAGATTTGCGACGCGTGTATCATGTTTATTGCAGCGACAAACTTCGGTTAAATAATGTTTTAACCAAATACTCGTTCGTGCTGCCAAATTCAATCCCGGCGTGAACCGAATGTAATGTCTCCTTAAGTGTCCAGTCTTCCAACGGCTCGCGGGTGTACAGCCGCACGGTCAATTCACCGAGGAGGGCCTCATAGTCGTGAAAGACCACTCCGTCGGGGGTCATAAATTGAAGGTCCATAAAAGCTTCCGGTGGTGCGTGGGCTGTGACCTCGATTTTGGTTCGTCGCTGGCGGTCGACTCCGCTGACCTCCCATTTGCCAAAATTGATGTCGACCTTCACTTGGTCTAAATCCATTGGGCGAAAGGTATAATCTTGGCCCTGGTGGCGGAGACCAATGCAGACCCCTTCGTAGGGGCTGGGAATTCCAAAAAGGTGAGGGCGGCCTCCCCCAATGGTCAAAGCGGTGTCGGGCGAGCCGGTGAACTGATTCGCGACAATCCACGCCCACCACTCGGGGAAGCGTTTTCCCCAGTTGCGATCTTGGTAGCAAGGGGCATTAGCGAATCGGATCGTTTCGCCCTGGGTTTGAATGACGCCAGAACACCGAGCCGCGGCCTGCGCCGGATACCATTCGATATCGGTGAGCCCGGTCCCCAGGAGCCACCCCTCGGCATTAAAAGTCCACTGATGCTGAATTTGCACATCCCAGTGGTGGGTCCCGGCTGCTGAATGGAGAGTGCCGGAAAAACCCTCGCCGGTGGCAACTGCTCCTGGCAGGCGGACCGAGGTTTGGTCATAGAGTGCCTCCAAGTCGCCGGGCGAGAATTGTTCCTCGGCAATAGTGCGGCGGGAAAAGTCGCCAAAGCCGACATAGGATCGCGACGCGGGCGTGATGCGACTTAAGTCCCAGGGGTTAACGACTCCGTAGACAAAGTAATAGGCCTTATTCGACTCGGGTATAACCACCTTGTAGTACCACCACTCAAACCAAGGCCCTTGGTCAACCTGTCCATTTTTAAGTTCGTGATTTTTTTTATTCCACTGGTAATTGTTGAATGGGTCGGAAAAAGCCGTGGCCTGAGATGATAAAGTCAAGAGTACCGTCAAAGCTAATGGTCGCATCAAGTCGCGCATGAGAATTCCCTCGTCCTTGTGGTTTTTTCTCAATGATTGATTTTCTAAGGCTAGGTCAAAAGAGACCAGATTGGCAAGTTGATTGCGGTGTCAATCGGCAAAGGAAGTGGAGTCCCGGCGCAATTTTATTTCGATCGCCGTGTCGCGCGATTCAAAGTAACCTTCATGGGGCTGATAGCCCTTTTTAATGAGCTTTAACTCATAAGTGCGCTCTGGCTCCAGGGGGAGTAAGGCGGGAGTGCGACGGTACATCTTGACACCGTCAATCCAAACATCGGCACCTGGGGGGTCAGATAAGATTGTAACTCGCAAAGAACGGTTCGGCGACGGAGCCGCCTGGCTCGGAGCACGGTCCGCCGTGGCCGGTTCAGAACCACCCTCCGCAGGTTTTGGGGCGGCTAATGGCAGTGGGCTTGGGGGTGGGTTCAGCTCCGGAATCTGCGAAGGAATGCGAGGTGCTCGTGCGACCCAAAGACCCGCCAAAATTGCCACAATCAACACAGGGAAAACCAAGTGAGCGAGAGAGCGCCTCGGCTTTGCGGGTTGATTGAGAATCTGCACGGCCTCAAACAGGGTCTCAACCTTTGGCACTCCCTTCACCTGAGCCTTGATGACGGTGGGTCCGGATTTGCTCAAAGCGGGTGGGGTGGGCGCCGGTCGCTCCGTCTGCGGAACTGGTGATTGCACCGAGGCCGCCATTTTGGCCATGATTTTTTGGTGCAGGTGAATTTGATCGGAGAAGGCGGTTTGGATCGCATCGCGGAATTGGTGCGGAAAGTATTCGGGAAAGTTTTTGTTAGAAAACCGTCTGAGTTCGACTTCCAAGGCTTCAGCCGAACTAAAACGTTCATTGGGGTCATGGGCGATCATTTGCGCCACAATTTTTTGGAGTTGGTCCGCATGTGGCAGGTCGGAGGGAATGGTCTTGGGGGGGAGCTCACCCTGCAAAAAACCATGAATCGACTTAATGCCTTCTCCATCAAAATAGCGCTTCTTGGACAAAAACTCCCACAAGATAATTCCCAACGAGTAAAGATCGGCGCGACAATCGAGTTTTTTGCGCTTGATCTGCTCCGGACTCACGTACTCGACCTTACCCATTACCGGGTCCGTTTGGGTGTTGGGATCTTGACCTGCAATTTTGGCAATGCCGAAGTCGATGATTTTAGTGGCGCCCTCAAAGGTGACCCTAATGTTCTGAGGGCACAAATCACAATGAATGACGGGAGTGGGAGATCCGGTTTTGGGGTCGACAAAATCATGAGCGTAAGCCAGGCCGCTGGCGATGGAGATAATGAGGTGAATGATATCGGGCAAAGTCAGAGAAATGATCCCCTGTTGGTAATATTCAAAGACGGTCCGCAGATCGATGCCGGGAATAAATTCCATCACCAAGTAGAGCGAGGCATCCTGTTCACCGACTTCGTAAATGGCGCAGATCCCGGGATGGTTGAGCTTAATGGCCACCTCAGCTTCCCGCCGAAAGAGTTTGCTGCGTTTGGGATCGAGATTAAATTCCTGCCGCATTTTCTTGAGTGCGACAAATTTGCCAAGCCCCCCGACTCCCGGGTTGAACGCCAAATACACCTCGGCCATGCCACCTTTGCCGATGGATTTGAGCAGATGATATTTGTCGATGCGCGGGCGTTCCAAGATTCCTCCAAGGGCAGACCCGTTCCTTGATTTATCGGAATTTTTGTCTCCGCCATTGATATAGATAGGTCACCACTAACCTTTGGTCGAGTGAACTGGTGGGGAGGAAGTGAAGAAGGACGCCCAACTGCCAAGTTGAGCGTCAGGTCTTTGGTCTATTTTAGGGTACCGATGAAAGCTTGGTGCGGGATGATTTCGCTTAAGGCCGGGCGGACTTGAGAGATTGGCTCCAAGTATTTTCGCCCGGTGACGGCAAAAGGAGTTCCGGGTTCCAGGCCTACCGGATTGTCGGGGGTGGGGGCCGGTATCTCGAGGCAAAACGATCGGCCTGCACAGTCGTAGGAAATCATGTAGGCATAGAGATTCTTGTAGAGTAAGGCGCGAGAGGATCTGGGATCGATTCCCGCATGGTAAACAGCGCTGGCAGGGGTCAGTTGCGGGTCGGCGACACTGACAATGCCGGCAAGTTTTTTGAGATCATACACGGTGTGATTAAGGTAAGCGGCCTTGCCCGTCTTTTGGTGGTTAACGCCGACGACTAAAACAAAATCCTGGAGGTGGGTGACCCTGACGGTTCCCGTGTCGCGAGAGTAGAGGGCATCATAGTTGTCACCCGCGCAAGTGCTCTCGCCCAGAATGCAATCCCATCCGGTCTTCGCATTAAAAGTAACACTGGAGCTCGTGAGCTGAAACGAAGAGGAATACTTGCGTTTGATGTCAGCCACCAACAAGTCGAGTGCTGCACTCAACTTGGGGTACTCCATCGACTCCACTCGTCCCGAAATTTCACTGGAAAATCCCAGCACCGGGGAGGGCTCCAGCCGACCCGTGGTGTTGGGCCCCAAGCGAACGACGTAGTAAGGAATTTCTTTGATGTAGGCATCGAGTTCGGCCTGAGAATCGGGCAAGGCCACTCTTAGGAGCATGCCAAAGTAGTCACCCGCTGCGCCATATCCAAAATGAAAGGAGTGGTTTGGTATCGCCGTCGGCAGGGGGATGAAGTTGATCATCTCCGGCGCGACGCCTTGACTCACCAGCATCTCTTCGACTCGTTGTCGCGTGAGTAAATCCGGAGTCCAAACCAGGACGGCGTATTCGCTAAATGCGAGATCGTTGCCGGATTCATGGGTGGTCTTAATTTTGAGCTGATTGAGGGAGTCGCTCAGACTACCAAATTCGGGAATGAGGGCATCAGCCGACTGGACCAGATATTGCGTATAGGCGAAGTAACGGCTCTTCGGCGGGGTTCGCAGAAAAATGACAATCGCATCGTCTTGATGGAGTTGAAAGGCGCTGATTGGAAGTCCGCTCAACTCATCCAAAAAAGTTGGAAATCCGTAAGGACTGGTAGGATTGTTGCCCGAGCAAGACTTCCCGGGTGTGGTAAAGCAATCGAGGATATCGAAATACTCCCAACCACCTTGCTCGACATGCCAATCGGATGGGACCCGACTCACAAATTGCTGGCCCATGTTCTCGACCGCTAAATCTGCTCGAGCGGTGAAGGCGAGAGTTGAGAGAGCCAAAATTCCACTGATCAATATGTACCAAATGCTTTCCGAAAGTTTCATGACCGCACTCCCCTTGGTTGGTTAAGAAAGAAACCCACACCGGTGAGATTAGTTTCACAAAAATTCTGGTTCGGGAGGGGTAGAGGAAGGGCGTCTCAAATTGAGACAGGGCACCGCCCGTGTTGGCGAACGGCAGATAATCACCTGGAAATAGTCTAGACAATCACCAGGGATAACCAGCACCACCGCCAGAGCGAGGGGGGTTGAATTTTGCAAAATAAAAGGCGAAGGGAACTCCTCAAGTCTACACTTGATTTTTCAAAATTTCTTGTGAGTTCCGTCAAGGGTGGGAGACGGAAGTGGTTCAGTTTTTGCGATTTCGGAGTCAAAGTCGACTCTTGAGTGTGTCGTTGCTGTTGGTGACAGGGCTTTTGTCACTCACCCAGCAGTGCTCCGACGTGCGTCTGCATTCGCCAATTTACGAGAGCGATTTTGCCAGTCGAGGATTTCCTTATCGGCTTTATCCGCCGACCGATTATGAACAACATCGTCGTTTCGTCATCATGGTGGATATGTCTCGTTCGATGCTTTCGGGTCCCTGCCCATTTGATGTGGGCGTGGCTCCCTGGTTTCACACCAACTCACCTTACCGGGCCTTTGACCCCAACAAGGACACCGGTGCTGACGTTAACGACGGTCGGGGGGCGGCGCGAGGCTGCTATGTTGATCCCTCGCTGCCGATCGCCGCGGGTGCGCAACGCGTACCCAGTCCCTACCAGTTCGGACAGCAATATGGAACCTTCATCGGCAGTGACTACGAAGGCTACCGCCTCGAGATTCTCACCAAGTGGATCGCCCAGTTGCGCCAGGGACTCACTGCTCGAGCCCAGCGCAACACGCGAGTCATGGTGATTCCGGTCACCGGCGGAAGCGCTCAACTCCTCCTCGACCAGCGCGATCCGATCAAACGAAAATTCATTCGGCTTGATGATCCTGCTCTCGACCAAGCCGTACAGATGATGCGGACCGAGAATCAGCGCAACCATGATCTTTTGTTGGATCAGGCGGCCGAAGGGCGATGGCTGCAGATGACCATGGGGACCACAGCACCCGGTCAGGTGTTTAACGATGTCTTCACCCAAGTGAGCGCCGACATGAAGTCCTTGAGCGAGCTGGGTGTACTTTCGGAAACCTCCTACAAAATTTTGTATATGGGAGACGGACTGGTCAATCCCACCAAACAAGATGGTGCGGACGTTCTTAAGATCCATCCACTTTGTGGAGTCGGACAGACCACGGGCTTTTGCTCGTCGTTGACAGCCTCCATGAAACGCTCGTGGGGTGATGCCAATCTGAACAGTGATTCCGCTCTTGATCTCAAGATTTCTTTGATTCAGGCGCTCCCCAAATTCTATGGCGCAGGCTTGGTTGAGGTTGACTTCCTCCAGTTGCAACGGGAGCGCATCGAATTGAGCTATCCCTCCCAATCGAGTGCCTTTGTCCGACTGAAAGAGATGGCCAAAGCCCGGCATAGTCGCATCGGCCTTTGGCAAGTCAGAGATGGCGTTCCGCCCTTTGATCTGGCACCAGCGGCCGGCGATGTTCGCTTTTTTAAGATGAGTCACATGGTCATTCTAAACCCCAATGTGCGGCTCGATTTGAATGGCGTCACCCAAGTGGATTCGGACGGGGATGGCTTGTTTGATGCTGATGAAGCGCGCTTGAACCTCAACCCGCATCACACCCGCTCCAACGGGTACTGTCTCGATAGCTTAATCGCCCGGCAGGCGTTCTCGTCGCGGTGCCAAAGTTTTGCATCAGGATCTGCCTGTGATCCGCAGCTCGATTCGGATGGTGATGGACTCAATCAGTGTGATGAAATGGTCTTGGGAACCGACCCGTTTGATTTTGACACCGACGGGGATGCCATACCTGACTTCTTAGAATGGATTTACGGTTTTAACATTCTCGAAAGTGACCGCGATCAGGACACCAACGGCGACGCCATTCCTAATGTCGTTAACTTCGCGGCGGGCCTGGGACCAAAACTCTACTACGAGCAAATTCCCGAGGGGCAACGAGCGAGTTATGCAATCGACTTTTTAGGCAATGAGCGTTTGCCCGACGCTGAACTGGGCGAGGTGTTGGTAGAAAATTACCGCGTGGAGCTGAAAAACATCTTGGCGGCCCCCTTGCCGGTGTTGCCGGCAGATATTCGAGATGTGTTGTACCTAAGCCGCTTGGGACGGAATTTTAACAATTTGGCAACGGTCAGGATTCCAGAGCGTCATCAGCTCCTCAATGCTTCGATTCGGACGATTTCTAACCGGATTGTCGTTTTAGTCCGATTGGTGGACGAAAACCAACCGCAGGTTGTGAACTGGCGGATTCTCAAATTTAACATGTCAGAAGCCTCGAATGGACGAGGGGTTCAGCTCGATCTCTCAACTTTGGAGCAAATGCGAGTTATGGATCTTCATTATGAGGTGGAGGAATGATGTCACGTCCTCTCCTCCTCAAATTGATAATCATCTTGGGCGCCATGACTTTGGTTTTTCAGAATTGCTCCGATGTGCGCTTAGTTCAGCCGGAGTACTCAAGTCAGATTTCGCAAAGTCCGTTTTTGATGACGGCCTCCATTTGTCCTCAGACCGAACTCAAGCCGGCGGCCAATACCAAATTTGTTTTTATGATCGATATGTCGGTGTCGAATATCGGCGGTTGGATCCACAAAGTTGGGCCGCAAGGCCAACGCATGAGTTATTGGGATGCCACTCAGGCCACCGACATTGATGGAACCCGCTTTGATTATTTAAATGACTTTTTGACCGGTTGTGGAGCTCAGTTGGGCAATCAGTTTTCGATCATGGGCATGAGCCATACGGCTGGGACTATTGTGATGAATGGTGGCAAGAAGAGCCTGGCTTGCGACCCGAAATTTCAAGGGACTGCGGTCGCAACCGGCATTGTGAACTCGTTTAAGACGGCGCAATTAGAAGAGCGTCCTTGGTATGAGCAGTGGACGAATCATCATCTGACTTCGAGTGATTGGCCCGGAGTCTTAGGAGCCACCAGTTACAATTCAGCTTTGGCGTGCTCGGAAAATTTGATGTCCCAAGAGTACATTTCGGATGCGCACCTAGGAACTGAGTTCTATCACATCTTCATGGTGTCAGATGGCGTGCCCAACGACGGCTACCAAAAGGGATGTAATCTCAAGCCCGAGGCCGAGCGCAAAGACTGCTATCTCTCGGGAATTGTCGATACCACGAGTTATCTGATGCAGTTGGGACTTGCGAAGAACAAAACCATGCGTATTCACGCAATTTCCTATGGCAATGCCGACAACGGCAGCCAGAGCGAATACATGGATACGATTGCTCGCTATGGCAACACCGGTAAGGCGATCGAATTGGCCCGCGTCTCCGACTTCTCTGAGGCTTTGTGCAAGGCGGTCGCAAGTCAAGCGGCCGTCGACTATCAGGCGGACTTTGTGATGGCGATCAATCTGACGACGCTCCGTCGTGGGGGCGAGCTGCGGGCCGACAGTGACATGGATGGAGTCAGCGATCAAGAGGAGTCGAGTAAAGGGTTTGATCCTAAGAACGCCCGCAGTCGTGTTCTGGGTGTGTTAGATGGAATTTGCGATCGGTTGGGGGGCGTGAGCGCTTGCCAGCAAAAGCGCAGTCAACTGAATTGCCAAGTGAACGTACAGGAAGCCACTGGTCTCTCGGATTGCGACCTTCAAATTTTGGGACTTGATCAAATGGGCAAGGGTCCGACTCCTGGGTTGGACTCAGATGGCGACGGCATGCCGGATCTTGTGGAGATCGTTAAAGGCACGGATCCCGCCTTCCCGGACATGAATGATGATCCCGATACGGACGGGCAGGCGACCCTCGCAGAATTGCTCGCGGGAACCGATCCCTTTGCCAATGAAGGCGTCTTGTCGATTGCGGACACCTCGCGAATTCACACCAAATATGTGGGCCAAGTTCAAGACGACCCTAATTGCAACTATGGGGCATGGCGGATGGACTTGGAATTTGTCCCGGTGACTCCCAATCTGGCGGTGACTCAGGTGAGCCCCGCGGCATTTTCGCATGGAGAAAATACTCAGGTCTTGTTTCTGTTTTACCGACTCAATGCCATTAATGCCCAAGGTGAGGCCAGTCGCTACTTTGGAACCTTTCAAAAGTTGCGCTATTTCTTTTTTGAAGAAACAGTCCCTGGTCCGAATGGCACGGGGCCCGTGGTGTTGCGCCAACGTCTCATTCCGATGGGTAGCACAGCTCTCAAGTCACAGGACTTTGTCCAACTCGGGGAGGTTCTCAAGTGAAGCGCTTGATTCGCCCTCTCGTGGTTGGCGGAGCTAATTTGCTACTTTTGAGTGCCTGTACCCAGGTTCGCCTATCGGATTTGGCTTCATTTGAAAAATACCAGCCATCTTTTGCCTATGGCGACAGTGAATTCTGCTTGGCGGAAAATCAAACCTTGATGACCTTTCAAGCAACCAATCTCAATACCGTGGTTCGCGGGGGTACACTTCTGGCGGATTCTGACAGCGATGGCTTGCCTGATGACGAAGAGCTGAAGCTGGGCTTTGATCATCTGCTCTTTCGGAGCCGGGGCGTGGTGAACGACAGGCTCTGTATGAGTCTGACGGGCCAACCCAACTGCGAAAGCGTTGATGTCCAATGTTCCGGAACCGAAAATGCCTTGGGCTTGAATGACTGCGATATCAAAGCGGCTGGCCTCGATGTGCTTTATGATCATCCTGATCAAGGTCTGGATACGGACAAAGACGGCATCATTGATTTAGTGGAAATCCGCGAGGGTGGATTCCCGGCAAGTAAGGACGATCAAAACGACATGGACGGCGATGGGGTGGTCAATCGCGAGGAGTACTCTCAGGGAACTGAGATCCGGCGTTACGACCGAGACCTGCCCGAGCGTTATCGGACTATCGTCGAAGTCAACAAGGCTCCGGACGATCCCCACCGATGTGCTGGTCAGATTTGGGCGGTAAAGGTGAAACAGATTCCTCTCGTGGGAACGGAGTTGTATAATGATCCGCGTGACCAGGTTCGACCAGGTCTCAAGTTGTCGCATCCGGTACGAGGGAACGTGATCCTAATGACATACAAAACACGTCCCATCACGGGACAGGGTAACGGGCAAATTTGGTATTCCCATCAAACGGTGGCTCATTCTCCCGAAAATATCTATCAAGCGTTGCAAGTGGATCAATCCGGTTTTCAATTGGCCGGCGAGGTGCTGCCATGACCTCATTGCGGAGTTGGATGTTCGTTCAGTTGATTTTAACTGGCGCGGTCTGCGTGGTGGTGGCGACTGGTTCGTCGGCGGGAAGTTATCCTGACTGTCAGCCCTCTGATCGCCGGGAACAACTCGATGACTTTTGTCCCAAGCTTGAGGGAGTGCCACTGGATCATTGTTGTCCCGATGACATTCGACGGGGCTCGCCATTTACTTGTCATTATGCAGTGGGTACCACCGAAACTTATTTTGCTTCAACCTCCTACGTTAAATGTGTCAATGGTGCCGACGTCACCCGCCATTGTTGTGGCAGTCAGGTCCGCAGCTGTCAGAGGGACTTGATCATCAAGACCTTTATCTCTCGACTGATCAAGCGACGAGGGCAGTGCTGCTTTGAAGGTTGTCCCCCAGCCGACTACTGGCGTGCGCCCCCTGCGGCACCGGGCTTTACTCCCAATCATCGTTTGACTACGCCCGGAAATTTGAATTGTACTTTGGGACCGGTTCGCCCTAACGAGTGCAGTCCCAATTTAGAAATGTGTGACACCATTGATTCAAGCAATGACCCGTGCCCGGTTCCGCAACCTCAGCCTCCCGGCCCGGGTCCTGGCCCTGGTCCCGGCCCTGGCCCGGGTCCCGGTCCCGGCCCGGATCCTGGTCCGCAACCACCACCACCGCCCCCTCCGCCACCGCCGCCGCCCCCACCTCCGCCGCCTTCTCCGCCAGTGGAAGAGTGAGGGTGATTTGCTTGATGATTGGGCTTAGAAAGATGAGCCCGACATCAAGTCGTAATAATGTAGATAGCAATGGTTAAGATCTTGCCGAGCGAAAACGCGATTTCAAAACTCGTGTCTAGATTTTTAAAATTGTTGTTGCGTTTGCGCCGGTAATGAATTTAAGATGAAAACACTCTAATGAAAGGAGGCATACCGTGATTAATTCAATTCAAAAAACTCTTGGCATCCCCGGCGAGATGAATGCGGTTGTTTCCTTTTGCCCCCTGATGGTGGATCTAGATTGTGATCACCTTCTACGGCTCGGCGATCAAAAGCATTAACAGCCGCAAGAGATTTCGAACAAATTAAAACGGTGTCAGATCGGTAGCGGTACTGATTTGGGTTGGTCTGTCCCCAAGATGGCGGCTTTGCAAGTCGCCGTTGGCGCGGGTTTCCTCAATTCCAGTGCTGGTCCCCAACACTTATTAGCAACTGAAAACTTATTCAGCAAGGAGTAGCCCTATGGGCGCAGCACAAAATCGCCAATTATTGGCAGAAGAAATAGAAAGCAGAGCACCGAGTTTCGAATGGGAAGCTCAAGTGGTGTTTAAAAAAGTGGTCATTCAGGCCGCACTTTGGAGTTGGAAACAGCTCAACGAACTTTGGTATTTGATTTTTTACGCCAAGGTTGTTCGTCGAGTGGGTCCGCATGAGCCCCATGCAGTGGTACGCAATTCAATCGATGAACTGCGCTACCGCTATTAATTTTGAGGAGTGAAGCATGTTTGTAGGTAGAAAGAAAATATTGCGGGAGAAACTTTCCGAGGTGGAACAAATCGGCCACTACACGGCGCAGCCGGCAGCATTGCCGGCGGCGCTTAAGATTTTGGTGGAGGAGCAAACCCACGGCGAGCCGATGGTGGCCTATGCGATGGTCGATCTCGATGAGCGCTTTCGGCTCACTGAGAGGTGGCTCGGGTTAACTAAATCGTGGCTCGTGACGGCAACCCCGACGGAAATCGGCTGGAAAGTTCAAACGATTGAACGCTCGCGAGTGAGTCGGGTGTGCGAGGTGAGCGGCCTCAGCTGTAATCGTCTGTATCTGGAAGGCGAGCGGGGCGAAGGTTTGCTGTGCACGGTCCGTTACACCCACCGGCAAAGTCGATTGGTCGGAGTCATCAAGACCTTATTGGAATTGGAGCTTGAGGCAAACGAGGGCATCGAGGCCGAAGTGGCGCGCGGTAAGACGGCAGAGGAGATTTACTCCGAGAATTTGCTCTCGGCGATCAAAGAAGCTCAAGCTTCGGTGGCGAGTCACCAACTGGCAGTGGTGTGGAGGCTGCTGAGTTATCTCAAGCCTTATAAGATTCAGGTGACCTTGGGCCTCTTGGGAGCAGCCCTGATGACCCTCGTGAGTTTGGTGCCCGCTTACCTTACCGGCTTGATGTTGGATCAAGTCATTAAGCCATTTGGGGCTGGCCGCCTCAGTTTGGCCGAGGCCAAGCAGATGGTGGGGATTTTGGTGGTGGGGCTAGCCGCCACTCTCGTGTTGCGCGAGTTTTTTGCATGGATCAGATTGCGAACGATGTCGGTCATCGGCGAATACGTCGCCAAAGACTTGCGGGACGAGGTTTACAGTCATCTTCATCGTCTGAGTTTGAGCTTCTTTTCTTCTCGGCAGACGGGGAGCCTGATCAGTCGGGTGGGCAGTGACACCGACCGAATTTGGGACTTCATTGCCTTTGGCGTGGTTGAAGTTTCGACCTCGCTTTTGCTACTGGCGGGACTAGCCGGGGTGTTGATCTTTTTGGATTGGCCATTGGGTCTTTTGGTAACGATTCCGGTGCCGCTGATTTTGTGGTCCATTCTCAAGCACGGTGAACAAATGCAGAACTTGTTCCTTAGAGCGTGGCGTAAGTGGTCACAGCTCACGGCCTGTTTGTCAGACACCATCCCGGGAGTTCGGGTGGTTAAGGCATTCAATCAAGAGCGTGCCGAGGTGGCAAAATTTGTTCACCGCAACGATCAAGTCCTGGGCGAGTTTTCGCGCATCCATGAGACGTGGACGCGGTTTTGGCCGAAACTGATGTTGACGATCCACGGGATTCAAGTGGCGGTGTGGATTTTTGGAGTGCCGCGAGTCCTTCAGCACATAGAAGGAGTCAAGCTGGGCGTGGAAAATCCGGGGGGCTTGACCCCAGGGGTCTTTGTCTCCTTTGTTCTCTATATGACCATGTTCGTGCAGCCCATCGAGGTCATCGGACAAATGGCCCGCATGATCAACCGGGCGACCAGTTCGGCTCAGCGGGTATTTGAAGTCTTGGATACCGAGCCGCAGATCTTGGATCGGCAGTCCGGTACTCAGCACGCTGAGCTGGTGGGAAGAGTGGAGTTTCGTGACGTCACCTTTTCTTACGACGGAGTTCGAAAGGTTCTCAAAAATGTCAATCTCACGGTTGAACCCGGCGAAATGGTCGGCTTGGTGGGTTCTTCAGGGAGTGGCAAATCGACGCTGATCAATCTGCTCGCGCGCTTTTATGACTTAGATCAAGGCGCCATCCTGGTCGACGGGATTGATATTCGCGAGCTGGATATGGGTTGTTATCGAACTCAGTTGGGTATGGTCCTGCAAGATCCTTACCTGTTTCACGGTTCGATCTTGGACAACATTCGCTATGCCTGCCCAGAGGCAGCTCCGGGAGAGGTCATAGAGGCGGCGCGAGTGGCCAACGCCCACGATTTTATCTGCCAGCTCACGCATGGCTACGACACCATCGTCGGCGAACGAGGGCATACCTTGTCGGGAGGCGAGCGACAGAGAATCTCAATCGCCAGGGCCGTACTGCGGAATCCTCGCGTACTCATTCTCGACGAGGCCACCAGTGCGGTTGATTCTGAAACCGAACGAAAGATTCAACAGGCACTGGACCGCTTAATTAAAGGGAGAACCGTGATCGCCATTGCACACCGACTGTCGACCTTAGCAAGTGCCAGTCGACTGTTGGTCTTAAAAGACGGTCGCATTGTTGAGCGGGGTTCACACGCGGAGTTGATGGGGGATCCGCAAGGAATTTATCGACGTTTGGTGGACTTACAACAACAGCTGCATTTGGGCTGCGAAATTGCCTAAAGGGGTTTTTATGGAAACAGAAGTGAGAATCGCAGAGGAAACGACGAGAGCAGAGACGGTAATGGAGTCGCCGGTGCTTCGCTTGGGAGTGGACGGGGAGTTGCAATTGTGGTGTGGCCGAGAAGCCCTTGCGGTGACGGTCCGCCGCTGCTTTCCTTGGTCCCAGCCGGGCGAGTGTTTGTCGATTCGTAATCAGGAAAACGAGGAAGTGATGTTTATTGCAAATTCAAAGACGCTGGACGAGAAGAGTCAGGAGGCCCTCCAGGCCGCACTTCGTGAGTCGGGATTCTTTTTTAGAGTTCGGCAGATTCTTGAGGCAAGGGAGGAATTCGAACTGAGGCATTGGGTTGTTGAAACCGACCAAGGACGGCGTCGCTTTCAGACCCGCTTGGATGAATGGCCACGGGAGCTCCCAGGTGGGGAACTGCTCGTTCGGGATCTTTATGGTGACGTTTATCAAATGAGTAGGCCCTCGGCTCTGGATGCCAAAAGCCGCGAGTTGTTGTGGGCCTTTGTAGAGTAAAGATAAGATACTTGCCGAGCCCTTCTTCCTTTGTATATCATCGGAGCATCTAGGAGATACATCATGATGAGAGCACTTTGCCTACTGTCGATTTTGGTTGTCAACTTTGCCCTTGCGGCCCCTCCTCAGGGTGAAAATCACGCTGAGCTGGCTAAGATGAAGGCCATGTACATTGCGCACACGCAAAAAAAGGTCGTGTCGCTGAGTCAGACCACCACTTGCATGGCCGAGTCTGCAACTCTTGAGGGGCTGCGTTCTTGTGCCAAAAAGGGCAAGGACGAAGTCGATACGCTCGACAAAAAAGCAGATGAAGCCCACAAGGCCGCCAAAGTAAAAAAATAATCAAGCGTTTTCGGGGACGGCGTCTGCCGAAAAGAGGCGGACTTTTTATTTGCACTTAGGGTGTTTGGCCTGGTGTTGCTTAAACATTCGGCAGAGGCTCACCGCGAGGGGGCTGCGTTTTTCCGCGGCTGCGAGCTCCCCGGCCAGAATACTCTTAAGCTGAGAAAAACACTTCCCCGCGAGCTGGCGAGAGAGTTGCGTGAGCTCATCACTCTCGGGTCCACTTAAGGCGTTTTGTACGGCCAAGGCAAAGCGCTCATTGGCACAGACCGCGGGCGAAGCGGCTTCTTCGAGAGCGATGGCAAAGTAGGGGAGGCCGCCTCGATGGAAGCGGTGATAGGTCGTCAGGATTCCCGTCGCCAGTCCCAGCTCAGTGCGATATTTTTCATCGTATTCAATAAAGCGAATCGACAAAGGGTGACAGTCCCTGAGAGGCTGCGAAGCTTGTAGGCAGACCTCAAGGTTGCGCAGACCGATTTTGTTGCGCAATTTCATCGCCCGTTCAGAGCGTTTGAGGGTTTTGTATTTTTCAAAGGTCTTGTCGGCAACTTCGGCGGCGAGGTCGAGCTCTTGTCGCCGTTCCAAATCCTTTAAGTGCTGAAAGACCGAGTTCTCCAGAAGACGTTGCCACTCCTCGTCGCGGGCGAGGGGTTCGATGTCTTCAAGGTGCGTAACGACGTCTTGCCAAATTTCTTGTTCCTCAAGTTTTTGGATTTGCTCTATGGTGTAGATCTTCTTGAGTTGGCTGACCTCAGTTTCAATCTTGCCAATTTTAACATTCATTTCCTTGGTGACTTCTTCGAGTCGAAAGATCGCCTTTTGCAAGCCGATAAGGCCAGGAATATAAGATGCCAGCAGGCCTTCTTTGGGCGTGTCTGCGGAAGCCTTAGAGATAGAAATCACTCCAAAAATGATGGCCGAGGTGGCGCAATAGACGATCGCCTTGGGAATGAGACTGGTTTCAACTTCCGCTTGTGGTACTTTTCTGCGCGCAGTCTTCCAATAAACCAGGAGCGCCAAACAAAGGGCCCCGGTCCCCCAGCTCAAGTAGTCAGAGAAATCTCCCAAGGGACTAGCAAAATCAGCTGCTGCCGCCACTGCCCCGGCCATGGGAGCAATCCTTTTAAGGGAGGTGTGCGCCACACCTCTGAGGTCGCCGAGATTGAGCTTGTCGCGAGCCAATAAGGATGTTCGTCGAAAAAGGTTCATTTAGTTTCTGTTCGGAAAATTCGAGATAACTTTTGATAGCGCCCATGATATCGTACCCTAAATGAACAAAACCAAGACGTGCCCGCAATGCCTGACAGTAGTGGAAGAAGAACTCAATCTTGAGAGGCTCACTAGCCTTTGTACCATCTGTGGTACGCGCTCAGTGAGTATCGAAATTATTGAACGATATTTTGAGGTTCCTTCTTGGCGAAGAGTGTTTAAAAAGGGCCATGGCCTCATCAAGAGTCGTAAGCAGGCCTGCGGGAAAAAGCCCTGTCATCTGCGCGCTTTGAACCTCAACACCGACCAAGGTGAAGTCGAGATCGACATCTGTTACCCCTGCGGGCAGGTATGGTTTGATCATCACGAATTGGAGATCGCTGCCAAGGAGAACCGCACCGGGTTCGATCAAAAAATTCCGCCCGCGTTGCTTGAAGAACTCAAGAACATTCAGGTGGTCGATGGCACGGCGGTGCCTCAACACACGGTCTTTCGATTTTCATCGACGGATTTTCAAGTCAAGCTTCTACATCGGGCATTTCAAAGATTGGGCTGGCGAATGGTGCTGGCCTTTTTCGGATTGCCTGTCGAACAACAAAATCGCTTACGCGGAACACCTTGGTTGACCTATGGCTTAACCGCACTCGTCACCGTCGTGAGTCTCTTTTGCTTTTACGCTGCTCCTGATTTGGCGGTGGTTCTCGGATACGTCCCAGCCACCCCACTACGATGGGCGGGGCTGCCGATTTTTACTTCCTTTCTGGTTCATGCCGATTACGGGCATCTCCTTGGCAATCTCTATATGTTTTACATTTTTGGCGACAATGTCGAGGATCAGTTGGGCGCTCAATTTCTCGGTCTCATTTTGGCGGGCACTGTTCTGGGGGTTCTTTTTCATCATGTGACCACTCATTCTCCGGAAATTCCCTTAGTCGGAGCCAGTACCGGGATTTCGGCGGTGGTGACCTTTTATGCTCTGGCCTTTCCGCGAGCGCAGTTTAATTTATTACTGGGATTTATTTTGTGGGTTCGAATTCCCGTGTTTTTTTATGTTTTGTTTTGGGTGGGTCTGCAAGTGGTCGGGGCACTCACGGTCTCCGACGAGATGGTGGCGACTTCCTTTGGTGGTCACCTTGGGGGAGCCCTCGCGGGTCTCCTCTTTTGGTTCGCCCATCGTTGGTCGCGCAAGCGAGGATAGCCGACGAATTACTCATCAACTTTTTTGGCATTTTTCTTGATGAGCTGAATTTGCAGGGGATCATTTTTAACTTTTTCAGGATCTTCTGGTTTGGCTTTCGGATCTAGATCAATTGAAATGGTGCTGGCGATTTCGCGTTGCACTTCGAGCTCACGATCAAGGAAGCTGAGCATTTCTGCCTCTTCCTGATCTTCAAGCTGGTCGATGGTTTTGGGCTTTCGGCGATAGCCCATTTCGCCGTGTTGAAGGCCATCTTTGGTTGTGGGTAACAGCCATGAGGTCACCGTATAAAACAAATCAGACTCCCAGCTCAGCAACAGGGCCAAAAGCAGAACAATCAGAGTGATGACTGTGCCCATGATTTTGGCTGTTGATTTGACTCTCATGGATTCGATCCTTTCTTAGGCGAAAACCTTTCGCTCACTTGGAGCGTTTCGTCTTGGTCGCTTTGGGTTTTGACTTGGGTGCCGGTGACTGGGCGGCAGGAGCACGGGGGCTGGGCGGTGGCGTCACCGCCTGAATTCCGTCGGGCCGTAAAACAATCACGTGTCGTGAGCCAGAGTAACTGAAGAGTTCAATGTGATCTTTGAAACCCGCTTTCCGCAAGTGGAGACGGTAGTTCTTGCCGGGTTCAAACGGGACGGAGGTGGGCGTGGTGCGACCCAAGACTTCACCGTCCACCAGGATTTCAGCTCCAGCCGGGCTGGAATCGAGTTGCACTGGCAAGGGTTTCTTTTGCGGGACCGCCCAAGAGGGAGCCTTTTGATTGGGGGGAGTCGGGTCTGACGGATTGGTGAGACTTGCGAGTTGGCGCTCCGCTGAAACAGAGCGAAACAAATCGACAAACGACTCTCTCAGCCAAGGGCGCACATAGATCATATGTCCAACGGTAAAAAGCATCCCCAAAACCGTCGCAATGACGAACCAATTGAATTTTCGCGGCGGGGGACCTTGTACCACGTTGATGTGTTTATAAGCCGAATCGTCCCACTTTTTGGCATTCACGGAAAGCAAGGGGCGAGGAGCGGCTTCGGTGGCTCGTAGTGCGAGATCCTGAGCACTGGCCGAGATCTTGGGATTGGGCCGAAGCTCATCGCTCTTGGACTTCGTTTTGGCTTTGGGCTTGGCTGTGGCCCCGGCAAACTCCGACATCAAATTGGCGTGTTCAATTATTTCTTGGGCAAAACCGGTCTGGATGGCATCACGAAACTGGCTAGGTAGGTACTCAGGAAAGTAGCGGTTGAGAAAGAGGCGGAGCTCTTTTTCCAAAACTTCGGCGCTGGGGAAACGTTTCTCGGGGTCATTGGCCAGCATTTTTTCGAGAAT
>JADZEO010000097.1 GCA_020850475.1 Bdellovibrionales bacterium | reverse complement strand
GCTCGAAGGGTCTCGACACCAAGACCATTCTGTTTAAGCACGTGCTTCGTAACGCCATGGTAACGATCATCACCCTGGTGGTTATGCAAATGCCCTTCTTGATAACGGGCTCGCTCCTCATTGAGTCCTTCTTTGGCATTCCCGGCCTCGGAGGCTTGGTCTTCCAAGGGATTCAGAACTCGGACTTTCCCGTCATCAAAGCGATGACTTTTATCGGTGCGGTTTTGTACATGGTCTTTCAACTCTTATCGGACATCCTCTATGCAGTGGTCGATCCGAAGATTCAATTGAGGTAGAGGATGGCGATGAGTTCAGTTCAAACGACAATTCCACAGACCTCCACTCCCCTCACCGCATCCTCGCGCGGCTTGCGCAATTCCCTCTGGTGGGATGCCTATCGCCGGATTAAACGCGATAAGGTCGCGGTTCTTTGTTTTTGGATCATGTTTGCTTATATCCTGCTCGCAGCACTTTGCGCTTTTGGAGTGATTTTTGGGGACTTCAATTTGACCGACAACGCGAAAGCCTATCAGGCCCCGAGCTGGGACCACTGGCTCGGTACCGATATTTTTGGTCGCGACGTCCTGGCGCGTGCGGCGCACGGAACCGTCACCTCGTTAGTTGTGGGATTTTTCGGTTCCGCCCTTGCCGTTCTCATTGGAACCTTCTTTGGCGCCATTGCCGGATATTTCGGCGGCAAGACCGATGACATTATTGTATGGTTTTACACCACCATTGATACAATCCCCTACATTTTGCTGGTGGTGGCGTTTTCCTTGGTGATTGGTCCGAGTCTCAAAACTCTTTGCATCGCCATTGGCCTGACGAGCTGGATTGGCCTGTGCCGAGTGGTGCGTGCCGAGTTTATGAAACACCGCGATCGGGAGTACGTTCAGGGCGCATTGGCGCTTGGGGCCGGCAACGCCCGCCGTATTTTCCTCCATATTTTGCCAAACGTTTCCCACCTGATTCTGATTAACTTTAGTTTGGGCTTTGTCGGCGCGGTTAAGGGCGAAGTTATTTTGAGTTACCTCGGCTTGGGCGTGGAGCCTGGCACTCCGTCTTGGGGGACCATGATCAACTATGCCAAGCAAGAGCTCGCCCGTGATGTTTGGTGGGGCTTGTTTGCCGCCACCATCTTTATGTTTTTCTTGGTACTGGCTTTTAACTTGTTCAACGATGCTTTAAGGGACGCCCTGGATCCCAAACTTAAGAATAAATAGGCGGACACGATGAGTTCAGCAGATATTTTGGTGAAAGTTGAGAATCTCTCGGTCGACTTCAAAACCGACGAGGGGATCATCAAGGCAGTAAAAAATATTTCGTTTAACATTCCCAAAGGAAAAACTGTCGGCCTCGTGGGTGAGTCTGGTTCCGGTAAGAGTGTCACCTCACTTGCGATCATGAAACTCATCCCCAATCCGCCCGGCAAAATCAGCAGTGGTTCGATTTGGTTTGAAGGCAAAGACCTAGTCAAAGCCTCCGAAGCCGAAATGCGCTCCGTCCGCGGCAATCGAATCTCCATGATCTTTCAAGAGCCCATGACCAGCTTAAACCCGGTCTTTACGGTGGGCGATCAAATTGCCGAAACGCTGATGCTCCATCAAAAAATGGATCGCAAGACCGCCATGGCCAAGTCTCTCGACTTACTCGACCAGGTGGGCATCCCCGACCCGTCGAGCCGGATTAACTCTTATCCTCACGAGATGAGCGGCGGACAACGCCAACGGGTCATGATCGCAATGGCCATTGCGTGTGAGCCGGACTTGTTGATTGCCGATGAGCCGACGACCGCCCTAGACGTAACCATTCAAAAGCAAATCCTCGATTTATTAGCGGGCCTCCAAGCAAAATACAAAATGAGTATTTTGTTTATCACTCACGACCTCGGTGTCATTGCCGATATCGCCGACGAAGTCGTGGTGATGTACCGCGGGGATATTGTGGAGAACCGCCCGTCGCTCGAGCTTTTCACGCACCCCAAGCACCCCTACACCAAAGGTTTGCTCGCGTGCCGTCCGCGCTTGGATCGCAACCCCCATCGTTTGCCAACGGTCTCGGATTTCATGACTGACGACGGTCGCGAAAAGGCCTTTGATCTGGCCTCGCTTAATCGGGTTAAACCGGTTCGCCCAGTCACAGATGCCAATCCGGTCGTGCTGGAAATCAAAAACGTCAAAAAACATTTTCCTCTTAAAAAGGGTATTTTTGGCAATGTGCTTTCTTGGGTGCACGCAGTTGATGACGTCAGTCTCAAGGTCCGTAAAGGTCGCACGCTGGGGCTGGTGGGTGAATCCGGTTGCGGCAAAACCACGTTGGGACGCACGATTTTGCGACTGATCGAGCCCACCGCCGGTGAGATTGTTTACAACGGGACTGATATTACCACGCTTGACCGCAACCAATTGCGCGCCATGCGCCGAAAAATGCAGATCATTTTCCAAGACCCTTATGCTTCGCTGAACCCGCGGATGACTGTGGGAGCGGCCATTATGGAGCCGATGGTCATTCATAATCTGGGTAAATCCAAAGCCGAACGCATCGAGATGGCCGGGCGTCTGATGGAGCGCGTGGGTCTTGAGCGCGTCATGCTCAACCGTTATCCCCACGAGTTTTCGGGAGGACAGCGCCAGCGCATTTGTATTGCTCGCGCTCTCGCGGTGGAGCCGGAGTTTATTATTTGTGACGAATCCGTCTCTGCTCTGGATGTGTCCATTCAAGCGCAAATTCTGAACCTGCTGCTCGATCTTCAAGATGAGTTCAATCTGACTTATATCTTCATCTCGCACGATTTGGCGGTGGTGAAGTTTATTTCTGATGAGTTGGCCGTCATGAACAACGGCAAGGTGGTCGAGATGGCCAATGCCGTTGAGATTTACCAAAATCCTAAAGACGACTACACCAAAAAGCTCTTGGGCGCGATTCCCAAAGGACTACCCAAGGGCCTTTCGCATTCAACGCTATAAACTCTAAGGCTCAAGCCTAGCGAGTGCCGGTGTTAAAAATACCGAATCGATGATTGGTGTCGATAGTGTGATGCGTGCCGCCCGTGATTTCGTGGGTGGTACTGCCGCTCACTTTGACGTTCACATTCGACAGACCTTTGTACAAAAAGTAGCCGAGTAAGCCAGCCGCCGCAATGATGGCCACGGGCCACAGCCAAGCCTCCGCCTGCGGAACCAACAAGTGATAAAGTTCAGCCGGTAGCCCCGCGTTCTTCGGGTGGGCCTTAACTACACCTTCTATTTTCTTGAGTGCGCCATTGACGTCTTCCATTTCCGCATTGGTAATGCTGACGTCGCCGATGGAAATCAACGCCTCGGGATCGCGACCCACCTGTAGCTTCAAGGTCTCTTCGCCTTCTTTTAGATACAAATTGTTGGCTTCGATCATAATATCCGGAAGCTCTTTGTCTTTGACGGACTCCACCGCCACGGCAAACTTCTTGTACTGAGCCTCGGTCATTAATGGTTTGAGACGTTCCAAAAACTCACCGACCGAAATGCGTTTGGCATCGGCTG
>JADZEO010000096.1 GCA_020850475.1 Bdellovibrionales bacterium | reverse complement strand
GACTCAATGAGGAGCGAGCCCGTTATCAAGAAGGGCATTTGCATAACCACCAGGGTGATGATCGTTACCATGGCGTTACGAAGCACGTGCTTAAACAGAATGGTCTTGGTGTCGAGACCCTTCGAGCGCGCGGTCCGCACGTAGTCCTGATAAATCTCATCCAGAAAAGCGGTGCGGTAAAACAGGATGTTTCCGCCCAACGAAAGAGACACGAAAATTATCACGGGCAAAACGAGGTATTCCCAGCGGCCCGTCCAACTCGGGTCCCAGCCGGAGATGGGGAACATATCTAATTTGTAGGCCAAATAATATTGGCCATAGAGGATGTAAACCAACGAGCTCAAGCTCATAAGCGCCAAGCAAATCACCATCACCGACTTATCAAACAAGGTGCCGCGCAAGTGCGCCATGAGCAGGGCAAGTGAAATGGTGACCAGCAACGTTATGACAAATGACGGGACAGTGAGGCTGAGGCTGACGCCGATCCCGTCATTGATCATGGTTGAGATCATCTGCTTAGTCGACCAGCTTCGACCGAAATCGAAAGTGGCAATCTGCTTTACAAAAAACAAGTACTGCATGTGGAGGGGACGATCGAGGCCCAGTTCTTTTTTAATTTGCTCGATTTGTTCTGGGCTCGCATGTTTTCCGGCGGCCTGAGCGGCGGGGTCACCTCCTGCCACGTTGAACAGGAGGAAGGTGACCATCGTGATCCCGATCAAAATTGGAATCATGTACAGAACGCGCCGAACAACATACTTAAACATCAGAGTTTCGCCTTTATTTCAGATTGAGCCTTGGGATCTACGCGCAAGTATTTAAAGTTATCATTGACGATGGAGTGCGATTTATAATTTCGCAACCAGCCATGATACAGGCGGTAGCCCAAGCGATGAACACCGGGCACCCAGGGGGATTGTTCAACGACAATGTCGCGCATGCGCTGATAAACCTTGGTGCGCTCAGCTCCGGGCGGCATGAGGGCGGCTTTCTCGTAAAGCTCATCAAACTCCTTGTTCTTGAAGTTGGAGCCGTTGGGGCCGGGGCTGATGTTTTTGCCGTAAAGAAGCTGCAAAAAGTTTTCTGCATCAGGATAGTCGGCCAACCACGCGATTCCCCAAATTTGCGCCTTCTTGTCACGAATTTTTTCGGTGAATTGCGGCCAAGATGACTGTTCGATTTTCACTTGAACACCGATCTTCTCCATCTCGAGCTTAAAGAACTCCGCCATTTGGGCGGCCGTCGAAGAGTTGGTGGTCGAGTAAACCAGCGGTGGGAGGTTCTTGCCTTCGGGGAAGCCGGCTTTCGCCAACAACTCTTTGGCCTTTTCGATACTGTGCTCTTTGTAGGGATTCTTAAAGCCAGGATCATAAGCATCCACTCCCGGAGGAATGGGGCTGTGCGCGCTGACGGCACGGCCGTTGTAGAACTTCTCGATGGAAGTGGGCGTGTCCATAGCCAAGGAAATCGCCTTACGGAGGTTGTCGTTTTTGCCGATCAACGGATCCATCATGTTAAAGCTGGTATAAGTCACATCGGGTTCAACCGTCACTTCGAGCTGAATGCCCTTCTTCTTCATCTCCTCTGACAAGCTGTTGTTTACAACGGCGCTATCAAAGTTGTCTTTGGGAATGCCGAGAATGTCGACTTGGCCTTTTTGGAACATCAGCCAAGCGGGTTGGTCTTCGATAATCTCATGAAACACCAACTTGTCGACAAACGGCAGCTTCTGACCGGCGTCGGCGAGAAAACCATTCTTGTCATCACCGGGTTCACCTTCGGTGGGATAGGTGTGGCCGTTCCAGTTGGGGTTCTTAACGAGGACCACTTTGCTGTTGCGGACCCAGCTTTCGAATTTAAACGGGCCGGTACCAACGGGGTGGTTCAAAAACTCTTTGCCGTATTTGTCGACCGCTTCTTTCGGAACCACCGAGGCATAACCCATCGCCAAGACGTAGTGGAGTTGGTAATAGGGTTTGGTCAGTTTGATTACGAGCGTATGACTGTCGGGAGCCGACCAGCCTTCAATCGGAGTGTCGAAGGTGGCTTCACCCTTAGAAACCTTAGTGCGCCAGTCGTCCAGGCCAGCAATGCGGCCCTCAAAAATCCACGCGCCGTCAGAAGTGGCAGCGGGGTCCATTAAACGCTTCCAAGACTAAATAAAATCTTGAGCCGTGACTTCGCGGCCTTTGCCACCCGGAAAAGCGGCGTCATCATGAAACATCACACCCTTGCGCAGTTTGAAGGTGTGAGTGAGGCCGTCCTTAGAAGTTTCCGGCAGAGTCTCGGCCACCAGGGGAGCTAATTCGAGAGGGCGCTTCAGGTAGTGATAGTGCAGCAGGGTTTCGTAGATTTGCGAAACCACCGCGTTCGAGTACGTGTCGCTCGCGTAAACGGGGTCCAAGCCCTTTAAGTTTGCGCGTAAAGCGGCGTTGATGACGTTTTCACCTTGTGATGATTTTTTAGTACACGATGAAGTTGAGATTCCGAGGATGGCGACCAATAATGCCGCAATCCAAATTTGGGGCTTAAACATACCTATTCCCTCCTCCTGTTTAAGGCCCGTGTTGTGTAGCGTTAATGAGGGGGCAAAGTCAACGCTCGAGGCGGATTTTGGAGGGTTTCGCGGAACGTTATTTTGGCTTGATGATGGTGTGCAATTCGGCGAAGTAGCGAATGCGATACTGGGCCCCTCGGGCGATCAATTCTTCGGCCGGAACATAGCCAAATTCGACGGCCACACAGGGTATTCCACAGGCGGCGGCACCCTCAACATCGGGAAAGCCGTCACCGACCATCCAGGCATGACTGGCATCCACGCCGGCCTTGAGCATGGCAGTGCGCATGGGTTCAGGGTGAGGCTTTTTGTGGGCCAAGGAGTCACCGCCAATCATGGCGACCCACGGCAGGTCGAGCAGCCCCAGGTGCGCCAGAATTTTGGGAATAAACTGCTGGCGCTTATTAGAGACAATGGCAATTTTATAGGGACAATGGCGCAAAAAATCTGCGGCGTCCGCCAAGGGGCGCGGGCTGTTGAGGACATGGCGATCGTACACTTCAAGAAACTCGCGTTCGATGGCCTTTTGATCTTGGGCCTGCCGTTGAGCTTCGGGAACGATTCCGGCCAACAAATCAGCGAGTCCGCGACCAATAAACTTGAGCACGGTCGCGTGGGGCAGGGCCGGCAGCTTTTTGATTGCCAGAAACTCATTCACGGCGCTGACGATATCTGGGCCGGTGTCGACCAGGGTTCCATCAAAATCAAACATCAAAAGGGGTTTCATGGAGTAGGGCATAAAGGGGTTGTGGTGATTTGTAAATACATAAACCTCTGAGAGTTTTTGGTGGGGTGGGTTGACAGCAGGGCTCCGCTTAGGGTCTATGGAAATCATGGCGGCAAACAGTTGGGGACAGCGCTTTGTAATTACCAGTTTTGGCGAGAGCCACGGTCCGGCTATCGGTGTGGTGGTGGATGGTTGTCCGGCCGGTGTCCCTTTTGACATGGCTTTACTGCAAGCCAATTTAGAGCGCCGCCGCCCGGGTCAACACGGAGATCCCTCACGAGTGGTTTCGGCCCGGGCTGAAACTGATGAGCCGGAAATTTTGAGTGGCGTTTTTGAGGGCAAAACCTTGGGAACTCCGATCGCCATCGTGGTTCAGAATCGAGACGCTCGATCAGCAGACTATGACTCGCTCAAGAGCGCTCCTCGTCCTGGTCATGCCGATGACGTTTGGAAACAGAAATTTGGTCACGTGGATTTCCGCGGTGGCGGACGAGCCTCGGGTCGGGAGACTCTTGCTCGGGTGTTAGGTGGCTCGGTGGCCCAAATGTATTTGCTCGCGGTTTCGCCAAGTACACGCGTGGTCGCGCGGGCCTTACAGATAGGTCCGCTGCCGATTGAAGGTGAGTGGCCAACGGCGCAGGTGTTGGAAATGTTAACGCAAGCACAGCGCGAGGGCCTTTCCTACGGTGGACAGGTCGAGGTGAGAGTCGGTTCGCCCCCGATTTCGCTGGGCCAACCCGTGTTTAATAAATTGAAAGCGGATTTGGCGTCAGCCCTCATGGGAATCGGCGCAGTGACTGCTGTTGAACTCGGAGCTGGGGTTGAGGCCGCTCGGGCTGAAGGGAGCGAGTTTCACTGGCGTTCAATATCAGATCAGTACGGGGGAATTCGCGGCGGACTTTCAACGGGCGAAGACATTGTGCTGAGGCTGACCTTTAAACCCACTGCCACGGTTTTACATCAGGCTCGCTCCGGTCGCCACGATCCTTGCATCATACCTCGGGCTTTGCCGGTAGTTGAGGCCATGGTCAATTTGGTCCTGGCCGATCACTTTTTGTGGCGCCTAGGGGATCGAGTTTGAGTCGTCTTCCACGATCTCATTTGGCGTGAAGAAGTTTTTCGAGTTGCTCCAAACGATCTTTGAGATCTGTAGTCTCAAGTCGATGTTGCTCCAGCTCTAAGCGAAGTCTTGAATTCTCATCTTGGAGTTGTTGGAGCCTCGACTGCACCCGGTCCTGGTTAGCCTCGACCGACGCTAAACGGCGACTCTGGTCTGTAACTTGCTCCTCAAGACCTAGAAGCTTTTGATAAAGTTCTTTTACCGAGTTGACTAGGGCCCAAAAAATTGGCGTGGTGTTGAGACTAAGGAAACCAGTTTTGGGGTCCTCTTTGACGGCTTCGGGAATCACTTTTTGGACCTCTTGGGCGAGGACTCCGGCATATTCTTGCGAGCTGTCTGCTCCGATAGGATTTTGGACTTTGTATCTGAACCGAATTAGGTCCAGTTTAACCAGAGCGTCTAGTCCGTGGGCATACGCTCCGACGACATCCTTGAGGCGCGCATCCGAAGGAACCTGCCAGGCGATATCTCCGCCAGCACGGTATGGAGTGCCTGTAATATGGAAATCTCCCGCGACGTCAAGAGTGTAGCTGGGTGAGGTGTCGCCAATTCCAACAAATCCATTGTTCTCAATAGTTAAGCGCTCTGTTCCTTGTAAAGTCGTCTTATTTGCGGCGGTGAAAAACCGAATTTGCGTTGCGGCGTTTTGGACGGTGGATCCTCCTCCCACGTAGACTTCGTTTTTGAGAATCCCGGCGTCGCCCATGATTAGGGCCAAGGGTTCTTCGCTATTTGAGTAATGAGGAATACCAATTCTTCCCACTTTGATGTTGTTATCACCACGAGCCGTCGAGTTGATCTCAGCACCAAGTAAAAGACCGACCCCGTCACCTGAAGAAACATCCAATTTTGCTGTTGGAGCCGTCGTCCCGATACCGACGTTGCCGGTCGAATCGATCCGTACTCTCTCGCTGCCAGTGGTTGAGAACCCAAGAGAGTCAGTGCTAGGGCGGAACATGCCGTTGTCTTCCTGACCGGCCAAACCAAAAGCAAATGAAGGCAAGGCCGCGGTACCGTCGCCGGCGTAAATGCGGCCTTCTGTTCGAACGAAAGGTCCGGAGGCGACGGCCGGTACGGCAACGTTACCGACAAGTAACCCGTATTTAGCACTTGCCGAGTAAATGTGCAGCATATCGGACGGCGTCGCTGTGCCGATACCGACGTTAGGCACGACGGTTTTACACGAGTCCAAAAATGAATTTCTTAATCTATCGGAATCACATGATTTTTGTTTGGTTTCGATAGCTTAGTAAATTCAAGTTCAACCAAGACCCTGTGAGTCTGTTGTTTTCTGTTTTCCTTCTTTTGTGTCCGTTTTTGACCATTCTCGGCCAGAAATCGGACAGCTCTTGTGCCAATAATGCAAAATTTCGGTATCACGAAAATCGTGATTTCAATCCGTCTTTGCGAGGGCGAAAGGCTGTCCGAATTTTCTCAAGCCCCAACCAACAAAGAAAGGTGTTACCTATGAGTATCCAAGGCGCTCTCACAGATTTGATGAAAGTGTTCATCGCGTTCTACATCGGCTTCTGTCTAATCGGCAGACCGGACATACCGCTCAAGATGGTGTCGCAACTTCGCGCTCAAGCGTTGAAGGGAACGACCGAAAGCTGGCATTGTCCGTCGATCTTCAATCGCTCCGGCGATTGCCGAACGTACAACCCAGCCAACTACAAGTAAAATAAGTTTGGGCCGTCTCAGTTGGGTTTCTCAGGAGCCCAAACCGAGACGGCCTTTTATTTTGTGTCCGATTCGGCATCGGCACGAATAATCCTGTAAATACAGGTGCTTAGTTGCATTTCTAGTCATGTTAGAATAGTCTGAAAGTGAGGTCAATTTTATGAACAAAACAAAACTCAAGCCAGCCGTAAAAGGTGGTGCGAAAAAAGCTGCCGAAGATTTTGAAAAGGATCGCAAAAAAGAGCCTTCAGATCGACTCGTCAAAATCATTGCTGAGTACGACATTCCTATGCCCGAGAAAACGCCAAGTAAAGATGATCAAGCGGCGAAAGACGCGGAGATTTAAGTGGGAGTATGTCGGCCATTCTCTGACATTGATGTCTATCTACAAGGCGCTCTTGAATCCCGCGCCTGTATTGTGGACACGAATTTTTTGATCGCCGTCAGTGACAAAGAGCATACTTTCCACGATGATGCGCAGTTCATTCATGAAAAGCTTGCGGAGCATTCTGTCGCCCCGATGGTCAGCGTCTCCGCCAGAGCAGAGTTCATCGACTACAAACGACGCGTGATCGCGACTGAAAACTTGATGGGAACCCTCTCGTAAATCAAATTTAGATGACATGATCTTTTTGTAGGTCAAAAGTCCCTCTGGACCGGCTGAGGTGCTTGCACCAGCGAGTATCTTCTTCCAGTTTCTAAAATCTAGTTTACCTGCGCCATCAACAGGAGTGTGAGCTACGAGACGGACAACATCGTTTTCAATTCCCCGGATGTTCCCCGGAATATCGTCCCGCGAAAAGTATTTGACCATCTCTGGGGTAAAGTCCTCGAAGCGAATTTTCTTTTTAGGAAATTCGCATAAGGCGTGCGCAAGAAATCCGCGCACAATCTCGGGCAGATCGGATTTTGACAAATCTACCTTCGCACGACTGAACAAGCCCGATATTTAAGGATGGTCAATTCCTGCCACAAATCTAAATTTGTGGCAGGAATTATCCATGGCCCTAAAATCGAGCGCTAGGGATTTACCAAAAAGGCATTTGATTTTATCACGTATTTACAGTGATTTAGGCATTGATATTGACAAACGGTACGGTTAGGCGTACTGTTTGGTTGTAGGAGGTCAGTATGGATAGAACAAGTGCAGACCAATTTAGATCAAATATGAAGGAGTGGATGGAAGCGGCTCGAAGTGAGCCCGTAAAAATCACTCGTAAAAGTGGCGAAGCTTTCGTTCTCCTCAACGCCGATGTTTTCGAGAAGATGCAGCTCGATCTTGCTCGGCTAGAGGGACTCACTGCAAGTTTAATGGATGTCGCTCAAGGTCGAGTTGCGCCGGCAACTGAAGGCTCCACAGCAGAGGTCTTTGCGCGAGCAAAGAAGCGAGCTCTCGCAGGTAGAAAGTCAAAGAAGGCCGTCGGTTAATGGAGGGGTTTGCAATTCAAGAATCCGACAAATTCAAGGTTGAGATGGAGGAGGCTGTAGTTTGGCTGTACTCTCACAACCTTGAGCAGTCCCAAGATTTCGCCGATAAAAAACTTTATGAGCTACAGGAGGAAGTGAATGGCTTAAAAGGCTATCTCAAAAAGACTCCCCATATTGGCCAGGCCGATGAAATCTCGGGCGTCCGACGGTTCCCACTTTATAGTGGTCGCTATTTGGTTACTTGGACCACTGACGAGGCAAAGAAAATAATCACGCTGCTTGAATTCATAGACTCAAAATATCCTAGGCAACTTCGCCAATTCCAGATGACTCACGAATCTGATGCGGATTAAAACTACCTAGCCTGCAATCTGCTAGGTTGCTACGACTGGGCACCAGCGAGAGGCCGGCGCAAAAAATAATGAATGAAAAATGACATTGTTCTGAAAAAGTGTCATTTTTCCTTCACGCCCGCCCAGTCAATCGTCAAGGAGATCTTCAATATCCCCCTCGGGATTCCGCAGGCGAAACAAAAGCACCTTTTCTATCTGACCCAAGCGACTTCTTTGGTCGCGAACAAGGTCAATGGATCTTTTCAGCGCCGACATCTTGACAGAAGAGGGCACCTTAAAGCCACGATAGAGTTTCATCAGACTCCGAATCTGAGGAATTGAGATCCCCGATGCGCGGCAAAGTTTAATGAAGTCCAAATGGATCAGGATGGCCGGGGCAAAGCGCCGGTGGGTGCTCAGTCTGGTCTCGGCGTTTTGCACGCTCGTGATGAGACCCATTTGTTCATAGAATCGCAGGGTCACGACCGGAATGCCGGATTTTTTCGAAACCGTTCCGATTTTAAGAGTACCAGCCTTAGTCGGTGTTCGCCTTGCCGATTTTCGACTTTTCCCTGTCGTTACTTGGATTTGATCCTGTTTCTTCGATATTCGCATAGTGCCTAATCTATATTCAATTATAGATTTTGTCCCTGCTTATAGTGAGCGGGTAAAAAATTTGCCGACCTGGACTCGCTCCGACCGCTAATCTGCGACCTACCACTGTTTAACTAAAACACTCTGCGTTCTCGAACCCGAAAGGATCTACCTGATGGATGAGATCTTACGGCGCGCGGCGCTTTCGTTTATGGGACTCTCAATAGGCATTTTTGCCATTGCCGAGGCGATGGTGGCCAATGGCTCGGCTGTACCCAGCAACCCCGCTTGGCACCTCATTGCCATGATTCGTAGCCTGTTTATTTGGGCATGGGTCATTCTGGCGGCTGTGGGATTTGCAGGTTTACTTGTGCACTACTTTGCCAAAGTAAGTGAGGTCAAAAGCCATGAAAGAGAGCAAATCCTTGTCAGAGAACGGAGCCACAGCATCCAGAGCCAGCGCCAGGAAATTTGCCAGAGTCAAGAAAGCCGCCTGAGAGAGCCCGAGGCGGCTAAACGCGCCAATGCCGAGCGCCAAGCAAAAGAAAGGGATGAAGCGATCAAAATTGAGATCAAACACAGACGGACGAGATCGCCCGATGATGCGGTCAATGCCGCGTTCGATGACCTATGAACAATAGGACGTTTACAACAAAAGGGAGGGGTAATTGATTCTAACTTCAAGAGACATAGCCATTCTCAAAGACCTTCAAAGATACGGATTATTCACGACGAAAAAGCTCTCTGAGAGACACTTCCCCGGTGTGGCCATGACGACCGTGCTTCGACGACTGAGGACCCTTGAGCGGGGTGGCCATATCCAAAGAATTGCGGGGCTTGAGGCCGGCCTTAATGCCTGGGCACTGACCAAAGCAAGCGCAAAGGCGCTTTTACCGCAACCATCTAAAGCTCATTTTCCACGCTTCATTTTGGACCACGATCTAAAGCTTGTGGATTTGCGCCTTAGTCTTGAGGCCGCAGGCATTTCCCACTCCTGGCGGCCCGAGCATGAAATCCGGGCAAATGTGGCGGCGAAATATGGTCTAAAGAATATCGCCGAACGGGTCATACCCGATGGACTCATGGCCGTTGAAATTGGTGGACTAAGGGAAGCGGTGGCAGTGGAGCTAGAGCTTTCGCCCAAGAATCAACGCCGCTACCGGCGACTTTTTGCCGACTACGGCACCAAGAAAAATCTCTGGGGATTCTGGTATGTGGTACAATCAGCGACAATAGGCAGACAACTTATGAGGGCTGCCAGGGAGTCCTGGCACCGTGGGAATTGTCCATTTTTTCTTTGGTCAAAGCTCGACGACATCTTAGCCGACCCGCTTAATGCACCAGTTCACACTTACACAGACACTCGCTTATTGGGTGAACTCTGGACGCAAAAAAACTCTACGTCGCCCGCTCACACCCCTGCTCACGGCATGAGCAGGGAAAGCAGAATAGCGGCAAAAAGCCCCAGTGAGCTAAGTGCGCCAAACGAACCAAATATTCCGGTAACCAGAGATGTTTTGTGCGCGCCGCCTCCACCACTGGCCACCCGCACCCAACATTGTAGTTGTAGTGAGGGTGGCCAGTGCTTACGGCGGCGGTAATTTGAGTCGGAGTGCGGGTATCAGAGTAATGAGGGAGAGACTTTAATGGGCTGGATATCATGAAATTTAAATTTATAGAAATGAATCAAGATTTTTGAAAAAGGGGGTTCTATTCATGCATTCAAACGTCGTTGAACTGCTGACGATTGACGATGCTTCACGACTTCTCAAGATCAAAAAATCAAGGCTTAGAAAAGCGGTCTTCCGGCGCGAGGTTCAGTACGTAAAACTAGGCGCCCTGATCCGCTTCACACCTACGCAGTTAACTGAATGGATTGAGCGGGCCACTATCGGCCCAGTCAAATAACCGCATACTCTGCAAAACCAATTCACCATGCTCAAACCCTATGGTACGAAAGTGGCCCTATCGTTCTTTGAAAATTAAATAGTTTTCGAGAAAATAGAGGCCACTTTTCCATGGGGTCTTCTTAACCGCCCAAACGGGCACGATAAGGAGACAAAAAGATGGAAAAGATAAAGCGTAAGGGTGGCGTAAGGTATAGAGAGCGCATCTATATCAATGGCCAAGAGTTCAAAAGCCCCTGCTTTGAAAAGAAGTCGGATGCCGCCACCTGGAAGTCCGTGAAGCTGGCCGAGAAGCGGCAGTTTTTGGCAACCGGCGTGATGCCGGTGATGAAGCCGATGCTGCAGGAAATGCGGTTTAATGAGTTTGCCAAGTGGTGGCTCGACCACTGGGTCGCGCCCAGGTCATCTGCTCGAACCGTCGAGCGCTACGAAATGAATCTTAAGACCCACATTCTCGGATTCATCGGTGAGATTTACCTGTCGCAGATCACCCGCGAACACGCCGATCAGCTTGTTGCGAAGCTTAGGGAATCCAATCACAACCCCGTGGGGACCAACTTAATCTTGGGGGTTTTGAAGCAAATCATGAGCGAAGCATTCAAGCAGGAGAAAATCACGAAGTACCCCTTTAAGGATTACCCAAAGGTCAAGGAGCCAAAACGCGCGGATCATTTTATGTCGGCCGAGGAGATTGAAAAATTTCTGGCGGCAAACAAGAATGATCCCCACTATTGGCTATTTGTGACCGCGATGAACACTGGGATGCGGCGTGGGGAGCTGGCGGGCCTGTTGTGGGACCGTGTGGATTTCGCCAAGGGATTTGTTCATATCACAAGGCTTCGTGACAGAAATGGCCTTGCGGATCGAACCAAGACGCGGAATTCACAAAGGCGCATTCCCATGAGCGATGTTGTCAGGCAAGCTCTTATGGAAATGAAGGCCAGAGCCTGGCATTCTGAATATGTGTTCTGCACAGCTATCGGTAAGCCGTTTGATGAGGGGCACATTTACTGGCACTTTCAGCGGGCGCAAAAGAAGGCGGGGCTATTGAACCGCTACCGATTTCATGATTTGCGGCACACTTTTGCCTCGCATTTTGTGATGAATGGCGGGAGCCTCTATGACCTTCAGAAACTTCTGGGCCATGCACGGTTCGAGGAAAGCCAAAGATACGCCCACTTGACCCCTGAACACCTTGCCAAGGCGGTCAACATCGTGTCGTTCGGCGGTCTTCCGGATTCCGCGCCATCGGAAATGCCGGGGGTAGCGGTTGCGACTCAGGCGCCCGGCTTGCGGCTGGTCCCACGTTAGCGCGACCCATGTCCGATATTCTCCGTGTCCGATTTATCAGCAACCTAAAGTATTGCAGATGAAACTGGGACACTGGCAGGACACAAACGGTGTTTTTCAAAAATTTCGGACACACAAATCGAGCACGGTTTTGTGTCCGAAAAGGTGTCCGATTGCGGAATTGTCACGAGGGTTTTAAACCAGGGTTAGTAAATCGCCCGGCCCTGAAAACGGGGCCGGGCACTTCTGAGATGGCCAAAATCACTGAGGCACAGACTGTGGAACAATCAGCTTCAAGTAATTCTCATCTGGCCGGATAAATAGCCCACTTACACCATCGCCAATGTGTTTGCGCAGCCGATAGGTAGATCCCCAGCGAGAGATGCCGAAATACGAATTCAGGCTATTGCGAAGATCAATCAGGGCATCGTCTTCAAGGGCATAGGGAGATTTCTTCCACTGGTGAACAAGGCTTACCATCTTGCCGGCGGTTCTCGTTCGTATCTGTCGCCGGTAGGGTTTATGGATATAGCCGATGAAATCAATTCCCTGGTAAATCGGGGCGATTTGCTTTTTAAAAGGGTGAAGCTCAAGAGCGAGTTTGGATTGCAGAAACTCTTGGATAGCATCAAATTGGTTATTTAACTCGCCAGGAGATTCGCCTAAGATCACCCAGTCATCCACATAGCGGTAATAATATTTTACCCGTAAGGTGTGTTTGACGAATTGATCCAGGGCGTCCAGGTAGACGTTGGCAAAAAACTGGCTGGTGAGGTTGCCGATCGGCAAACCCTTATTGCGGTCAGTATTGAGAAGGCTTTTATGTCTTGGCACTCGGGCAAACGCACTTGGCTTGGATTTCATGATGCAGTTTTCACGCGGGTCGTGAAAGACAACCTGCCTGGTTAAATCCATCAACCATGGCTCAACGATGCGCGGCTCAAGCTGTGAAAACAAAATGTCCTTGTCGATGCTGACAAAAAAGTTGCGAACGTCGCCTTGCAGGTAATAACTGGGACTTTGCCAGTTCCGAGTGATCGACCGCATGCCAGACCAGAGCCGATTTGAGCCATCTAAAGCCCCGCGCTCGGGGATGCAGGCAAAGCTGTTGCGAATAAACCGGGGGTAAAATCTTGGTGCGAGCCGGTTGTAGATGATGTGGTGAACGATGCGGTCGCGAAAGGTGCCCGCCCAGATCTCTCTGACCTTGGGTTGTTCGACGACAAAGGCGATGCTCCGGCCAATATTATAGTGGCCGCCGATCAAATCTTGGTACAGATCAACGAGATTGCGCTCAAGTTCAAATTCGAAGGCCACAGCGTGGATGGTGTTTCGTTTGTTCTTGCGGCAGTCGAAATAGGCGTCGACAACCTCTTCAAAGGTCAGCTCCACGGCGCAACCTTGCCAAATGAAGCGGGTCTTGCGCGGTTCCATCGCCGGACACATCGGACGTAGTTATTATTCGTCTTATTGTTGTTGTTCGCGTACCCGTTATTGAAGTTGAAGTTCCAAGCATTGGTATTATTGTTCTCCGTGCTGGACCAGTAGTTCGACGAGTACACACGGTGCGATGGGTTTCTTTTTGCACGGCCGCCCGATTGCTCAAGCGCCGAGCCCCCATTAGGACTTTTGGTCAAACGGGGATATGAGTTGAACACATGATCCAACTGAACCCATCCCGAGATGAAATCGCTCCCTAAAAAACACCTTGGCATTTCTTATTCCCGCTACCGCGCAAAGACCCGGGGCTTAAACTAGCCTGGCCGCGGATTTTTTCCAACCCTCGGTTTGGCGCGCTAGCGACTCGGTGATCTCGGCAAGCCCCGCGTAGTGCTTTCGGGCAAGAATTCTTAGGTCATGGCAAAGGCGAATCAATAGCTCGATCACCAGAACTCGCTCTAAAATTTCAGCCAAGACAGCAACCTTGTCCTTTTGGCTGTTGGCCCGATAAATCAGCACCAAAACTTCAATGACTTCGTCGCGCAGCCGCTGGCCCAGAGTGAACTTGTATTCGCGGGGAAATTCTTTGGTGACGCGAACAATTTGGCCGAGAAGCTCATATCCGGTCTTATAGATCGGTAAATGTTGATAACGCGCCATAATGAACCTCAAAAAAATTTAAAATCGACCCGCCTGCGGCGGGTTTGGAGAAATAATCAAAGGATCAAATCATCAACGATCGACACTGTGTGTCGATCAGAATCTCCGGACACACCGGACGTAGTAATTACCCGTCTTAACGTTGTAGACCGCGTACCCGACATTGAAGTTGAAGTTCCAAGCAATGGTATTAGTGTACTCCGTGCTGGACCAGTAGGACGACGAGTACACGAATCCGCCAATTGACGCACTGTTTCTATGCAAGAAAGCAAGTTCTTCTTTGGACGGCAAATACCAGTCGGTGTAGCCAGCGTAATTCATATTCTCGCAGAACTTAGCCGCTTCTGTGTCGGTATAGCTGCCAGCCAGAGTCGCCGATTGACTGACGCCGACTTCATAATCATCAGTGGCAATCGCGTCGATATTGTAAGCCGTGGTGCCGGAATTGTTCGCCCATTTTTTGAGGACCGTGTCTGTGCCGCCAGCACAAGTCGGAGTGCCCGAATCCGTACAGCCACCAGGCGTGGTGAAGTATTGTTTACCCTTATAGGTGCCGACATAAAGCTGCTTCATGCCGCCCGTGCCATCGGCCGTCCAGCAGTCTTGCCCTACGGTGCATTCTTCGGTTTGGTTCGCGAGCTTCCAAGTCGAGCCGGCCTTCATGATCGTAACGGATTGAAGATTTTTACCCTGCATTTCAATCGTTGCCACGCCCCCTGGGAATTTGTCGCTGCCATTTGGCGTGATAGTCAGAGTCTTCGCCACTTCTCTCGTAATCACCACGCTAAACCCAGCGTTCACCGAGCTAAGGGCGGGTAAGTTGATCACGCCGGCGGCGTTATTCGTATAATTGAAAACCTTGCCGTTATCGGAACTGGTGATCGTGTGCGGAGTGCTTGATACGTTCACTTCGCCGCCAAAGCCCAACACTGAAAGCCAGCGCGAGCCATCGTACCACTTGAGGTTGTTCGAGTCCCCCGAATCGACGGCGATGTCGCCAGCTCCCGGCGTGCCTGGTAGTGCCGATGCCGTGACCCTCATTGGGCCGTTGACATGCAGTAGTCTACTCGGCGAAGTTCCGATTCCGACGTTGCCTCGGCTTGCTGTCCCATCATGAGCCAAAATGACATCTCCGTAATCAACACCACTGCTGTCACTCCCACCAAAGAGCAGAACATTCCCACCTTTTGTTCCGCCGGCTGTTGAATTCCCGCCGGACAATCGAAGACTTCCTCCTGCCCCGCCAATTGGCGGGCCAGCCGCCGCTCCAGCATTTCCTGCATAAATCGATAAATTATTGCCAGCCGTATTGTTGGCTTGGGTCGAGACTCCCAACGATCGATCGGCGCCCTTTGAAAGCAGAATATTTCCATTCACTTCTAAAGCCGCCGCTGGCGCTGTCGTTCCGATGCCGACGTTGCCGCCGTTGAAGTAGGAGTTACCGGAACCGACGATTCGAGTGTTGAGTGAAGCTCCGGTGTCATCGTAGAGTTGTACGGTGCCACCGACACCTCCGGAAGCTGAGCCAAGCTGCAAAACAGAATTTCCCATGGCTTTTCCGGTAAAGAAGGTGTTGTTCAGCCCTGGGCCATTGGCGGTGTATCTGAAGGCGTTGATTTCGCCGTTGCCAACGTCCAGGGCGGAGGCTGGGGTGGTGGTTCCGATTCCGACATAGCCGGACGAATCAATACGCATTCTCTCTGTACCACCGGTGGCAATCGCAACCAGGTCAGCGCCGGGCGAAAAAAATCCGGTGTCGGCATCACCAGCAAAACTAAGACCCGGAGTTGCGGCCGAACCCGAAGTAGAGAGCAACGCACCCGTCAGAGTTCCGCCCGCCAGAGGGAGTTTAGTGGCATCGGTGGTGGAGTCGGCCACACATATATAGGAGTAAGTGGGCCCCGGCCCCTGGATCGTGAGGTACTGACCGGCGGCACAGACCATGGTGGCGCTGTCAAAGGCCACGAGTTGGCCGTTACCAAAGGTGTTGTTGCTGTCTTCGCTCAACAATGCGGCCGAACCCAAACCCAAATCAGAGCGGGCATTGGCCGGCGAGCGCATCACTAAATTCGTGCCATTCGAGCCGAGCAAGTAACCAGTGGTGGCTGAAGGATCAATTCCCGCCACGTCAGCGAGCTGCGGATCACTGAGGCCAAAGGTTTGAACCGCCGAACCATTCCAATATTTCAGTTGATTACTGGTGGAGTTGTACCAAACCACTCCGGAGTAGGCGGTGCCTCCGGGAGTGAGCGTGCCGGTATTCAAGGTTGTCTCTTGCGCGTCGGTGAAGTTTCCAAGGTGCAAATATTTTTGACCTTGCATG
>JADZEO010000095.1 GCA_020850475.1 Bdellovibrionales bacterium | reverse complement strand
TCCGCTTGCGGCAGCTCCAAGTCATGCGCACCGATGGGACCCTGCAAGTGGTCTTACCGGAACTGGATATTGACGTCGGTTTCGGCAATCCGCTGGCCGACTTTCCGCGTTTGCAAATGAGTACTCGACTCTACATGACTGATCCCTTTATTCGCTTGACTGTCCTTCCAGGCGAAGAAGAGCAGGACTCCAGAGAAGACGATTCGGACGCGGAAGAGGACTGGGGATTTTCGCTTCCGGTTAGCTTTGATAGTTCGATGGACGTGAGTGTCTCTCGCGGACAGGTCGAGGTGATTTATCCGGCTGATGACAGTGGTGAGGACGACACGCAACTCCTTTTCAAATCGATCAGCTTGCTGGTTCGCCAAGATAGCTTGTTTAACAATCACAGTCCGATGAACTTCAATCTGGATCTGATCTCGGGGCTGCAAATGGGCAAGTACGTCAGTACGGTGCCCATTAAAATTTCCTCAGAAGAAATCTTTACGACTCCGAGGGGAATCGAAGCGAAACGAATCAACGTCGATTTTGGCGGATTGTTGGCGGCGGCGGGAGGCTCCACCCAGTTTAAACCGCTGGAGCACAACTGGCTGGTTCGGTTTCAAGTACCGGAGCTCAGTCAGCTTAAGGTGCCACCACAGTTTCTGCCCAAAGGAACTTGGGCGGGAGCATTTTCGGGAAAGGTCCACTTTGCCAAAAAACCTAAAGAGACACCCTATTGGGCGATTCAGGCCGTCGTAAAGGGTTTCCGTGGGGACCTGAATTGGAAAAAAGATTCCATCGAAGTCGGAGGGGGACTCGGGGCCGACATGCGCTTGGATGCGGTGTACTGGGATCAATGGAAGTTCAACGAGCTGTTTGCGATTGTTGATTTGAGCGGGGCTCGCATTCACGTCGATCCTTGGTTTCATAAGGAGCCCAACGAGCGGCTCCGGCTGGAGGCTGTCGGCAAGTTTGAAAATGACGAATTCAATCTCGAAAAAGGCGATCTCGAGTTTAAGTCACTCAAAGGCTATGCGCGAGGGCGGGTGCAAGGGTCAAAGGGTGGTCAATCCAAATTGCAGTTTAAAATTCCGCCCACGGAACTCTCAGACTTTGACTTACACTTTCCCTTTATAAAGGACCAAAGTTTACAAGGAACTTTTGAAGTGAACGCGCGAGTTGAAGGAGATCTTAGTGACATCGAAAATCTGGCGGTCGACCTTGCCCCATTGCGCTTGAGCGGAGTTTCTGGGCAATTGGCTTACAAGTCAAAAGACACCAAGACCTATTTGGGCGGTCCCTTTCAGATGAACTCAGAGGTGGTGATTTCGGCCAAGGGCAAAGAGCTGATGCAAGGCAAAGTGCAGATGGCTCTCGACCTTTCCCGCGCGGCCGTGGTGGTCGGGGAGAGTATTCGAAAAAAGCCGGGCGAAGCGCTGTCCATCAGGGCCAATGGCAACAAATTAGGGCAGCAAATTGTCTTAAGCAGTTTATCTCTGGCCCATCCGGTGGGAGAGATTCACGGCACCGGGGCTATTTCGCAACCACAAAGGCCCAACTTTAATTTCATGCTCAACCTTGGGGATCTCAACTTGAGCCGCATGGCTGGCTTTGTTCCCGCAATCAGTGCTTACGGAATGTCCGGCACGGTGGGTGGCGGGGTGAGTGTCTCGGGAGTTTATGATTACTTCCTCGGAGTCGAGCGCAGTCAGGTCAAGCTCGATGGACAGTTAAACGTTAAGCTGCAAAATTTGAGTTTACCTTCGCCGTTGAGAGCCAAAGGGCAAACTGAGCCTCCCGCGCACGAGACGGCGGAACACCAGCCAAAGGCTTTGCTGCCGGATTGGCCCCTGGTCAACGATTCGCAAGTCAAATTGAATGCCCAAGCCCAACAGGTGGCTTTGGGTAACGAAATTTTTCGCCAAGTGCAGTTAAAGGGAGACCTTCAACAAGGCCGACTCGACATGGAGTTGAAAGTGGGCTCGGCCTGGGGCGGTTCACTCGAAGCGACCAATGCCAGTTTGCCGTTGCGACAGGTGTTACCCATCATTCCCGCCAAGCTCAAAATCCAGAGGCTCAATCTCAATCAAATGGTGCGTTGGTTTTATCCTGAGCGAAAAGATTGGTTGGCGGGTCTTATGGACTTTGAAGGCAACGCCAGCATTCCCTGGCCGGGACCCCCTGAGTGGTGGCAGGGAGTACGGGTCGATGGAAATTTGCGAGTGCAGAACTTTTCTCTCAGCTCCTTGGATCTTGAGGAGCAGATCCTCTCTGGTCTTAACGACCTTCCGGGTCTTGATAATGTCAGTCGGCGGCCCGCGCGGCGGATGGTCGGTGAGCTCACCAGCCAATTTGCAACTCAAGAGGGTCGAATCCAAGTCAAGACGCTCAAATTAAAGACCGCAGATAAGAATGATTTGGAGGCCGAAGGCGAGGTGGATTTTTCGTTGGCCGGAGTCCTCAAGGGTGAAGCCTCACTCGCCAACCCGCCTATTCAAGGGAGCATTCTGGCAGCCAATTCAGATGAATTGGGACGTTTGGTGGTCCCATTTGAAATGTCGGGGGATCTCACTCAGCCAAACTTTGAAATTGCCAAACACATCATCGAAAAAATGGTCGCCAAAGCAATGGCGTTTGAAGGCAAGCGGCCCGATGGCCCGACCGGCGAGTCACAGGTTTCGCCAGTCGATGCAAAAAAAACAGAAGTTAAAGGGTCAAAAAAGAAAGAAAGCATTGAAAAACGCATGAAGAAACTCTTTGAGAGGAAGTAAACGTCATGAGTCGAGATCCCTGGGTGTGGCAAGCCGATGTTTTAGGTTGGTTTCCGGAAGTCTGTAACTTTAAGATCTTCGAGGTCGATGGCAGTCCCATCACGCTCGGAAAAATCATCGTGGGCGCAGCTCTGCTGTTTGCGGGATATTTTGCCTGCCGGCGGCTCGCTCGATTGATCAGCAATCGCGTGCTGTCGCGGTTTGAAATTGAGGAGTCTCTCAAGTACACACTCGAGACCATCATTTTTTATATCCTCATGGTGATCCTCACTCTGTTTATCCTGCGGCTGCTCAATGTGCCGATCACCATTTTTACGGTGGTGGGGGGAGCTCTCGCCATCGGCGTGGGCTTTGGTTCCCAGGCGGTGGTTTCTAATTTTATCAGTGGCTTGATCGTCATGATCGAGAGACCGGTGCGCGTCGGTGACTTTGTTCAGGTGGGTGATCTGCTGGGAACCGTCAGGCACATCGGGGCCCGCAGTACCCAGATCGTCTCGGCCGATAACACCAACATTTTGATTCCCAACAGCGTGTTCCTTGAGTCCACGGTGATTAACTGGACCCTTTCGGACGATGTCGTTCGCCGAGCCGTCAATGTCGGGGTGGCCTATGGCAGCCCCACCCGAGAAGTCGAAAAACTCTTGATTCAAGCCGTGAACCAAATCAATGGACCGCTCAAGCATCCGGCACCCTTGGTGTACTTTGTCGACTTCGGTGACAACACCTTGAACTTTCGGGTGCACTTCTGGATTCATCAGAATGGGCCCCTTGATATGCGGCAGGTGGAGAGTGACCTGAGACACCAAATTAACCAAATTCTATCGGAACATAAGATTTCAATCGCCTTCCCGCAAAGGGATGTTCATCTGGACACGGCATCGCCCCTGCAGATTCAGTTGTTGAACTCGCGGGCGCCGTGAGGCTGAGTTTAAGCAACGCATCATCGCCGTCAGCGGGGTGGTGGGTTAATCTTTGCCAGGAGGACAGTTTCAGGTTGATTCCTGTGGTGAGGTCTTTAGATTAGAGGATCTATGTCGGGCGTTGAATTCTACCAAAAGCACCTGGATCGAGTGAGTCGCAGTTTTGCGTATTGCATCTCAAAACTCGACACCCCTTTGCGCGGGTGGGTGAGTCTGACTTACTTGATTTGTCGTATTCTCGACACCGTCGAAGATGCCCCTTGGCGCAAGCTGAGTCAGCAATTGCGGCAGTTCGGTGAGTTTGATGGGTTTTTAACCGCGCCTCCAGTTGATGAGCGCATGGCCGATTGGCAACAAGCCTTTCCCTCGGAAATTCCCGAAGGGGAGCGATTGTTGCTGATGGATTCCACTCTCATTTTTAAGGATCTTCATGCGGTGCCTTTGACCGTCCGGGGAGTCATTCAGGAGATGGTGGAGTGCATGAGTGCGGGAATGCAGTACTATTCGCGCTTACGCCGTCAGCGAGGACAGCTGCGTTTGCGTAATTTGCGCGAGGTAAACCAGTATTGCTTTTTTGTTGCCGGAGTGGTGGGCGAAACTCTCGCCCGCCTCGTGACAGTGGTTGAACCGCAACTCAAAGTGGCCCAGCGGCTGGTCGTTCAAGCCCATCACTTTGGTTTGTTTTTGCAGAAAATCAACCTCTTGAAAGACCAACTGGATGACGAACGCGAAGGAAGATTTTTTGTCCATTCTCGTCCTGAGATTCGACGGAGTTTGGCGAAAAACGCCTTAGGCGCGTGGCAGTTTTTGGCGAACATTCCGGTGAGTCAAAGAGGCTTTCGCTTATTTTGTGGGCACTCGCTCTTTTTGGGTTTGGCCTCTTTGCCGTGGATTGAAAAGGCTTACGTGCGCAAGCTGGCTGACAAAATCCCTCGGGCTGCCACCATGGAACTGTTCGGGTTAATTGAGCGCAATATTGACGACAACCAGTATCTTGAATCTTTGTTCTACGACTTGGCCGAGGCTGGAAGTCTCGAAATACATGGTGTCGCTGAATCAGTGACCCAGGATTTTGTCGGTCCCAGCCAACGCGACGAAGATTGGTTCAACCGCCTCTACCGGGGTGAGTTGCAGGCTGCGGACTTTGTCGATCTTGGCATGAGCGGGGC